>CAIRQL010000293.1 GCA_903880675.1 uncultured Holophagaceae bacterium | reverse complement strand
TTTCCAATCAATATTCCTTGGTGGCGATTTGAACGGCGGAAACGGAATTTCGGGTGGTTTCCTGGGGTTGGACCCCAGGGGGCAGCGCCATGAATTCCGGGAAGACGATGGTCACCCAGTTGATGGACCTCATGCCGTGGAGTGGATTCGGGCGCATCGTGGCTCGCCTCGGAGGCGATACGAGGGTGCAAAGCTTCCCGTGCACCGAGCAGTTCCGGGCCATGGCCTTCGCGCAGCTGACTTGGCGCGAGAGTCTGCGGGACATCGAAGCCTGCCTGGCGGTGAACTCTACGCGGTTGTATGCGATGGGATTCCGACATCCCGTGAAGCGGTCGACCTTGGCCGATGCCAACGAGAACCGCGACTGGCGTATCTGGGCCGAGGTGGCGCAGGTGCTCATTCGGCGGGCCCGAAGGCTCTACTGCGGCGAGGACCTTGCTCTCGACCTCGACAACACCGTCTACGCGCTCGATTCTACGACCATCGATCTGTGCCTCTCACTGTTCGAGTGGGCACCATTCCGACAGGCGAAGGGGGCCATCAAACTCCACACCCTCCTGGATCTCAGGGGCTCCATCCCAGCATTCATTCACATCAGCGATGGCAAGATGCACGATGTGCGGGTGCTGGATCTGTTGCCCATCGAGCCTGGTGCCTTCTATGTGATGGATCGCGGCTACCTGGATTTCGAGCGCTTGTACGGCATCGACCAGCAGGGCGCGTTCTATGTCACCCGCGCCAAGCGAAACATGGATGCCCGCCGCATCAGTTCGATGCCCGCAGATCGAGAGCATGGTGTCATCTGCGACCAGCGGGTGGTCCTGAACGGCTACCTCACCTCCAGACACTATCCCGAGTCCCTCCGGCGCATCCGCTACAAGGATCCCGATACCGGCAACACGCTGATCTTTCTCACGAACAACACCGCGCTGCCGGCGCTGACCATCGCGGCGCTCTACAAGCAGCGCTGGCGTGTCGAACTCTTCTTCAAATGGATCAAGCAGCACCTGCGCATCAAGCGCTTCATGGGCACCAGCGAGAACGCAGTGAAGACCCAGATCTGGTGCGCCGTGGCCACCTATGTGCTGATTGCTATCGTGAAGAAGGAACTCCAACTCGAGGCCTCGCTCTATCAACTGCTACAGATCCTGTCGGTCTCCGTTTTCGAGAAAATCGAGCTACGGCGCGCCTTTGCGAAGGAGGAAATCCAGACCCACGAGGACCGCTTCTCTAAACAACTGCCATTGTTTGACTTTTAACCGGACACTAGTGTAAAAGGATTTAAAATCCACGAAGGGGGTTCCCCATGGCCATCGGTCGTCCAAAGTCCTTTGCAGGTCCCACCACCAAGGTTTCAGTGTTGGTCCCCGAGGAAACGGCTCGGATGATGCGGGTCATGGCCGCTGAGAAGGGCGTTAGCATGGCCCAACTTGTGGATGACTGGACTCGCCGTGCCCGAGTTTTGGAAGCCGTAGAGCAAGGACGAAAGGCCTTCGAGGCGGGCGACGTTGTTACTCATGAGGAGGCCGGGGCCCGCCTGAAGAAGCGTGCTCACTGATGCGAGTCCTCTGGGCTGGACCGGCTCTGTTTGAGAGAGCTCGTCGAGCCCCCCTTTCGAGTCATGTACGAGCGCCAAGAGGATGCCATTCGCATCCTGGCGGTGCTCAGGTTCGAGCGCGATCCTGACCTCGGAGAGATCCAGGGACGCTGACCCCCACCCCACTTCCCCATCGCACCCTCCGAGCCTCCGTGGTTCGATGGAGCATGCCCCTGGCCCTCTTCATTCAGCCCCCTTCCCTCCCTGCCGGAGACCCCCAATGAAGGGCTTCGCCTGGCGGGAGATCTCCGCGCGCCAATGGCTGGTGCTGGCGGGGGCCACCTTTGGCTATGGCCTCTACTATGTGTGCCGCCTGAGCCTCTCTGTGGTGAAGGCACCGCTGGTGGCGGAACACATCCTCACGCCCGCCCAGATCGGGCTGGCAGGCTCGGCCCTCTTCTACGCCAATGCCGTGGGCAAGTTCACCAACGGGGTGCTGGCGGACCGCCTGAGCCTCCGCAAGATGCTGGCCCTGGGCCTGGCGGGCTCGGCGCTCCTTAACCTCTTCCTGGGGGCTGCGGGCGGGTGGCTGGGCTTCGCCCTCTTTGCCGCTGTGTGGGGCCTCAACGGCTGGTTCCAGTCCATGGGCGCCCCCGCCTGCGTGGTGGGCCTCACCCGCTGGTTCGAGCCCAGGCAGCGGGGCACCTTTTACGGCCTCTGGAGCGCCGCCCACAACATCGGCGAGGGCCTCACCTTCGTGCTGACCTCCCTGGTGGTGGCAGCCTGGGGCTGGCGCGGGGGCTTCGTCGGCAGCGCGGCCGTGGGCGCCTTTGGCGTCCTGCTCATCCTCCTCCTGTTCCGGGATCGCCCGGCCGATGACATCGCCCCCCTGGACCCCACCCCCCGCACCGGCGGCCTCACTCCCACCCAGGCCCAGGTGCTGCGCAACCCCCTGGTGTGGTGCATCGCCCTGGCCAGCGCCTGCATGTACATCACCCGCTATGCCGTGAACAGCTGGGGCATCTTCTACTTCCACCACGCCAAGGGCTACTCCCTGGTGGAGGCAGGCGGCCTGGTGGGCATCAGCTCGGTGTTTGGGGTGGTGGGCACCGTGGCCTCGGGCTGGCTCTCGGATGCCTTTTTCGGGGGGGATCGGGCGAGGCCCGCTTTGCTCTTTGGAGCCCTGAACGCTGCGTCGCTGCTGCTGATGCTTGGGCTGCCCCACGGACCGAAGGCGCTAGATGTGGCCGCCATGGTGGGCTTCGGCTTGGCCATCGGCTCCCTGGTCTGCATCCTGGGGGGCCTGATGGCGGTGGACAGCGTGCCCAAGGCCGCTGCCGGCACGGCCCTCGGGGTGGTGGGCATCGCCAGCTACGTGGGGGCCGGGCTCCAGGACATGGTGAGCGGGTGGCTCATCGGGCGGGGCCAGCTGACCGGCGCCAGTCAGGCCTACGACTTCTCCCGGGTGCGGGTCTTCTGGCTGACGGCTGCCGTGGCGGGGGTGGCTCTGACCGTCCTGGCCCAGTGGATGCACCGACGAGCGAACCTGACGCAGGCAGGGGCCGAAGGATCCTGAGGGGGCCCTGTGGGATCATGGCTGATGCCCGAACCTCACCCCGATGCGCCCAGGAAGACCCGACCCGGGACGGCCTGCGGCACGGACTGCCAGGGACACTGCCCGACCTGCCAGGCCGAGGCACTGAAGGCACCGGATGTACTCCCTGAAACAGCTTCGCAAGAGCTTTTTATTCAATCATCTACTACTGAAACTTCGATTCATCAACGCCCCAGCACCCGCCGGTAGAGGGCTTCGTACTGATCCACGATGGGCCCCTCGGCGAAGGTATCCAGGGCCCGCTCCCGGGCAGAGACCCCCATGCGCTGGCGCAGGTCATCGTCCTTCAGCAGGCGCAGGGCATCCTGGGCCATGGCCTCGGTGTCGCCCATGGTCTCGAGGTAGCCGTCGACGCCGTGACGCACCACCTCCGGCAGGCCCCCCACCCTGCTGGCGATGACGGGCACCCGGTGGCCCATGGCTTCGAGGGCGGCCAGCCCGAAGCTTTCGGTGGCGCTGGGCAGCAGGAACAGGTCCGAGCAGGCCAGCACGGTGCCGATGTCCAGCTGCTTGCCCGTGAAGCGCACCTCTTTATCGAGGCCTCGGTCCCGACAATAGGCTTCGGCCTCCACGCGGTCGGGTCCATCCCCCACCATAACCAGGCGCGCCGGCACCTCGGTGCGGACCCGCTCAAAGACCTTGATGACATCCATCACCCGCTTCACCGGGCGGAAGTTGGAGATGTGGGTCAGGACAAAGGCGGCCTTGGGAGCCAGCCAGGCGCGGCAATCGGGGCGCTCGGGCCCGGGTGGTTCCACAAAGTTGCCGATGACGTCGATTTCCCGATCCACCCCGAAGGTGCGGATGGTCTCCTCTCGCAGGTAGTCGGAGACGGCCGTGACGCCGTCGCTCTCCCGGATGGCCATCTTCACCATGGGCAAATAGCTGGGATCGCTGCCCACCACCGTGATGTCCGTGCCGTGGAGGGTGGTCACCACCTTCAGGTGGGGGAGGGCCATGCGGGCCAGCAGGGCTGCCATGGCGTGGGGGATGGCATAGTGGGCGTGCATGATGTCCAAACCATGGTGCTCGGCCACATCGGCCATCTTGGAGCCCAGGGCGATGGAGTAGGGGGCGTCCTCGAAGAGGGGGTAGGGCGAAGCCCGGACCTCGTGGAAGCTGAGGCGGTCCTCAAAGCCCACCAGGCGGGGCGGAAGGCTGGGGCTAAGGATGTGGACCTCATGGCCCCGCACCGCCAGGGCCTTGCCCACCTCGGTGGCCACGACGCCCGAGCCGCCGAAGGTGCTGTAGCAGGAAATTCCGATCCGCATGTGAAAGCCTCACTCCCCGCTATGATGAACGGATTACCAGGAATCTGCCCATGCCCCTTCTCTTTCGCATCGCTCACTACGCTCTAACGGTCTTGAGTTGGATGCTCATCGCCACCGCACTCATCTCCTGGTTTCCAGTGGATCCGCGCAACAAGTGGGTCCGCGCCCTGCACGCCATTACCGAACCTGTGCTCCACCCCATTCGAGCCATCATCCCGCCCATCGGGGGAATCAGCCTCGACATCTTCGTTGCGCTGGCGCTGCTTTGGCTGGTTCAGAGGGTTCTGGAACAGGCCATGTATTCCTGACCGGAGGCGCCATGAAGTACACGCCACTCGACATCCAGCGCCGGGAGTTTGACAAGGCCTTCCGGGGCCTCGAGGAAGCCGAGGTGCGGACCTTCCTCCACGAGGTGGCCGGCGAGTGGGAGGAAGTCCTGGCGGAGAACCAGAAGCTCAAGGAGGAAGTGCTCGACAGCCGCGAACGCCTGCGCCAGTACCAGGACCAGGACCGCATCTTCCGCGAGACCCTCCTGCAGGCCCAGCGCACCCGCGAAGATGTCCTGGAGGGCGCCCACCGGGAGCGGGACCTGCTCATCCGGGAAGGCCAGTTCCGGGCGGAAGAGGTGATGCGGGAGGCCCAGGAGCAGGTGGTGGGCCTGGAGGTGCACCTGCGGGCCCTGAAGCGGGAGCGGCTCACCTTCCTGCGGGAGCTGGACACCCTCATGGAGCGCACCCGCCGGCACCTGCAGGAGGAGGCTCCGGACGTCTATCTGGCCGCCCCCCCGACCCTCCGCCTCGACGCCCTGGACCCCCTGCCCGACGACGGCTCCGGGGACTGAGCTGCCAACTTTTTTTGCTTTTTGGCTACAGATACAAAACAGGAGCCCGGCAAGCCGGGCTCCTGTTTTGTATTCAGCTGGCGCTAGAAGTTGTAGCGGACGGACGCGCCCAGCAGGCTGATCTTGGCATTGATGGTGCCGTTCAGGCTGCCCCGGGTGGCACTGATGTCGTAGGGGCTGGTGCCGGGGGAGAGCATGACCTTGCCAGCACCCACCCGCAGGTAGGTGTAGCCCACGTCCAGGGTCACCTTCTTGGACATGATGTAGGAGGCACCGAGAGAGCCCCACAGGCGGTCGTTGTCAGGGATGCGGGGGGTGCGGTGGGCATCATCCACGGCGCTCTTGTCAAAGGCTGCGCCCATGCGGAGGGTCCACTTATCGCTGGCCTTCCAGGCGGTGCCCACGGACAGGAAGGTGCTGTCCTGCCAGCTCTCGTCCGTGATGGAGTCCGGCGCACCGGAGTCGAACTTCACGCGCAGCTCCCGGAAGCGGGACCAGGTGGTGCGCGCCACTTCCCACTGGACGGAGATGTCAGGGGCGACCTGCCAGTCGATGCCGACGGAGGCCGTGGCGGGGAGGTTCAGGTCAGCGGAGCCACCACCATTTTTGAGTCCAGCAGCGTTGAGGGCCGCCAGGTCCGTGGAGGGGATGGTGGTGGGGTAAACGAAGGTGGCGTCACCCTTGAGGTTCATGTGCATGGCGGCGGCATAGGCCAGGCCGATGCGGAGGTCAGGGATCTGGTAGGTGGCGCCGGCCTTCCAGCCGTAGCCCCAGCCACTGCCCTTGAGGCCGGCGGTGCCGTCCCAGGCACCAGGCGTGGCGTAGCCAGGGGTGCCAAGCACGGCGCTGGGAGCGCCCATGGCGATGGTGGCCACGGGGCTGTTCTGCAGGGTGCTGGGGGAGGGCGAGACGGTGGAGAGGCCCGCAGCGGCGAGGGCGCCGCCGACCTTGAGGGCCAGGGCGGTGCCGAAGTCCACGCCGTTGGAGAGCTCGGCGTCAGCCTTGCGCAACACGAAGGCGACACCCAGAGTCCAGCCGTGATCCATGCGGAAGGCGATGCTGGGGGCAACGTCGATGGTCTTGAGGTCGGACTTCAATCCGTGGTAGCGGCCGATCCAGTTGGCGTCGTACTCCGTGGTGAGGCCGAAGGGCACGTTCACGGAGAGGCCGACCTTCACATCCTTGGAGAGGCTGTACGCGATGTTGAACTCAGGCAGTGCCGCCGGCACGGCCGCGTTGCTGGTGCCTGCAGCGCCGGAGATGGGGCTCAGGTTGGCACCCGTGACCGGGGCAGAGAAGAAACCCAGGCCCTGGAGCACTGGGGTGCGGTTGGCCGAGGCACCGTTGAACTTGGCGCTGATGCCCACATAGGTGGCGCCGAAGGAGAAGGTCGTGCCTTCGTACTGGGTCAGGACCGCAGGGTTGAAGAAGAGGGCGCTGATGTCATTGCCCCCGGCGCTGATGCCGGCAAAGGCGTTGCCCAGCGCACTTGGGCTCTGTTCCCTGAGTTGGAAGCCCGCCGCCTGGGCCTGGGGGGCGAGGGCAGCAGCGGCGACCAAGGTCAGCGCAGTGAAGGTGAGGCGTGAACGATGGCTCATAAGCGCATGGCTCCTGTCCCGGGATCCCGGGGTGAGTGGCTGTCTCCAGCCAATTCCGTAAAGAGGAAGATGGACCACGATACCAAAACAGGCGACATGTGCAACCATCCCCTGCAAAACCGATTAATTTCATACCCTGCCTAGGTCGCCGATGTCCACCGCGGGAGCAGTGCTGTCTGGAGGTCCAGACCCGAGGCCAGCTCCTGAACCAGGGCCGAGCCCACCACGGGGGTGGCTCCCAGGGCTCGGATCGCAGCCAGGCTCTCGGCATCCGAAAGCCCGAAGCCCACAGCCAGCGGTCTCGCTCCGAGTGTCTGCAGATCGGCCACCCGGCGGGCCACGGGGGACAGATCGGTCCCCTGCCCCGTGCCGGTGACACCAAGGCGGGCCACCACATAGGCGAAGCGCTGGGCGAAGGGCGCTTCCGGCCCAGGATCGGGGCGGTCCGCGAGGATCCCCCGGGCCCGCTCCAGGGTGGTGGTGGGCGTCAGCAGGGGCACCATGGGGTAGCCCGCCGCCCGGAGGTCCGCCTCGAAGGTGGGCTCCTCGCCATAGGGCAGGTCCACCACCAGCAGGGCCTTCACCGGGGTGGGAGCCAGCAGCCGCACCAGGGCCTCAGTGCCGATCTGGAGGAGCGGGTTCACATAGGTGAAGAGGATGAGGTCGGGACTGTCCGTGAGGCCAGCCAATGACTCCAGCACCCGGCGCGGCGTGGCCCCCCGCTGGATGGCCCGGTGCGCCGCGGCCTGGAGCACCGGCCCGTCGGCGATGGGATCGGAGTGGGGCAGGCCCAGCTCCATGGCCTCGAGGCCCAGGGCCCGGGCGGCGGACAGAATGCCGGGCAGGGCCTCCAGGGAGGGGTCACCGGCCATGATGAAGGGCAGCAACGGGTTCATGGGCGTCCTTGGGGTGGTCATGCCGAAACTCCGGTGCGGGCCTGGTAGGTGGAGAGGTCCTTATCGCCGCGTCCGCTGAGGCCCAGCAGCACGCTGGTGACGCCCTCCCGGGCCAGGGCCGGCAGGACCGCCAGGGCGTGGCTGCTCTCCAGGGCCGGCAGGATGCCTTCGGCCTCGCAGAGCAGGCGGGCGCCCTCCAGGGCTTCCTCGTCCGAGGCCCGCCGGACTTCTACATGGCCGTCCAGGATCAGCGCCGCCAGCTCAGGCCCCAGGGCCGGGTAGTCCAGGCCTGCACTGATGCTGGCGGTCTCCGCCGTGTGGCCGTGGTCATCTTGCAGAAGCAGGGTGCGACAGCCATGCAGGACGCCCATGCGCCCGCCATCCAAGCGGGCGGCGTGCTCACCCAGGCCCGCGCCGTGGCCCCCGGCTTCCACCGCGATCCGGCGCAGCGGATCCTGTAGGAAGGGCACCAGCAAACCCAGGCCGTTGCTGCCGCCGCCGGCGCAGGCCAGCACCACCTCCGGCAGCGCCCCGCACTGCTCCAGGGCCTGGGCCCGGGCTTCTTCGCCAATGACGGTCTGGAAGGTGCGCACCAGGGTCGGGAAGGGATGCGGCCCCAGCGCCGACCCCAGGATGTAGTGGGCCTTGTTGCAGTTACCAGCCCAAGCGCGCAGGGCCTCGTTCACGGCCTCCTTGAGGGTGCCCTGCCCCGCTTCAACGGGTTCGACCTTGGCGCCGAAGAGGCGCATGCGAGCGACATTTGGGGCCTGCCGGGCCATGTCCGTCACACCCATGTAGACCGTGCAGGACAGCCCCAGGCGCGCACAGGCTGCGGCCGTAGCCACACCGTGCTGGCCAGCCCCGGTCTCGGCGATGATCTCGGTCTTGCCCATGCGCCGGGCCAGCAGGGCCTGGGCCAGGGCGTTGTTGATCTTGTGGGCCCCGGTGTGCGTGAGGTCCTCCCGCTTGAGGTGCAGGCTGCGTAGGCCCAGGGCCGCAGCTAGG
This sequence comes from uncultured Holophagaceae bacterium, assembly GCA_903880675.1. Taxonomy (GTDB): domain Bacteria; phylum Acidobacteriota; class Holophagae; order Holophagales; family Holophagaceae; genus Geothrix. Next base: position 2,768 of record CAIRQL010000293.1, on the reverse strand, counting down.
CGAGGCGCCGGGGTAAGGGGCGTGGGCCGACCGACGAAGTGGCGCAGCTCCGCCTTCAGCTCGCCCTGGAAGGCCGGGTCGTGGAGCGCCGCGACGAAGGCCGCCTCCAGATCCAGGAGGGGCTGGAGCAAGGTCTCTGGGGCATAACAACCCCCCAGGCCCTGAAGGCCGAAGCGGGAGGGGAGGGTAAAGCCAGAGGTCATGGCGACTCCAGTCCGTGCACGCAGTGAATGAATGCTGCGACTTTCAAAGGATCCTTGCGGCCGGGGGCGGCCTCCAGGCGGCTGGCGGCATCGGCCCCCGCCAGCTGGGTACGGGTCCCCACCGGAAGGGCCGCCAGCCGAGCCACCAGGGTGTCCCCATCGAGCCCGCCCGCCAGCAGGAAGGCGCCGGGAGGCGGGAAGCCCATGGCGTGGGCCTGACCCGAGCCGCCGGGTACGCCGGTGGCGGCGGGGCTGGGTTCCCACAGGTAGAGGTCGGCGGCGATGGACGCCTGGCCCGGCTCGTCTGCCCAGGGCAGCAGGACGAACAGTCCCGCCGCCCGCAGCAGCTGCACACCGGCCTCCCGTGCCGCCGCAGGGAGGTGCGGCTGCACCTTGCGAAAGCCATGGCGGCGGGCCTCGGCGAGGATCGTCGCGGCGTCGTCAGCCACCATCACCAGCACGGCCCGATCCAGGAAGGGCACGGCCACACCCAGGTCCGCGCAGTGGCGGGGGCTGGGTGGGTGGCAGACGAAGCCCAGCAAGTCCGCGCCCTGCCCTGCGGCGTGGGCCACATCGTCCGGGTGCGTGAGGCCGCAGACCTTGGCCAGGAGGGTCACAGGGCCCCCGGGCGGAGGCCCGCCAGGATGCGGGTCAGGAAGTCGGCGGGGTCGGCGCTGCGCATGAGGGCTTCGCCGATGAGCACCGCATCGAAGCCGGCGCGGAGGGCGGCCTGGGCGTCCTCGGGGGTGGCCAGACCGGACTCCCGGATGAGCACCGCATCAGGGAAGGCCTCCCGCAGGGGCGCCGCCGTGGGCAGGCCCAGGGTGAAGGTGGAGAGGTCCCGGGCGTTGATGCCCACCAGGCGCGCCCCGCTGGCTTGGGCGAACCCGGCCTCGGTGAGGTCGTGGAGCTCCACCAGGGGCTCCAGACCCCGGGCGCGGGCCGCATCCGCGAACGCCGCGGTGTGCCCCTTCAGCACCCGGGCGATGAGCAGGACCGCCTGGGCCCCGGCCATGGCGGCTTCGTCCAGCTGCGCTTCTGAGAGCACGAAGCCCTTGTAGAGACAGGGCACCCCCAACCCGGTGGCCAGGGTCAAGTCTCGGGCCGAGCCCCGGAACAGGGCGGGCTCCGTGAGGATCGAGAAGGCGGAGGCACCGCCCTGGCGGTAGGCCTCCAGCTGGGGCAGCAGCGGGGTGCCTGCCGCAAAGGGACCGAGGCTGGGGGAGGCCTGCTTATACTCGGCGATGATGGCGCCACCCCGGCCCGCCGCATCCCGGCGCAGGGCCGCCTCGAAGGGGGTTGCGCCGCTTGCGGTACGAGGCGAAGCCGCTGCCGGCAGCAACGGGATGCGCGCCAGCTCAGACACCAGCACCCGCTGGAGATGCGAGGTGGCGGGCAGGCCCGTGCCGACCACCAGCGCCGCAGGGTCCGGAAGCACGGCCATCAGCGGGCCTCCCCGGGGGCAGGCAGGGGCAGCGGAAAGCCCTGGCTGAGGACCTCGCGGCACTCGCGGTAGGTCTCGGCCAGTCCCTCCAGGCCGAGACTCCGGTGGAGATGACAGCCCAGGGCCGCCTGGAGCGCCACCGCATCCGCCACGGCGGGCCGGAAGTCCGCATGACTGACGCCGCCGAAGAGGCCCTTGGCCACGGCCAGGGCCTCGGCCCGGTCCGCCACCCGCAGGGCATGGCGGGTCGGCGGGGCAATGCCCAGCTCCCGGGGGACCAACACCTGGGGCGGCGCCAGCCGACCTTCGACCACCGCTACCAGCGTGGTCGGGCCTTCGATGGAGGCCTCGTCCAGCCCCTTCCCTTCCGCATCCTTGCCGTGCACCACGAAGGCCCGGCGCAGTCCCGGGCGCTGGGCCAGGGCCCCCGCCATGGGTGCCACCATCTCTTCCCGGGCCACGCCCAGCAGCTGCAGGGGCGGGCGGCCGGGGTTCAGGAGGGGCCCCAGCTGGTTGAAGATCGTGGGGATGCCCAGGCGCCGGCGGATCTCCCGCAGGCGGCCCAGGAGGGGGTGGTAGGCCGGGGCGAAGAGGAAGGCGAAGCCCCGGTTGCGCAGGTCCGCCGCCAGGTCTGCCGCCGGCCGGGCCAGGTCGTAGCCCAGGGCCTCCAGCAGGTCCGCACTGCCGCAGAGGCTGGTGGCAGCGCGGTTCCCGTGCTTCACGATGGGCACGCCCATGTGGGCCAGCAGCAGGGCCGCCAGGGTGCTGAGGTTGGCCGTGGAGGAGCCATCCCCGCCGGTGCCACAGGTATCGAGGGCTCCTTCCGGAACCCCGGCGAAGGGCACGGCGACCTCGGATAGGGCCTCCGCAAAGGCCGCCAGCTCATGGGCCTCAGGCACCCGCTGGGCCAGCAGGGCCAGGCAGGCGCCCACCAGCAGGGCATCGGTGTCCTGGTCGATGAAGATCTTCATCAGCTCGGAGGCGGTGGCCTCCGGCAGGGGGCGGATGGGGTTGTGGGTGGTCAGCAGGGTCATGGCTGGGCGTCCTTGGCGAGGCGGAGGAAGTTGGCAAGCATGGCGGGGCCGTCAGGGGTGAGGATGCTCTCGGGATGGAACTGCACG
>CAIRQL010000292.1 GCA_903880675.1 uncultured Holophagaceae bacterium | reverse complement strand
TGGAGGGGACGTCGCTGCCCTCGATGCGGGTGGCCAGGCGCAGGGCCTTGGCCAGGGCCTTGAAGAGGGCCTCGATCTTGTGGTGGGTGTTCACGCCGCGGATCAGGTCGGCGTGGATGCAGAGCCCGCCGCGCATGGCGAGGGCGATGAAGAACTCCCGCACCATCTCGGCCTGGAAGCCGTCCCCCAGGATCACGGGAGGCAGCTCCGGGGAGAACTCGCACCAGGGGCGGCCGGAGAGGTCCACCACCACCCGGGCCAGGGCCTCGTCCAGGGGCACGTAGGCATGGGCGAAGCGGGCCAGGCCGACCCGGTCACCCAGGGCCTCCTTCAGCGCATCCCCCAGGCAGAGACCGACATCCTCCACCAGGTGGTGGCTGTCCACGGGCAGGTCGCCCTTGGCCTCGACCTGAAGGCCAAAGCCGCCATGCTTCGCCAGCTGGGCGAGCATGTGGTCGAAGTAGCCAAGCCCGGTGTGGATGCGGGTCACGCCGCCATCCAGGGCAAGGCTGAGCCGCACCTGGGTTTCGGCGGTGGTGCGGGACATGGTGGCGGTCCTCATGGCAGCTCCTGGGTCAGGGTGGGGAGGAGGTCTCGGAGGGCTGGGGCCTGCAGGTCGTTGGATTCAGCGAAGCGGGCGCGGTCGGGGCCGATGGCGGCGAAGCGCCAGGTGAGGTCGGGGCGCAGGGCTGCGGCCGCGCGCAGGCAGCGGGCATCGTCGATGGTGTCACCGGCGAAGACGATCTCCTCGGCGCGGAAGGCATCCGCCAGCTGCAGCAGGCCAGCGGGCTCGGGCTTGCGCAGGTGGGGCGCCGCATCGCCGATGGCGGGCAGGCTGAACTGGAGCACCTTCCAGGCCAGCAGGACCTCCTCGGGGGGACGGCCCGTGAGGACCGCCAGCTCCCAGCCTGTGGCCTGGAGCTCGGCCAGGGTGGCCAGGGGCTTCTCGAGGAGAACCGTGTCGGCATAGTGCTTCTGCACCACGGTCTGGGCAAAGGGCTCCAGGGCGGCGATGCGGGCCTCCAGCTGCGGGAAGCCACTCGATGCGCCCTCCACGATGGGCTGGAGGTCCACATCCCCGAAGGCCTCAGCCAGGGCCAGGGCACCGGCGGTGAGGCGGAAGTCGTTGTTGAAGCCACCCAGCCGCTTGAAGGCGCGGAAGCAGCCGTCGGACCAGGGCAGGGCGGGGCGCAGCTCAGCCAGGGCCCGGGCCACAGCCTCCAGGAAGCTGCGGTCCGCATCGATGAGGACGCCGTCCACGTCCAGGGCCAGGAGCCGCCGGCGGGGTCGGGGCGCTGGGGCCGGCAGGGTCGCTCCCAGCAGCCCTGCCACGCGGGCCATGTCGGCTTCGCTGCCTACGCTGAGGCGGGCGGCATCAGAGCCAGGCAGGCGGCGCACCTTCACCCCGGCGGGCTCCAGCAGGGGTGAGGGGTCCGGAGTGATGTGCAGGAAGTTGCCGGCGCTGGGGGCCACCGTGTGAGTCGACAAGGCCGCTGCAAACCGGTCCCGGCGCTCCGGCAGGGCACGGACGGCGGGCTCGAACTCGGCAGCGAAATCGAGGGCCACATCCAAGGCCTCCAGGCTTGCGGAGGGGATGGAGTAGGGCAGCTGCAGGGCGGCGAGGCGGGCCATGAGGGCGGGGTCGCCCAGCAGGTAGCCCAGGCGCCAGCCGGCGGAGGCCAGGGCTTTGCTGAAGGTGCGCAGGAGCACCAGATTCGGGTAGCGGTCCACGGCCAGGCGGTGGGTGGCGGGGGCGAACTCGGCGTAGGCCTCATCCAGCACCACCAGCGGTGGCTCGGGCCGGGCGGCGGCGGCTTCCAGCAGGGGCTCCAGCGCCTCCGGGGAGAGCCAGGCCCCCGTGGGGTTGTTGGGCAGGGTGAGCCAGAGCTGACGGCAGCCCAGGGCTTCGAACCAGGGCGCCAGGGGAAAGCCCGTGCCCTGCGGTACGGAGCGCACCTGACCCCCGTGGCGGCGCACCAGCAAGGGATAAAGGCTGAAGGCGGGCTCGGGCATGGCCACGGTGTCCCCGGGGCTGAGGCCCGCCAGGGCCACCAGGTCCAGCAGGGCGCCGCTGGAGGGACCCAGGAGCAGGCCACCCGTGGGGGCACCCAGCCGCTGGCGCAGGCGCTCGGTCAGCTCCGCTTGGCGCTCGGGGTAGAGGTGGAAGGGCAAGTCCCGCAGGCGCGCCAGCAGGGCCTCCCGGGGGGCCGCCGGCCAGTCCGCCGCTGCCTCGTTCATGTGCAGACGCAGCCCCGCCAGGGCCTCAGGGGGGCGCTGGTAGGCGGGCAGGTCAGCCAGATCGGGGCGGAGGAGGGGCATGGAGGCTCAGGTTGAGGGTGGCAGGGAACCCGGCTTTCCCGGGTTGGGAAGCGGGGCAGTGGGTTGCGGGGCGGGCTTGCTAGGACGGCCTGCGGGCGCGGAGCGCGGCGCTGCGGCCATGGTGGGGCAGTCCCTCGGCTTCCGCCAGGCGCTGGACCCAGGGGGCCATGGCGGCGGCATCAGTGGGGGACAGGCGCAGCAGGCTCTGGCGCTTGAGGAAGGTGGCCACACCCAGGGGGCTGGTGTAGCGGGCGCTGCGGTCCGTGGGAAGCACGTGATTGGGGCCGGCGCCGTAGTCGCCGAAGGCCTCCGCGCTGGGGGCGCCGATGAAGACCGCCCCAGCGGTGGTGAGGAAGGGCAGCCAGGCGTCGGGATCCGCCACGGCCAGCTCCAGGTGCTCGGGGGCCCAGGCCTGGGCCAGGGCGATGGCGATGTCCCGCTCGGCGCAGACCAAGCGGCCGTGGGCGGCGAGGCTCTGCTCGAGGATGGCCCGCCGGGGCGAGGCCGCCACCCGGCTCTGGAGCTCGGCGTCCACCGCTGCCAGCAGGGCGCGGTCGGCGCTCACCAGCACGGCGGCGGCATCGGGGTCGTGCTCGGCCTGGGCCAGCAGATCCTCAGCCAGCCAGGCGGGATCGGCGCTGGCATCGGCGATGACCAGGACCTCCGTGGGGCCGGCCAGGGCATCGATGCCGCAGGTACCAATGAGCTGTCGCTTGGCCTCGGCCACGAAGCGGTTGCCGGGCCCGGCCACGAGGTCCACGGCGGGCTCCCCGTAGGCCAGCCAGCCCAGGGCCTGGGCACCGCCAAAGGGATAGAGCTCCGTGAGGCCCAGCTCCGCCGCACAGGCCAGCACCAGAGGATCGACGCCCCAGGCGCCGGGCAGGGTGGGCTGGGGCTTGGGCGGGGTGACGCCCACGATGCGGGCCACCCCGGCCACCTGGGCGGGGATGACGGTCATGGCCAGGGTGGATGGATAGAAGGCTCGGCCCCCGGGGATGTAGACACCGGCGGCTTGCAGGGCGCACCAGCGCTCACCCACGGTGCCACCACCGGGCAGGGCAAGGCTGAGGTCCTGCAGGCAGGTCCGCTGCCCCTCGGCGAAGCGCCGCACGTTGGCGATCATTTCTCGTAGCGCTGCCATGAGGTCCGGCTGGTCGCGGTCCAGATCAGCCCGGGCGGCTTCCAGGGCTGAGGCGGGAATGCGCAGGGTAGCCGGGTCCAGGCGCACGCCGTCGAAGCGCTCGGTCCAGTCCAGCACCGCCGGCAGCCCGCGCTGGCGCACGTCACCGAGGATGGCCGCAACGGCCTTCCGCGTGTCCTCTTCCATCCCCGCATTCCTGGCCAAAGAGGCCACCCACCCGGGCACTTGGTCCCGGCAGTTCAGGTCAGTGGTTGGGATGAAGTAACACCTATGCACCTCGGAGGTGAAGCGCTAAGTCTGCCAGATTCATACGGGGAGAACAACTGTAAATGCACTTGCAGCAACCTGCTTCAGCCTGCGTCGCGGGACTGCGATGGGGCGCTGTCCTGTCGCGGTAGAGGTACCCGTTGTTAACGAACAACCACAGCCTGAAATAGTGAGTAATTCGGGGGTGGCGGGACACGTTTGACCGGGTGGGTCGGCGCGTTCAGGCCCACCCCCGAATTGCGATCTTGAACAAGCCCGTAGCGGCAGGGGCCGGCGCGATCGGGCTATGGGGAAATCGGAGTGGG
>CAIRQL010000291.1 GCA_903880675.1 uncultured Holophagaceae bacterium | reverse complement strand
GAGCATGGAGATGGTCTGCTTGGTGTTCAGGTGCCAGGTGGCCAGGCGGATGACGATCGTGAAGATCACGATGGCCCAGCCCCAGTTGCCCACCAGAGCGTGGATCTTCTTCAGGATCCAGAACAACCCCTGGGCCACGGCACCAAAGAAGCCGTAGTCGATGACCTGGGTGAAGGGCTTCTCGAAGGCGAGCAGAGGTCCATCCTGCTTGGGGCCCAGGTAGAGCGAGGCCGTGCTGGCGCCACCCTGGGGCACGAGCAGGAAGCCCGCGGCATCAGCTGCAGCGGGGCGGGGCAGCTTCCAAAGAGCAGCAAAGTAGTGATTTTGGGGGGTCTTGTCGTCCTTGCCTAGGCCCGCATCCAGACCCAGGCGCTCGGCAGTGGGGGGCAGGACCTTGCGCTTGGAGCCGAGGAAGCTGAAGAACGGATCGTTCAGCATGTCGGTCCAAGCCACGGCTTCGATGCTCTTTTCGGTCACGGTAAAGATCCGGCCCAGGTTTTTGACGGGCTCCTCGGAACCGGGGTTCGCAACCAACAGGAGGGCAGCACTGGAGGGCGAGGCAGCCTCGACCTTGAGGACATGGCCCGCATCTGGCACGAGGTAGCTCAGGCGCTCTCCGGCGGCGTTCTCAAAGACCACGGAGACGCCACTGGGGTCGCGCTCCTCGCGCACGGTTTCGAAGCCAGCACCACGGGTGGCGGCCAAGCCCGGGAAGGCGGCGGGGAAGAAGCGGGTTCCGTCGGCCCGCCAAACAGCCTGCTTGAGGGCACCGGTGGCGACCTGCCAGGTGAGGGTCAGCTCGCGGGAGGAGAGGGTGTGAGTGGCGGCACTGTTGGCGACATTGGCCGACGGGGCGGGGGCTCCAGGGGCAGTTGCCACAACCGGCGCAGCGACGGGCTTCGCGGTCGCGGGGGTCGGCGTGGCGACCTTCGCCTCGGCCACCGGCTCGGCCTTGGGGTAGCGCGAGGACAGCCAGAACTGGCCACCCAGCAGGATCATGCTGCCGATGACGAAGTAAATGACATTCCGATTGTTCATGGGGTATCCAGGGTGGGGAGTCGGCGAAGGGCCTGTTGCAGCTGGGTTGCGATGTCCTGGAGTCGGATGCCCTCAAGGGGTGGAGCGGTCCGACTGGGCCGCACCCAGACCACCCAGGGATGCCCCTGAATGGGCTCCAGGCCAGCCAGGAAGGCCATGCGCACCCTGCGGCGGAAGCCATTGCGCTGCACCGCAGGCCCACACTTCTTGGGCGAGGTCACCAGCAACAAGGGGCCCTCGGCGCCCGGGTGTGGCCAGGCGCGGCTGTCCAGACACGACGAAGGCCCCAGCAGGGGCCGGGGCAGGGGTGCGGGAACCGCGTGGTCCTTGTGGCGGACCGTGCGGAATCGGCCCTTGAAGATCACGGGGCGAAGCCCGGCCGGCGTTCTAGAGCGCCAAGACGTGGCGGCCCTTCGCGCGCCGGCGCTTGAGCACCAGGCGGCCGTTCTTGGTCTTCATGCGGCTCAGGAACCCGTGGGTCTTGGCGCGGCG
>CAIRQL010000290.1 GCA_903880675.1 uncultured Holophagaceae bacterium | reverse complement strand
GACCCAGCGCATCATCTGGCGGATGAACACCTCGATGTGCTTGTCGTTGATAAACACACCCTGGGCGCGGTAGACCTCCTGGACCTCGTTGACGAGGTAGGCCTGGAGATCCTTGTCGCCCTGGACCTTGAGGAGGTCATGGGGGCTGACGGCGCCTTCGGTGAGCTTCTCGCCGGCGCGGATCTCATCGCCGTCCTGCACCTGGATGTGCTTGCCGCGGGGGATCAGGTACTCGCCCTTCTCGCCCTCGCCGCTCTCAACAGTGACCTTCTGGCTGCCGCGGACGCGGTTGCCGTACTTCACGATGCCGGTGACCTCGCTGATGATGGCGGGATCCTTGGGCTTGCGGCCCTCGAACAGCTCGGTGACGCGCGGCAGACCGCCCGTGATGTCGCTGGTCTTGGCCTGCTGGCGGCTGGTCTTGGCGATGACATCGCCGGGTTCCAGCTCCTGGCCCTCGTCCACCTCGATGTAGGCGCCGGTGGGGATGTTGTACCGCTTGAGGACCTTGTGGTTCTCACCCTTGACGTTGATGTGGGGGTGGATCTTGTCGTCGGTGGGATCGATGACCTTCTTGCGGAAGTTGCCCGAGATCGGATCCTTCTCTTCCTGGTACGAGACGTTGAGCTCGAACTCCTTGAAGTCCGCAATGCCACCCGCTTCGGTGAGCAGCACGTCATTGTAGGGATCCCACTCGGCCAGCACGGTGCGGGGCTCCACAGACTCCTTGTCCTTGACCTTCAGGACGGCGCCGGAGGTGACCTTGTAGCGCTCGCGCTCGTTGCCGTCTTCGTCGGTCACCAGGATATAGCCGTTGCGCGTAAGGGCCACGATCTCGCCCTTGCGGTTCACGACGGTCTTGCGCTGGTCCTTGGTGTTCTCCAGGCCTTCGAACCTCACGACGCCAGCGATCTGGGCCTCGTGGGTGCTCTTCTCGGAAGCGCGGCTGGCCGCGCCGCCCACGTGGAAGGTCCGCATGGTCAGCTGGGTGCCGGGCTCGCCGATGGACTGGGCGGCGATGACGCCCACGGCCTCGCCCAGGTCCACCAGGCGACCCGTGCTCAGGTTCAGGCCATAGCACTTGGCGCAGATGCCGCGGCGGGCCTCACAGGTGAGGGTGGAGCGGATCTTGACCTTGCCGATGCCGCTGGTCTCGACCTTGAAGGCCAGCTCTTCGGAGATCAGGGTCCCGGCGGGCGCCACGATCTTGTTGGGATCGTAGGGATCGACGATGTCCTCGAGGCAGACCCGGCCCATGACGCGGTCCCGCAGGCGGGCCCGGATGGTGCCGTCGTTGTTGACGATGGCCTCGACCTCGATGCCATTGACGGTGGAGCAGTCGTCCTCGTTGACGATGACATCCTGGGCAACGTCCACCAGCTTGCGGGTGAGGTAGCCGGAGTCAGCGGTCTTGAGGGCGGTGTCGGCCAGGCCCTTGCGGGCGCCATGGGTCGAGATGAAGTAGTCGAGGACGCTGAGGCCTTCCTTGAAGTTGGCCGTGATCGGGGTCTCGATGATGTCGCCGCTGGGGCGGGCCATGAGGCCACGCATGCCGGCAACCTGACGGATCTGGGTCTTCGAACCACGGGCACCGGAGTCCGCGAGGATGTAGATGGAGTTCAGGAAAGCGCCGTCTTCGTTGCGCTTCTCGAGCTCCTTCATCATGTCAGCGGCGACCTTGTCGCTGGTCTCGCCCCACACCTGGAGGATCTTGTTGTAGCGGGTGGAGGAGTCCAGGCGGCCCTCGAAGGCCTCCTTCTCGATGGCGCGGACATCAGCGGTGGCCTTGCGGAGGAGCTCGGCCTTGCTGTCGGGCACCACCAGGTCGTCGATGCCCACGGACACGCCGGCCTTCATGGCCCACTGGAAGCCTGCGTCCTTCATGGCATCCAGCATGCGGATGGTGACTTCAGGACCGTTCATCTTGTAGGCGCGGTTCACGAGGGAGAGCAGGCCATCCTTCTTGAGCAGGCCGTTGACGAAGGGCAGCTCCGCAGGCAGGGCGCGGTTGAAGAGCACGCGGCCCACGGTGGTGGTCTTGATCTGGTGGTTGACCGTCTCGGCGGGAGCCTCGAAGACCTCCTGCTCGGAGTTCTTCTTGGGATCCTTGGCGTGCCAGGCTTCCGTGTCCACCCACTCGCCGGTGTAGCGCAGCTGAATGATGGAGTGGGTGTCAACCACACCCGCATCATGGGCGGCGACCACGGTGTCGATGTTCCCGAAGACCATGCCCTCACCACGGCGGTTCTTCCGCTTCTTGGTGAGGTAGTAGGCCCCGAGGACGATGTCCTGGCTGGGCACCACGTTGGGACGCCCGTTGGCGGGGTTGAGGATGTTCTGCGTGGACATCATCAGCACCTTGGCCTCGATCTGGGCCATGGGACTGAGGGGCACGTGGACGGCCATCTGGTCGCCGTCGAAGTCAGCGTTGAAGGCGGTGCAGACCAGGGGGTG
>CAIRQL010000289.1 GCA_903880675.1 uncultured Holophagaceae bacterium | reverse complement strand
TCAGTGGGGATGGAAGGGCAAAAAAATATTTAGCCACCGATGAACACCGATGAACACCGATTAAAAGCTGATCAAGAAAGGGCGTGGAAATGGCCTGTTTTGGTCTTCCTGGTTATCGGCCAGCCTCAGCCTCAAAAGACTGGTTCTTTGGTCGGTGACAAGAGCACAAGAATGCAGATAAATACAAAAAAATGAATATGTTATCCACAGATTTCACAGATTACACAGACAGAGAAAGTACCTTAGCCGGGGATGCACGGGGAGAACTGGGGATAGGGCAAATGGCGCCCCGGGCTGACTTCCGGCACGGCCGGAAGCCGCCTTCGGCGGGCTCATGCGGGGGGTGGGTCGGCGCGCAATCTGTGGAATCTGTGAAATCTGTGGATCCACTTCTGGACTTGAAAAGCTGGGATGAGTCCTCGCCCATCTGCGCCACCTGCGGTTCCTGTTTTTTCCTCACCGGATGCCTCCGGTGCAGGTCCTTTGTTGTCGGCACAGGGTGGTGGCCCTATGCTTGAACCTTCGGAGGTCCTTCCTTGAAGCCCATCCTGCGAGCCATCCTGGCCTTCGCGCTGCTCCTGGGCGGCGGGATGGCGGACTGGGCTCCGGGGACGGCGGCGGCGACCCACGCCTGCTGCTGTGGCGAGGCTGCTGGGGTCGAGGACACCTGCCCTTGCCCGAAACCCGAGAGCAACCGGGGCCCCCAGCGGGGTACCTGTGACGCTCGGTCGGGCGCTGTGGTTGCCCTGCAGGCCTCCCGCCGGGGGGAGCAGGCCCCGCGCCGGGTGGAAGCCAGCCCCGCACCCGCTGGGTGGGATCGGGCCGCCGTCGAGCCTGGCACCGAAGCCCTTGTGGGGCGCACCGGTCGGGGTCGGGACCCGGACCTGGGTCGGCACCTGGCCCTGCTGGACACCTTCCGGATCTGAAGGCGGACCAAGCGTAGCCCTGCCTGCTCTTCGGAGCGGGCTCGTTCCCCTTTCCGTTCGGAGTCCCCATGCGCACCCCGCTGCGCCTGCTCCCGGCCCTGGTGCTCCTGGCACCGGCGTCGGCTCAGGTTCCCCCTCCCGAGTACTTCCCCGCTGATCCCGTGCTGGCGGACCTCCTCCGCGAGGCCCTGGCCGAACATCCGGACCTGCGGCGGGCCGATGCGGCCGTGCGCATGGATGAGGAGCGCGTGCCCCAGGCGGGGGTGCTGCCGGATCCAACCCTCTCTCTGGGCCTGCAGAACGACGGGTTCCAGCGCCTGCAGATTGGCCGCATGGAGACCAGCTTCTACAGCGTGGCCTTCACCCAGCCGCTGCCCTGGCCCGGCAAGCGGGCCCTCCGCCAGCAGGTGGCGGCCCTGGCCGTGGACCTCTCGGATGCCACCCGGGTGCGGGTGCAGCTGGGCCTGGAGGCCGAGGTGCGCCGGGGCTACGCGGCCCTGTTGCTGGTGCGCGAGCAGCGGCGCCTGCAGGCCCAGCAGGCCCTCTTCCTGGAGCAGGCCGAGGCCCTGGCCCGCACCCGCTACGAGGTGGGGCAGGGCAGCCAGGGCGACCTCCTGCGGGCCCAGCTGGAGCGCACCCGCCTGCAGCAGGCGGTGTGGTCCCTGGAGGCCGAGGAAAAGGCCGCTGTCGCGGTGCTGAACCGCCTGCGCCAGCGGGATCCCGCCGAGCCCCTGGCCACCACTGCGAGCCTGGCGGACCTGCCGGAGCCCGCCACCCTGAGCCCCGAGGCCGTGGAGGCCCGCAGCCCCGAGCTGGCCTCGGCCCGCGCCACCGTAAAGCAGACCGAGCGGCAGCTGGAGCTGGCCAAGCTGGACCGGCGTCCCGACTTCGCCATCACCGCTGGCCTCATGCCCCGGGGCGGCTTCGACCCCATGTGGCAGGTGGGCATCAGCATCTCCCTGCCCATCTACGGGCGCACCAAGCAGCAGCGGGCCGTGGCGGAGCACGAGCACCACCGCCAGGGGCAGGGCTCCGAGGTGGACTCCGTGCGCACCCTGCTGCGCCAGCGCACCG
>CAIRQL010000288.1 GCA_903880675.1 uncultured Holophagaceae bacterium | reverse complement strand
ACCCGCTAGGGATCAGAGGTAATCGATGAACTGGTGGAGCACCGGGATCTTGTGGCGCTTGCCTTTGGTGGCTTGCAGGACGCTGGTGACGGCCATGCTCAGGCACCAGAGCAGCCAGAGGGGCAGGAAGAAGCGGAGGAAGACCCAGCCGAAGATGGGGAAGAGGCCGGTGAAGAGCAGGGCCAGGGCCACCACGACCTCGGCAAAGGCCAGGATGACTCCCTGCCGCGCATGCCAGAGCAGCTCGTTATCCTCCCGGCTGCGGAGATAGGGCACGAACGCCCAGGGCCCGGCGTAGCACAGGATCAGGTCTCGCAGGCGCTCCCCTACGAAGAGGGGGGTCGGGGCATCCAGGGGCACGGCAACCTCCAGGACGAGGATAGCGCAAGGGCTTCCAACCTGGACTGGCGCCTTTGGGCGCCGGGATTTTCCCTGTTATGACCTTGACCTATTCCAGACCGCCCCCATCCTGGTTCTACCCCCCTGGAGTCCCATGCGCCCAGCCCTCCCACTGCTGCTTCTGCTGCTGCCCTTCGGCTGTGGCGGGGGCGGCTATGGAGTGTCCCCCTCCCCACCGACCCTCACCCCCACCACATGCCCGATTCCCATTGCCAAGGCCAGCCCCTCCTTTGCGACCGACCTCCTCCCAGCGCTCCAAAGCAGCTGTGGCAGCGCCGCCACCACCTGCCACGGAGGCAGCGCTCCGACCGGGCACGTGATCTATTCGGGTACCGCCGCCGAGGTCCATGCTCGCCTGGTCAATGGGTTGCCCGCCAGCGCTCCGGCCGGCCAGGGCTGGCTCCTGGTGAAACCCGGCGACCCCGCCCACTCCTGGCTCCTGGAGAAGGTCACCAAGGACCAACCAGGTGGCTCAGGCTACGGCACCCGCATGCCCCAGGCTGCGCCCAACCTCTGCCAGGCCACCGTGGACACCCTCACGGCCTGGATCAACACCGGCGCCCCCGCCAACTAGGAGCCGCCATGGCCGATCTCACCGCCATCAGCAGCTGGACCCTCGCCGACGCCCAGCACTTCGGGCGCCGGGCCGGCTTCGGCCTCACCCCCGCCGATGCAGCCAGCCTCCAGGCCCAGCCTCCGGACACCGCCATCGATGCCTGGATCGACGGCACCGGGGCTGCCTACGACACCACGGCCTTCGCAGCGGCCCTGGCAACAGCGGATGTGGTGGCGGAGCCGCTTGTAGGTGCGAGCACCACGGTGGCAGGCAGTGTGGATGTGCCAGCTGTGGCGGCCCCTCACCCCTTTCTGGTGCAGGGGGCCGATGCCTGGCGGAACAACCTCAACACGGCTCAGGCGCTGCTGGCCTGGCGGATGCAGCACAATCCCCATGCCTTCGAGGAGCGCATGGCCCTCTTCTGGCACAACCTCTTTGCCACGGGCTGGCACAAGGTCAACAATGCGGCCCTGATGCTGAAGCAATTTCAGCTGTTTCGGAGCCAAGGGCTGGCAAAGTTCGACGACCTGCTGGTGGCCATCAGCAAGGACCCGGCCATGCTGCTCTGGCTGGACTCGGTCCTCAACAACGCCTCGGGGGCCAATGTCCCCAACGAGAACTACGCCCGGGAGGTCCTGGAGCTCTACAGCCTGGGTGCCGACAACGGCTACAACCAGACGGATATCACCCAGCTGGCCAAGGCGCTGAGTGGCTGGAGCTTCACCTACGCTGAAGCCGACTACGTCAAGAACCCAGCGAACCCCAACCTGAAGTTCCCTGCCGACGCCCGCTTTAAGGTCTACGACGGAACCGCCATTGCCCCGGACACCCGCCTCTGGTGGGGTGGGACTGCCACGGTCAGCTCCAACATGCATGCCACGGGCACCATCAGCCTCCTTGGGCAGAACCTGGATGTCACCACCACCGCCAATGGCTGGGCCAAGGGTGAGAACGCCATCCGCAGCATCGTCTCAGTCCGGGGGAGCAACTGCGCCCAGTTCCTGGCCCGGCGGCTGCTTACCCACTTCGTGACCACGGGCTTCTCGGCCCAGGACCTCGCCGATGTCGCCGCCATGATCCAGGCCGCGGGCTTCGACCTCAGGGCCGCCCTAAAGACCCTCTTCAAGTCCCAGTACTTCTTCAGCGCCGCCAACCGCCATGCCCTCATCGAAGGGCCCGTGTCCTGGACGGTCCGGGCGGCCCGCATGCTCTGCCCTTCACTGGCCTCCGGCAGCGCGCAGACCCCCAGGGGGTACCCGGCCTGGCGACTGGTCACCAACAGTGCCACCACCTTCGACGAAGCCGGCATGAAGCTGTTGGACCCCAGTGGCCCCAATGGCTGGAAAGAGCACACTGCCTGGCTGAACAGCAACACCATGCGCTACCGAGCCAAGCTCGCCGCGGCCCTGACCTTGAACGAGACCCGCACCTACAACAGCGTTGCGTACCCCCTCTTCCCTGTGGCCATCACTGTGGACTGGTTCCCCACGGCCCCGACCTCCTCCCAGGCCGTCTATGGCCGCCTCGTGGCCCTCCTCCAGCCCGCCCCCATCCCCACCTCGGTCTCCTCAGCGTGGCTGGCTGCCCTCTGGCCAGCCACGTTTACCTGGGACACGGCTGCCCAGACCAAGGCCCGGGAGCTCGCCTTCCTCATCCTCTGCTCGCCTGCGGGCCAGCTCTACTAAAGGGGGGCGCGATGACCACCCGACGCGAGTTCATCCAGACCCTGGGCGCCACGGGCGCCGCCCTGGCGGGGCTGAGCGCCTGCGGGGGCGGCGGTGCTTCCAGCACAGGGGGCCTGCCTCCGCCAGCACCAACCCCGTCGTCCCCGATCCTCGTCATCGTGAACATCGACGGCGGCTACGACTGGTTAAACGTGACGCCGCCCAATGCCGGCGCCAACCTCGGGGTCTACCAGACCAAGCGGGCCACGCTGGGCATCACCAACCCGGCCCTCCTCACGGACCTGGGTAGCGGCATGGCCCTGAACAAGGACCTCATCGGCATGGATGCGCTGCACGCCCAGGGCCGGGTGGCCTGGATACCAGGCATCGGCATGCCCAACCCGAACCTCTCCCACTTCACCACCATCGACCTGTGGGGGCAGGGTGCCGCTGTGCCTGCAGGGACCGGATGGCTGGGCCGCTTCGCCGACGCGGCCTTCAGCCCCACTGGGGATGTCCTGCGGGGCATCACGGTCACCGCAGACCTGCCGGTGATGCTGAAGGGCTCGAGTCGGACCTTCGTGGCCATCACCAGCGCCGGGGGCTACGTCTTCCCCGCCTACCTGCTCAGCACCAGCACGGTGCCGGATGCCGCCCTCCTGGAGACCGGTTGGGCCACCGCCCTCTCCGCTAGTAGCACAGACGGCGGCTATCTCGCCGGGGCCCAGGCTGGCAGGCTGTTCTACGATGCCCAGAACAACCCCGCCTTCGGCACCGGGGGCTCACTCACGGCCCGAACCCCCACCGTTCCGTATCCGGGTGATGCGACCTACCCGGTCCTCAAGCTAAGCGGCACGGCACTCTCCACCAGCCTCAGCTCCCAGCTCAAGCTCATCGCGCAGATGATCTCAGCCGGCCTGCCCGGCCAGGTCTACTTCGCCCGCCTGGGTGGCTGGGACACCCACAGCAACCAGGCCGTGGACCATCCCAACCTCCAGCGGGCCCTGGGTGGCGCCATCAAGGCGTTCCACGATGACCTGGCCAGCATCACCACCAGCGCGGGCAATGCTCAGGACCGCGTGCTGATCCTGGCCTACAGCGAGTTTGGTCGGCGCGTGCAGGAGAACAACGGGGGCACAGATCACGGCACCGCTGGCCTCTCCTTCTGTGTCGGCAAGTCCGTGAAGGGTGGGCTCTACGGTGGCTATCCCGATCTGACCAACCTGGACGCCAACGGGAACATGAGGTACACCAACGACTTCAGGGGCCTCTACGCAACGGTGCTTGAGCGCTGGCTGGGCC
The DNA here is from genome assembly GCA_903880675.1 of uncultured Holophagaceae bacterium. Taxonomy (GTDB): domain Bacteria; phylum Acidobacteriota; class Holophagae; order Holophagales; family Holophagaceae; genus Geothrix. Next base: position 3,270 of record CAIRQL010000288.1, on the reverse strand, counting down.
AGACCGCCGCCACCACCGACACCCTCCTGGGCGCCTCCTACCCCCGGCTGGGCTTCCTCTGATTCACCGGCCCCGGCTCAGCACCAGGACGGCCATGGCCATCACCAGGACTGCATAGAACCGCTTGAGGCGGGCGCTGGCCATGCGGGTCGCCAGCTTGGCCCCGAACAGGGCGCCCACGGCAAACCCCACGGCCACGTAGCCGATCACCAGCCATGGTAGGCCACCGGGAGTCTGGGCGTAGACGTAGACCCCGGGCAGACCGATGGGCGGCACCAGCATGGCCAGGCTGGTGAGCTGCGCTTCGTGCTGGGTCATGCGAAAGCGGCTGGCCAGCAGGGGGATCACCACCACCGCACCCCCCAGCCCAGTGAGGCCCGCCAGGATGCCAGCGAGGCAACCGATCAGGAGCCCCAGGGGGATCTGGCCCCCCCTCAGAACAAGGGGCTCCAGGCCCCGGTCCACCGCCGGGCCCTCCTTGCGGAACCAAGTCTTCAAGGACAGGAAAACCAGGAAGGCTGCAAACCCCCAGCGCAGTTCCTGGGAGGGGATCAGGGAGGCCACCCGGGAGCCACCGTAGATGCCCACCAGGAAGCCCAGGATCAGGAGGCCTACCAGGGGCAGGCTGGTGCGGATGCCCCGCCGGTGGTACTCGAAGACCGCTGGGAGCCCCGTGGGCAGGAGCATGGCCGCCAGGGTGACGCCCTGGGCGCGGTGCTGGTCCAGGTTCAGAATCAGCCCCAGGAGGGGCACCATCACGATGCCACCACCCACCCCAAAGAGGCCCGCCAGCAGCCCCCCGCCCACGCCTGTCACCAGGCCAGCCACCAGGTTGGTTGGCATCATCGGGAGGCCCGACAGGGCTGGGTACAGGGCATGGCGGACTCCGGCGCAGACGCTTCGCTAACCATACCGCCGAGGCGGGCCGGCGCATTCCCCAACCCCGGGGCCCCCTGTGGTCCAATGGAGGCTGGAGGTCGCCGTGCAGGTGCAACTCAGCGAGGACGTGGTACTGGACAGCCGCAGGGCCGTCTGGCTGCCCCGGCACGGGACCTTGGTGTTGGCGGATCTCTTCCTGGGCCTGGGGGCGGCGCGCCGCCGCCGGCCCGACCCCATGCCCGCCACGCCGCACCTGGAGATCTGGGAGCGGGTCTTCAGCCTCATTGACGACTTCGCCCCCACCCAGATCGCCCTGCTGGGGGACCTGAAGCCCAGCCAGGGCACCGTGGAAGGCGACGAGGCGGACGAGCTGCGAACGGTCTTCCGGAAGCTGGCGCGCGGGGGCCGGAAGGTGGTCCAGGTGGTGGGTCATCCCGACCGCAGCGTGGGCCCCGCCCTGGACGGCACGGGCATCGCCCCGGTGGACCAGCACCGGGTGGGTCCGTTCACCCTCATGCACCGCCGCCGGATCTTTGTCTATCCCCGCCACGAGCCCTCTCACGGCTTCTGGATCAACGGCGGTGTCCACCCCCTCTTCGCCGTGCCCGGTCAGGGCACTCAGGGCGAGCCGGACTGGATGCGCCTGCCGGCCTTCCTCTACACGGGCTTCGCCCTCGTCATGCCGCCCTTCGTGAGCTACGCCCAGGGCTTCGAGGTCATCCAAGCCGAGCGGCTCCCCCGCCAGGCCCGGGCCTGGAAGCTGCTGGCGGACCGCATCAGTCCCCTGGACCTGACGGACCTGCCGGTCTCCCCAGACCACTTGCGCACCCTCACCCGCCCGGCCCGCAAGGGCAAGGAGCCCTCCCGCTCGGCAGGGTAGGGGCGGTTACTTCTTGGGAGACCGGGCTGCGGCCGGGCCGCCGCGCACCACCCGGCCATCGTCCAGCGTGAGCTCCCAGCCCAGGCGATCACCCTTCTTGAGGCCCAGGCGCTTGAAGGTCCCAGCGGCAAACTCCACGAAGTGCCGGGACGGCACAGAGCCGCCGTAGGTGGGGCAGTCATCCCCCCGCATGGGGCTGCAGGGCGGCACGTTTTCGGCGGTCTCCAACACCCGTCCCTCGGCATCCAGCCAAGCCACATCCAGGGCGATGAGGCAGTTCTTCATCCAGATGGCGTGGTAGCCATCCTCCCCGTAGACGAAGAACATGCAGCGGTCCTTGGCCAGGCTCTGGCGGTACATCAGGCCCTTGGCCTTCTCGGGCTCGGTGGCGGCCACCTCGGCCAGGAACGCCTTCTGCTTGAAGGTGACGGTGCCGCCTCCCGCCAGCAGGGGGAGGGACAACAGGAGGGCGAGCCAAAGGCGCATGGGGACTCCTCGAGGCAGGGCCGACCCCACGGAGCGGGCCACCTGGGACATGATACCCGGCGGCCTGTGCCACCATGGCGGTGGCGGCCAGGAGGGCGCCCGACCTCCAGGAGACCGATGCGTCTGGCCGCCGCCATCACCCTGTGCGCCGCCCTTCCGGCGTTGGGAGCCCCCGCAGGGGGTCTCCGGGCCGTGCGCGTGGCTGCAGGCATCCAGGTGGACGGCCGCCTGAACGAGCGGGACTGGGCCAAGGCCCCGGTGGCCACGGGGTTCACCCAGGAGTGGCCCCTCCGCAGCCGGCCCGCCCACCAGCGCACCGAGGTGCGCGTGCTCTTCGACGACCACTTCCTCTACGTGGGGGCCCGGATGCACCACGACCCCGCCCTGGACAAGGGGCCGGCGGATGTGGTCAAGCGCCTCCACCGGCGGGACCAGGACAGCCTGGGGGACTGGTTCGGGGTGGCCATCGACTCCAACCACGACCACCGCACCGCCATGGTCTTTGAGGTCAATGCCGCCGGGGTCCAGAAAGACCAGGTGATCTACAACGACGGCAGCTATGACGTGAACTGGGATGGGGTCTGGGAGAGCGCCGTCACCTCCGACGAGGGGGGTTGGACCGCCGAGCTGAAGATCCCCCTCTCCCTCCTCCGCTTCAAGCCGGGCGAGCAGGCCCAGAGCTGGGGCATCAACTTCAGCCGGGTGGACCAGGGGTTGGTGCGGGAGTCCAGCCGCTGGATGGTGGTCCCCCGAGGCGGCACCGGCTACGTCAGCCACTTCCCGCCCCTGGAGGGCCTGGAGGGCCTGAGCCCCCAGCCTCGGCGGGAGGTCCTGCCCTACCTGTCGGCCGCCCGGAAGTTTGAGACCGCCCGCACCTACGACGACCGCCACTGGGAGGGCCGGGGTGGCCTGGACGCCCGCTGGGGCCTGAGCACCGCCTCCCAGATTGACCTCAGCGTGCGGCCGGACTTCGGGCAGGTGGAGGTGGACCAGGCGGTGCTGAACCTGGGCACGGTGGAGACCTT
>CAIRQL010000287.1 GCA_903880675.1 uncultured Holophagaceae bacterium | reverse complement strand
GGAGGAAAACCGAGGAGCTGAGGAGAGCGGAGAACGGCCTGAGTGCTTGGGTCGGAAAAGCTTCTTAGCCGGGGATAGACGGGGAGGAGCGGGATAAAGCACTTGGGGCCGTGCTGCACGGCGCATGGGCTCCACCTCGGGGCGCCGCTGCGCTCTCTGCGTTCTCTGTGGTTGGCTGTTCTTTTTCCCCGGAATTCCCGGATGAACCAAAAGATTTCGAGGCTACTTGCCCTGTGCGGTGCGGGAGGCTCGGAGCACGGCGCGGAAGACTTCTTCGACGCCGGCGGCGTCCAGGCCGGCTTCGTCGGCCCAGGTGCGGCGGGCCTTCAGCTGGGCAGCTTCGCGCTCGGGGTCATGGATGGGCAGGCCCAGCTCGGCCTTGGCGCGGCCCGCCCGCAGCCCCAGCTCCGTGCGGCGCGCCAGCAGGGCCACCAGCTCCTGGTCCAAGGCGTCGATGTGATCTCGAGCTTCTTGCAACACCGGAGACCGCGTCCCCAGGTCGGGAATGGAGAGGCGATCCTCATCCCCTGACTCCACCGCCTCGGCGAGGCTGGTGTGGATGGCCCCAAGGGCCTCCAGCAGACCTTCCCGAGCCCCTGCGGCAAAAGGATTCTGGTTTTGCAGCACGGCGAAGAGGTGGCCTGCATCCTCCTGCACGGACTCCAGAGTGTGGGCGATGGCGTGGAAGGAAGGCGGCGTGAAGGGCAGCTCCGCCCCGGCCCCCACGGCCAGCAGGCCCTTGGCGATGAAGAAGGTGAGGGCGTGGGTGGTGGCCATGATGCGGTCATGGTCCTCAGGGCTCTGGCGCAGCACCTCGCAGCCCAGGCCCTGGAAGAAGGTCTGCACCCGATCCGCTGCCCTCGGGTGCAGGGGCGAAGGACAGAGCACCACGCGCAGGGGACGCTCCGCCCGGGCCAAGCTCACGGGTCCGAAGAGGGGATGGGTCCCAGCGTGGGGGACGGCGGTGCCGAGGTACCGGTCCAGCAGGGCGCAGGGCCCAGCCTTGACGCTGCCCACATCGAGCACCAGCTGGTCCGGTCGGAGCAGGGGGGCCAGCTGCCGGAGGACCGGCTCCAGCGCCGGCACCGGCACGGCCAGCACCAGGATGTCCTGGGTGGCAGCCAGGTCCGACAGACTGGCGGCCCTACAGTCTGCGGGAACCTCCGCCACGGGATCCCAGGCTCGATAGGCATGGCCGGCTTCCACCAGCAAGGAGCCGAGCGCACAGCCGAAGCGGCCATATCCCAGGATGCCGATGCGCATGGAAGTCCCTTGTGGTGTGGTTTGATCCTACCGCAGGAGGCCCTGAATGGCCTTCCTGGCGGGGTCTAAAGCCCTCGCCATGAAGGCCATGGGAGCAAAAGCAGACTTCAATCTTATATTTCGATATTTTCCGATATATACTTATTTTCGTCCCCAAAGCCCGGGTCTGCTGACCGGCGCACGGGACCCCCACCAGGAGGAACCCGCCATGGCCCACGAGCTGCGAACCCTGGTGGAGTGCCTGAAGGCCGTCGCTCATCCCCTGCGCCTCCGTGTTCTGTCCCTCCTCGAGCCCGGCGAGCTGTGCGTCTGCCAGATCGCCGAGACCCTGCAGGTGCCCCAGTCCTCGGTGTCCGAAGCCCTGCGGGAGCTGCGGCGGGCGGGCTTCGTGGTGGAGCGAAAGGAGGGCCGCTGGGTGTTCATGTCCCTCGTCCCCCAGGATCAAGCGACCCCCTTCCTCAGGGGCCTCCTGGGCGAGGCGGCCGCACTCCCCGAGGTGCAGCGGGACCGCCTCCGCGCCGAGGCCGTGAAGGCGCTGGCCATCCCCGTGGTCTGCTCCAAGGTCCAAGGGGCAGCCCCGGCGGAACGCAAGGTTGCCCGTGTCTGACGGACGGGCTCAGCCCTCCTTCTTCCGGCGCGGTGGCTGGCTGCTGCTGGCTCTGCCCTTGTGGGTGTTTCTCTACTCGGTGAACCATGCGGTGTCGGAGTGGCTCGCCTTCCGTCTCCTGGGACTCACGCCCAAGTCCCACCTGGGCGAGGCGGTGGCCTTCCTGTTCTACGACACGCCGAAGGTCTTGCTGCTGCTGACGCTGGTGGTCTTCATCGTCACGTTCATCCAGACCTTCGTGAACCCGACCCGGGTGCGGGATGCCCTCTCCAAGCGCCGCCCCGGCCTCGGCAATGCCCTGGCCTCGCTCTTCGGCATCGTCACGCCCTTCTGTTCCTGCTCGGCGGTGCCGCTGTTCATCGGCTTCCTGCGGGCCGGTGTGCCCCTCGGCGTGACCTTCAGCTTCCTGGTGGCGGCACCCATGATCAACGAGGTCGCCCTGGGCATGCTCTTCGCCATGTTCGGCTGGAAGATTGCCGCCATCTATGCGGGGACGGGCCTGGCCATCGCCTTCACGTCGGGCCTGATCATTGGGCAGCTGAAGATGGAGCGGTACCTGGAGGGCTGGGTGCAGGATGCGTTGAAGGGCCCCTCCCTCGGCGAAGTGGAGGAGGCCCAGAGCACCCTGCCTGGCCGCATTGATCTGGCGGTGCAGGGTGTGCAAGAGATCGTGGGCAAGGTCTGGCCCTACATCCTGGCGGGCATCGCCGTGGGCGCCTTCATCCACGGCTATGTGCCCGAGAGCTTCATGGCCAGCCTGCTGGGCAAGAACCACTGGTACAGCGTGCCCCTGGCGGTGCTCATCGGCGTGCCGCTCTACTCGAACGCAGCGGGTGTCATGCCCATCGTGGAAGCCCTGCTCGGCAAGGGCGCGGCCCTCGGCTCCACCCTGGCCTTCATGATGGCCGTCATCGGCCTGTCGCTGCCCGAGACCATCATCCTCAGCAAGGTGATGCGGCCCCGCCTCATCGCCACCTTCGTCAGTGTCGTGTCCATCGGCATCCTGCTGGTGGGCTACCTCTTTAACGCCATCCTGTAGGAGCCCCCATGCTCATCGAAGTGTTCGGTCCCGGCTGCCTGAAGTGCCAGACCATGGAGAAGCACGCCAAGGAGGCAGTGGCGCAGTCCGGTGGGGCGCACGAGGTGGTGAAGGTCTCCGACTACGCCGCCATGGTCAGCCGTGGCGTCCTCAGCACGCCGGCGCTTGCGGTGGAAGGCCAGCTCAAGTTCCAGGGGCGCGTGGCGAGCACGGACGAAATTCTGGAGCTGATCAAGGCCTGAGGCAGTTCCACCTCTGGCCCTGACCAACCTACGGAGCTCCCATGTCTCTTCCTCGCCTTCTCGTCCTGGCCGCCATCGGTTGCTTATCACTTTCCGCCGAAGGGACCGTGCCCGCCCTTGACCCTGCCGGGCTGACCCAGATCCTCGCTGCACAGAAGTGGACCGTGATCGAGTTCGGCGGCCCCACCTGCATTCCCTGCGTGAAGATGCAGCCCGTTCTCGCCGACCTTCAGCAGCGGTTTGGCAGCCGCGCCCTGATCCGGAACTTCTATGTCACCCAGTACGCCCGGGAGGCCCAGTTCCACAAGATCTTGGTGATGCCCACCCAGGTGGTGTTCGATCCCATGGGCAAGGAAGTGGCCCGCCACATCGGCTACTGGCCCAAGGACGAGTTCCTCGCCGCCCTGGCCAAAGTCGGACTGAAGTGATGGACGGCTGGATCGGTCGCCTGGCGGATCTGGTCGCTCAGGCCCCGGCCTACCAGCAGCTGGGCCTGGTCTTTCTGGGCGGCCTGCTCACCTCGGCCAATCCCTGCGTGCTGGTGGCTGCGCCGCTGGTGGTGGGGTTCGCCGGGGGTACCCGGGAAGGTCGGCACCATCCCGTGCTGCTGTCGGCTGTGTTCGTGCTGGGTCTGGCCCTGGCCTTCACGGTCCTGGGCCTCATCGCGGCCGTGACGGGCAGCCTCCTGGGCGACCTCGGCTGGGGCTGGAAGGCGCTCCTGGGGCTCATCCTGCTGGGCATCGGGCTGCACCTGCTCGGCCTCTTCGACCTGCCCACGCCGACCTATGATCCGCAGCGGTTCCATGGCGCCGGGCTGCTGGGCGCCTTGGCCCTGGGGGCCCTGACCGGCACCCTGTCCGCGCCCTGCGCCACCCCGGCCCTGGCGGCGGTGCTCACCCTCGTGGCCCTCCAGAAGAAGGTGCTGTGGGGCGGCGTGCTGCTGTTCACCTATGCGCTGGGCCATGGACTGCTGCTGTTCCTGGCGGGCGCCTCCTCCGGCTGGGCCAGCAAGTATGCCGAGAGCCACTTCTCCCAGGTCCTGGGCCGCTGGCTGCCCAAGGCCATGGGCCTGCTGCTGACCGGGTGTGCGCTCTGGGTGCTGACCCTGGCGTGGCAGGCCCGCCTCCAGGGTTGAGGGCAACCTTCAGCCACCACATCGCCATGCCCACACTCCTGCGGAGGACCGCCATGCGAACCGCCCTTCCCCTGCTCGCCGTCCTCACCCTGGGCAGCCCCCTGCAGGCTCAGGATGCGCCCCTGTTCACCCTGGAGCAGTACCTGCTCGACTTCGACTACGCCGAGCGGCGGGACATGAAGATCGGCAGCAAGGAGCTGGTGAAGCTGCTTCAGGAGAAGAAGGCGGTGCTGGTGGATATCCGCTTCAAGGAAGAGCACGCGGTCTGGCGCATGGGCTTCGGTCTGCACATCCCCCTGAATGAGCTGCCCAAGCGCCTCAAAGAGCTCGACCGCACGAAGCTGGTGGTGACCGCCTGCCCCCACAAGGATCGCTCCGCCCTGGCCATGGCCTACCTCAAGACCCAGGGCTTCGATGTGAAGTACCTGGAGGATGGTCTGCTGGGGTTGGCTGAGCTGCTACGGGGGGATCAGGCTCGCACCTTCAAGCCCTGATCAATCCTGCCCTCACCAGGATCGCTCGGCCTGTAGCTGCTGAAGGCGGCGGCGGATCTCGTCTCGGCCCGCCCGAAACCTTGCCCGCAGGTCGTCGGGGGTCAGGCTGGGATCATCGCTGGCGGGGTCGGGGATGGGCCAGTGCAGGCGCTCGGCCTTGCCCAGGAAGAGGGGACAGACCTCTTCGGCGCACAGCGTGATGACCAGATCCACCGTGGCGGGGTCAATGTCCTGGACGCTCTTGGAGGTGTGCGTGGTGGCGTCGATGCCCTGTTCCGCCAGCACCTCAATGGCGTAGGGGTTCACATGACTGGGACGGCTGCCGGCACTCTGGATGTGCAGGCCGGGGAAGAGCTGCCGGGCCAGGCCCTCGCCCATCTGGGAGCGGGCGCTGTTGGCAACACAGAGGAACAGGATGGAGCGGGTCAAGGGACGCCTCTTTTTTCGGGAAGTCATCACGCAGGCACACTCCCCATGGAGAACGGCCTCGGGATCGGTATCAAGGGGAAGGCCTTCCTGGTCCCAGGCCAGCATGCCGCCATTCAAGCAGGCCACATCACTGAAGCCCAGGTCCAGGAGGAGGTGCGCCGCATCTTTGGTGAAGACGCCGGCGGTGTCGGCGAGGATCAGGGGCCGGAGGGTGGGTAGCTCGGAAACAAGGTCTGGCAGCTCGCGGTGGGGGATGTGGATGGCCTCTGGGACCCGAAAGGCCTTCATCTCAACGAGGTCATCGGTGCGCAGGTCCACCAGGACCGCCCCCTCCTGCAGGGACGCCAGGGCTTCCTTTGGGCCGAGGAAGCGCAGCCCCTGGATGACCATGCCCTTGCCGTCGAAGGCGCCCATGGGTCACCTCTTGTCGGGATTGACCGCCGGACAACAGGCCGCCCCCGCCACCTGCTCAGGGCTGGCCGGATACCACCTGGCCTTGAGCCAGAAGGCCACGGTGACCAGGCTGATGAGCACCGGCACCTCCACCAGGGGCCCGATGACCGCTGCAAAGGCCGCCCCGTGGGCGATGCCGAAGGTGGCCACGGCCACGGCGATGGCCAGCTCAAAGTTGTTGGAGGCCGCCGTGAAGCTCAGGGTGGCGCTCTGCGGATAGTCGGCCCCGGCCAGCTTCGACAGCCAGAAGCTCACCAGGAACATCACCACGAAGTAGATGAGCAGAGGCAGGGCGATGCGCAGCACATCCAAGGGCAGCTTCACGATGGTGTCGCCCTTGAGGCTGAACATCACCACGATGGTGAAGAGCAGCGCGATGAGCGTGAGGGGGCTGATCCGCGGCACGAAGACCCGGTGGTACCAGTCCAGGCCCTTGAGCTTGCCCAGCACGAAGCGGGTCAGAAAGCCGGCGATGAAGGGCACGCCCAGGTAGATGAAGACGCTCTCTGCGATCTGGCCGATGGTGATGTTGACCACCGCGCCCTGGAGGCCCAGCTTGGCGGGCAGGATGGTGGCGAAGAACCAGGCGTAGACGCTGAAGAAGAGCACCTGGAAGATGGAGTTGAAGGCCACCAGACCCGCACAGTATTCCGTGTCGCCCTTGGCCAGGTCGTTCCAGACGATGACCATGGCGATGCAGCGCGCGAGACCGATGAGGATGAGGCCCAGCATGTACTCGGGCCGGTCCCGCAGGAACAGCACCGCCAGGCCGAACATGAGCAGGGGGCCGATGACCCAGTTCTGCAGCAGGGATAGGCCCAGCACCTTCTTGTTGCGGAAGACCAG
>CAIRQL010000286.1 GCA_903880675.1 uncultured Holophagaceae bacterium | reverse complement strand
GGTCTGGATGGGGTGGCGGGCCACCAGCCCCAGGGCGCTCCCAATGCGCTGGAGGAGGGTGTCCCCCGGGGCGTTGGGCAGCATGAGGGTGCGGAAGACGCCGGAGCCTGCGGAGTAGCGCACGGGCTCCAGATGGCTGTGCTCGTCCGTGTGCAGGATGGAGCCGATGGCAATGCCGCTGGAGAGATCCTTGTCCCGGCGGGACGTCACCACCCCGATGAGGACCTCGCTGTTGGTGCGGATGAAGTCCCCAACTCGGTCTGACAGTCGGGGCAGGCCATCGATACTCTCCTTGAGCCGCAGCAGGAGGGGTACGGTACCCGTCACGCCCCCGGCGAAGATCACCTTGGCGGCCCGGTAGGTCTTCCGGGCATTGAGGGCCGGGATTGCCCAGGTACCGTGCCGGGCCTCCAGCTCGTAGCCGCCATCGCGGTGGGGGCGCACCCAGGTGACTTCCGTGTCGGCCTCGATCTGCAGGCCCCGCTTCTCGGCCAGGTAGAGGTAGTTCTTGTCCAGGGTGTTCTTCGCACCATGGTTGCAGCCCACCATGCAGCCGCCGCACAGCTCACAGCCCGTGCGGTCGGGGCCCTCGCCGCCGAAGAAGGGGTCCGGGACGGTCTCGCCCTTTTTGCCGAAGTAGACGGCCACGTTGGTGTGCTCGAAGGTGTCGGCCCGGCCAAGCTGCCGACCCACTTCCCGCAGGACCTCGTCAGGGTAGGTAAGACTGGGGTTGCGGGTGGCCCCCAGCATGCGCAGGGCGGTCTGGTAGTGGGCGGCCAGCTCGGTCTTCCAGTCCGCCAGGCTGCTCCAGGAGGGCGACTGGAAGAAGGGATCCTTGGGGATGGGCAGGGTGTTGGCGTAGACCAGGGAGCCGCCGCCCACGCCCACGCCCGACAGGGCGGTCACGTTGGGCAGGAAGGTCATCTTGAAGATGCCCCGGCAGCCCACCAGGGGCGCCCAGAAGAAGCGCTTCATGTTCCAGGTGGTCTTGGGGAAGTCCCCGGTGTGCAGGCGGCGACCCTTCTCCAGCACCAGGACCTTGTAGCCCTTTTCCACAAGCCGCAGGGCGCTTACGCTGCCACCGAAGCCCGATCCCACGATGATGTAGTCCCACACCATGGCCATGCCTCCAGTTGTAGCTATTGCATGGGACAGCCTAGCACCCCGGTCATTCCGCGGTCCCCGGGGGGAGGGCCTGTCCAGGTTTGCCGGGGTGCTTTAGGCTGGGGGCATGCGCTGGCTTAGCATCGACCACGGCACCAAGAAGATCGGCCTCGCCTTTTCGGACGAGCTGGAGATCCTCGCCTCGCCCTTCGCCGTCTGGCCCCAGGAGGGGGAGGTCACCCTGGTGCGCCTGACGAAGCTCTGCCGGGAGGAGGGCGTCCAGGCCCTGGCGGTGGGCCTGCCCCGCCACAAAGATGGCGCCGAGAGCGAAACGGCCCCCGCCGCCCGGGCCTATGGTGAGGCCCTGGCCGAGCGCACCGGTCTGCCCCTGCGCCTGGTGAACGAGCACCTCAGCAGCGCCGAGGCCGAGCGCCTCCTGCGGGAGCGGGGCGTGAAACCCGAAAAGCGCAAAGCCCTCCTGGATGCCGCCGCCGCCGCCGTGATCCTGGCGGAGCTGCTGGAGGACCGGCGGGGGAAGGGGATCCCCCCCGGTAAGCTGTGCTGATTCGCAATTCGCGTTTCGCGAATTGCGAACTGGTAACGAGAACCAACAGGCGAAGCCTATCCCAGCCGCACGGTTCGCATGCAGCGTTCGGCGAGGCCGGGGTTGTGGGTGACCAGGAGGGTCGTGGGGCGCAGCTCGGCGTGGAGGCGCGTCAGGAACCCGAAGACTTCCTCGGCCGTGGCGGGATCCAGGTTGCCCGTGGGCTCGTCCAGCAGCCAGAGGGCGGGCTTGCGCACCAGGGCTCGGGCCAGGCCGGCGCGGGCCGCCTCGCCGCCCGACAGCTGGCCCGGCAGGCGCTCGCCTAGGTCGCCCAGGCCCACGGTGGCCAGCAGCTCTCCGATCCAGGCTTCGCCGCTGGCGGGGACATCGCCCTCGATGAGCAGGGGCATGCGCAGGTTCTCCCGTACCGTGAACTCCGGCAGCAGGTGGGGCTGCTGGAAGGCCAGGCCCACGCGCCGCCGCCGGAACAGGGCCCGGGCCTCGGCGCCCACGGGGACGGCCTCCTCGCCCACGGTGATGCTGCCCCCCTCCCAGTGGTCCAGGCCGGCGATGCAGTTGAGCAGGGTGGTCTTCCCCACGCCCGAGACCCCCACGATGGCGCAGAGGCTGCCGGCCTCCACGTCCAGGGAGAAGCCGTCGAAGACCGGCCGGGCGTTGCCGGGGTAGGTCTTGTGGAGGTCCGTAACGGCGAGGGGCTGTCCGATCATTCCGCCCTCAGCGCATCGACGGGGTCCAGGGCGGCGGCCTTCTTGGCGGGGTAGCGGGCCGCCAGCCAGGAGACCAGGAGGGGGAAGGCGGCCACCAGCACGATATCCAACAGCTTGAGCCGGAAGGGCATGTAGGTGATGAAGTCGTAGACGGCAGCCGGCAGCTTGAGGAGCTTGAAGCGGTCCAGCACCAGGCAGAGGGGGACGCTGACGCCCAGGCCCCAGGCGGTACCCACGGCGCCGATGCGCAGGCCCTGCAGCTCAAAGAGCCGCTGGATCTGCTTGGGTGTGGCCCCCAGGGCCAGCAGTACGCCCAGGTCCCGGCGCTTCTCCGTCACCAGCAGCACCAGGGAAGCGACGATGTTGAAGGCGGCCACCAGCACGATGAGGCTGAGGATGGCGGCGAAGGCCCACTTCTCCACGGTGAGGGCGGCGAACAAGGCCCGGTTGGACTCTCGCAGGTCCGTGGCGCGGTAGGCGGGGCCCAGCTTCGTCAGCACCCGGGTCTTCACGGTCTCGATGCTGTCGATGCCCTGGGCGCGTACCTCGATCATCTCGGCCCTGCCTTCGGCCCGGGCCAGCCGGGCGGCATCTGCCATATGGATGAAGGCCCAGGCTTTGTCGTACTCCGAGCTGTGGGAGTAGAACGTGCCAGCCACCTTGAAGGCGGCCACCTTGGGCTGCTGGCCGCCCAGACCCAGCTCCAGGCGGAACACCGCCAGGGCCACGGGATCTCCGGCCCGCAGGCCCAGGCGCTGGGCCAGCTCCTTGCCGAGGACGATCTCGCCCTCCTGGAGGCGCTCGATGGGGACCGGGCTCATGGAGTCGAAGATGCTGGAGGTGCCGTGGGCGCTGGCGGGGTCCACGGCCTTCACCACCACGGTCTCGGGCGGCATCTCGCTGCCGGGGCGACGCAGCAGGCCCTTCTCCAGGCGGATGGGGCTCGCGGCCTGCACGCCGGGTACGCCCCGCACCGTGCGGAGGATGCCTTCGGTGTCGGGGATGTCCCCACCCAGGTTGAAGACCGTGAAGTGGGCCGTGGCGCTGAAGAGCGTGGCCTGGATCTCCTCGCGAAAGCCGTTCATCACCGCCAGGGTGACCACCATGGCGAAGACGCCCAGGGCTGTGCCACCGCGGGCGAAGCGCACCATGGTCCGCACGAAGGCCCCCTTGCGGTGGGTCTTCAGGTAGCGGTCGGCGATGATGTGCTCGAATGCGGGCATGGGCTGGCGTCCAGGCGGGCCCGCAGGACCGCGGGGCGCACAGGCCCAAGCGTAGCAGGGGCGGCGCTGAGGCTATGGGGCTAGGCCAGGCCCAGGTGCTCCTCGAGCATCCGGCGGAACTCCGGGTCCAGGGCGTAGGGCTTCACCAGGATCTGGGCCACACCGGCCTCTCGGGCACCCAGCACCAGGGCTGAGTCCACGGCGCCTTCCGCCAGGATGACCTTGGGCTGGCCATCATCCGAGCTCTGGCGCAGGAAGGAGGCCAGGGCGAGGCCCTCCAGCTCAGCCACGCCGCCGTCCACCAGGATCAGGTGGAGGCCGGGCCGGGCCGTGTGCTCCAGGAGCTCCGTGAGGGTGTCGGCGGTGAGCACGCGGCCGTAGCCGTCCCCCACCAGGTACTGGACCAAGGCCTCTCGCTCAGCGCCGCCGGGCATGGCCAGGAGCAGGCCGCGGGCCCGCTTCTTGACACGCAGCAGGGCGTTGCTCCGCTCGTCCGGGACCGGGGGCGGGGGTGGCGGTTCTGGAGCCACTGGGACAGGGGCCGCCGGGGCAGGGACAGGGGGCAGGACCGGAGCAGGTGGGGGGGCCGCTGCCTCGGGGGCTGGGGGCGGCGGGGTCGGGACGGCCTCAGGCTCCTTTTTCGGGGCGGGCTTGGGGGCGGGTTCCGCCTCCTCTCGGGGCTCAGGCTCGGCCAGGCGCCGGGCCTTGGGGGGGACGGTGGTGGGGATGGCACCCGTCCGGCCGGCCACAAGGCTGCGCACGGGGGCCAGGAGGCCTTCCTTGCCCTTCTCGAAGGCAATGCCGATGACCAGACCCTGGGCCGCATCCAGGTGGATCACGGTGCCTTCCAGCTCCAGCGTGGGGCACTTGGGCAGCTTGGCCAGCTTCACCAGCATCAGGGCCTGCCCCGGGGGCATCAGGTTCGGCCCCATGTGCATCTTGCGCTGGGTCTTGACCTCCATCGCCCGGTCCACCCGCACGGAGAAGCCGGTCTCCGAGATGTTCTCCAGGGTCCCGGTGATGCCGACGCCATCAAAGAGCCCCGTCAGGGCCGTCACCGTGGCTCCTTCCCGGGCGTTGATGCGGGCCCGGGGGCGCTTACGACGCTCGGCCAGAACAATCTCCGAGGGTAGCTCCACCGTGGCCGATCCCTGCTTGGTCTCCAGCAGCTTGGTGGCCATCTTAAAGCGCAGGCCCTCCAGCACCAGCACCAGGGAGAGAGACGCACCCTTGTCCACGGTCAGGGCGCCCTGGGGGGCCAGGATGACCTTGTCTTCCATCACGGACACCAGGGTGGCCGGGACCTCCCGGTCCCGGGCATCCACCAGGAGCAGCGGAGCCCGGACCCGCTGGGCATCCTCCAGGTAGGCAAGGGCAAGTTCGGATCCCTCCGATGGCTTGGTTTTTTTCGATCCGAACATGGCCATGAAGGCGGGGCTCCCCACTGAACCCATCGTCCTTCCTCGGGGGGGCTTGATTATTGGCCCCCGAACGGGCAGGTTGAGCGATATGGATTCCACCCCTCCCCGCTGCCTGCTCATCGCCCGCCAGGGCCCCGAGGACCGGGAAGAACGCATCCAGGACCACCTGCTGGAGCTGGCGGAGCTGGCCCGCAGCTGCGGCTTCGAAGCCGGCGCCCGGCGGGTTCTCCGGCGCCCCCAGGTGTCCCCCCGGACCTTCTACGGCTCGGGCCAGCTGGAAGCTCTGGCGGCGGAGGCCGAGCGGCAGGAGGTTCGCCACCTCATCTGTGACGACGAGCTGAGCGGCAGCCAGGTGAATGCCATCGAGAAGCTCACCGGCCTGATCTGCCTCGACCGCACGGGCCTCATCCTGAGCATCTTTGAGCAGCGGGCCCAGACCCGGGAGGCCAAGGCCCAGGTGGAGCTCGCCCGGTGCGAGTACGAGCTACCCCGCCTCAAGGGCGCCTGGACCCACCTGGAGCGCCAGGGCGGCGGCGTGGGCCTGCGCGGTGGTCCGGGGGAGACCCAGATCGAGGTGGACCGGCGGATCACCCGCACCCGCATCAGCCAGCTCAAACGCGAACTCATCCACCTCGAGCAGGTCCGCCGGACCCAGCGGGAGGGGCGGCCCAGCGGCCTCCCCCGGGTGGCCCTCGTGGGCTACACCAATGCTGGCAAGACCAGCCTGCTCCGCGCCCTTACGGGTGAAGGTGAGCCCCGGGACCTGCTCTTCGCGACCCTCGACACGACCACGCGCAAGGCCTGGCTGGGCCAGGACTTCGACCCGGAGACAGGGGTGGGCAGCCTCCAGCCCCGGCAGTGCCTGGTGGCTGACACTGTGGGGTTCATCCGCAAGCTGCCCCACCAGCTGGTGGCGGCCTTCCGCAGCACCCTGGGGGAGGTCCGCACCGCTGACGCCCTGCTGGTGGTCGCCGACGCTGCCCACCCGGACCTGGAGGACCACCTGAAGGTTGTGGGGGCCACCCTGCGGGAGATCGGCTGTGAGCCCGAGGGGGTGGAGGCGCAGCCCCGGTTGCTGATCCTGAATCAGGTGGACCGCCTGCACCGGCCCCAGCGCCTGGACCTGCGCCGCCGCCATCCCGGGGCCGCTCAGATCTCGGCCACCGAGGGCACGGGCCTGGATGAGGTGCGCACCTGGCTGCGGGAGCTCATCCCGGGTCCAGCCCAGCCCCGTGAGTTGGAAGCCTGGGAGCTGTCCCAGGGCGAAACCGAGACCACCCTGGCCGATGAGTCCCGCCGAGTTCAGGCCTCAGGGACCTGATCGGGTTTCTTCTCCACCAGGGGCATCAGGCCCACGGTGGCCCCCAGGCCCAGGGCCAGGAAGATGCGCAGGAAGAACAGGTTGCGGCTGGCCCCGTGGGCCTTGTTGTAGGCCACCCGATCCGGGTGGTCCTGGGCGATGCTCTCCACGGGTGCGTTGATGCGAGCCCGGATGTCCCGGACCTTGGGCGTCACGATGAAGGTGCTGGCCAGGCAGGCGAGCAGGGCCACCAGCAGGGCGGCGCTCCAGAGCTGAATGGGGCCAATGGTGTCCTTCTCCATCTCGGCCATCCAGCGGCCCACCCAGCTGAGGCCGGCCAGGGCAAAGGCCAGCCAGGCAGCCCAGTCCAGACGCTCGATGATCAGTCCGGCAATGCGGCCCGCCACATCCCGGCTGGGCAGCTCCCGGAACAGGAGCGGGGCCATGGCGATGCCGAAGCCGAGCGCTGCCCCGGCCCAGAGGAGCAGCGCCAGACGGGACAGGAGATCAACGCGGCGGAGGGCTGTGGGGGTCATGGGTTCCGTCGGAGGGTGGCCCTGTGCAGGCCGGGAGCGCAGGGGCGGCGGGCCCCTACCACTCGTTGTAGGGGATCTGGTTGGAGCCCTTGTCCGTGCTACCGCTGCGCACCCGGAAGACGCCCAGCTCGGAGTCCGGGTTGTCGGGGTCCGGGGGTTCCAGGTCCGTCTGCCAGGTGTCCCGGGACTGGGTCATGGGGTCCCAGGGGATGTCCCGCAGGTAGCCCAGGTCCCGCAGGGGGCCGAGGCTGGAGGGATACTTGCCGCGGTCCGCCCGGTGCTGCTCCAGGGCATGGTTGATCTGGAAGAGATTCTCCTTGAGGACTGCCTCCCGAGCCACCGTGGTCTTGTGGCGATAGCCCGCCAGTCCCACCGTGGCCAGCAGGGCCAGGATGGTCATGATCACCACGAGCTCGATCAGCGTGAATCCGCGGGAGCGGGAGAGGGCAGGGCGCATGGGTCCAGCTTAGCGCACCCCGCGGTGGCCGGCGGAAGCCGGATGCTAGGATTGCCCCCGGGAGGTCCGATGCCTGGCTACTGCAGACCTACCCATGCCCTGGCCATGCTGCTGGTTTCCTGGCTGGCCTTGGGGCTCGGTTGCAAGCTCCCTGAGACAGCCCTGCGGGAGCAACCCATCCATAGGGTGGAAGTCATCCTGAAAGTCGATGGCGCCACCCCTGAGGAGGAACAGGCGCTCGCGGCCCAGCTGGCGGAGGGGTTCGGGGTGCCCGTGGCCGCTCCCGACCCTCTCCTGGGTCCGTACCGGGTGTTCCGGTTGACCCTACACGGGAGTCGGAACACCTATGAGCAGGCAGGACTGGGAGCCACCTGGGCAGCCACAGCAGGGGCTGGCCTACTCGCCGGTGGCCTGGTGCCCCTCTATGCGGGCCCTTTGGCTTTCCCTGCTGTGCCCATCGGCGCTGGCGTGGGGCTGCTGGGGGGACTGGTCTACGGACCTTCCCACTACTCGAGCAACCAGGCTCTGTTGAAGGAGATGGGCTACCTGCCCTGGTCCTTCCGCAGCGACTGGGAGGTTCTGGAGCGCAACCCGGCCCCCCTTGAGCAGGTGATCGCACGCCAGAACAGCGCCTACCTGGACTTCCGTCCGTACCTTCGCCCGCTGCCGCCAGGGGAGCGGACGGAGGCTGCAGCCCGGCAGGCCAGCCTGAGGGCCTATGCCGAAGCGCTGGTGAAACACTTCGGGAAGAAGCCCTGAAGCGGAGGTCAGGGCCCTGTGGGTGGTATGTTTAGCTAAGCAAAGGGCGGCTCTGGGGGTCCGACTTCCCCCTTCTTCTGGATGGGACAATGCTGATCGAAGAGGCGGTCCGGTTCCTGTCCCAGGTGCCCCCCTTCCAGTTTCTGGAGACGCCCGCCCTGCGGAGCGTGGCCCAGAGCCTGTCCCTGGTGTTCCATCCCAAGGGCACTGTGATTCTCCAACAGGAGGGCTCTGCCGGGGACGCCCTGCACATCATCCAGAAGGGGGTGGTGAAGATCACCCTCCGGCCCAAGGGCGGCGGCGATGAGGTGGTGGTGGACTACCGGGAGGCGGGCGAGTCCTTCGGCCTCGTGTCCCTCATGGGCGGCCACCAGAAGACCACCATCACCGCCATCCAGGACACCCTCTGCTACCTGCTCCCCAAGGAGCGCCTCAACGAGCTGGTGGTCAGCCATCCCGCCGTGGCCGAGTACCTCCTGCAGTTCCACCTCACCAAGTATGTGGACATGACCTCCCGGGAGATCCAGGGCAAGAGCCTGTTCCTGGGAAGCAGCGACCACCTGCTGTTCACGGCTCAGGTGGGGGAGATCTGCCGCCAGGGCACGGTGATGGTGCCACCGGAAGCAACGGTGCGTACCGCAGCCAAGAAGATGGTCTCGGCCCGTCGCAGTGCCGCCCTGGTAACGGGGCCGGCGGGAGAGCCCCTGGGCATCCTCACGGACACGGACCTCCGGTCCAAGGTGGTGGCCCAGGGCGCTTCCTACGATCAGCCGGTCTCCGAAGTGATGAGCCACCCGGTGGTGACGGTGGACGAGAAGGACCCCTGCTTCGAGGTGGTCCTCAAGATGCTCCAGGGCAACATCCACCACGTGGCGGTGACCCGCGATGGCGGCATCCTGGGGGTGGTCACCAACCATGACTTCATGCTGCTCCAGGGCCGCAGCCCCCTCGCCTTTTCCGAGGACATCGAGCGGCAGACCACCCTGGAAGGCCTGGTCCCCGTGTCCCAGAAGGTGCTCACCATCATCGGTGGGCTGCTGCGGGAGGGTGCCAAGGCCGCCAACATCATCCGCATCATCTCCGAGCTCAACGACCGCGTGGTGCGTCGCCTCCTGGAGCTCGCCGAGCGGGAGCTGGGGGCGCCCCCTGTGCCCTACTGCTGGCTGGCCCTGGGCAGCGAGGGCCGCAAGGAGCAGACCTTCCGGACGGACCAGGACAATGCGCTGGTCTACGCCGATGTGGAAGAACACCAGCGGGCCGAGGTGGAGGACTACTTCCGCCGCTTCTCGCTCTTTATGCAGCAGGGCCTCGAGGCCTGCGGCTTTGAGCGCTGCCCAGCCTTCTACATGGCCAGCACCCCGGAGTGGCGGCAGCCTCTCTCGCAGTGGAAGCGCTACTTCACCAGCTGGATCTCGGAGCCATCCCCAGAGGCCGTTCTGAAGTCGCTCATCTTCTTCGACTTCAGACCCCTCTACGGGGATGAATCCCTGGCCTGGGAGCTACGGGAGCACATGGGCACGCTGCTGGCGGACTACCCAGCCTTCATGGGCTTCCTGGCCAACATGCTCGTGCATAACCGGCCGCCCCTGGGCTTCTTCGGTACCGTCGCTGTGGAACGCAGCGGCGAGCACAAGGACGGCCTCAACCTGAAGATCAAGGCCGTGGCGCCCCTGGTGGACATCGCTCGCCTCTTTGCGCTGGAGAGGGGTCTGCGCCATGCCTCCACCATCGAGCGGCTGGAGGGCCTGCGCGGCGGCACCTCCCTGCTGTCGGATCTGGTGGATGAGCTGGAGCAGGCCTTCGAGTTCATTGCCCTGTTGCGGGTCCACCACCAGTACCGGCTGATGGAAGCGGGCAAGTCCATCGACAACTTCATCCGCCTGGATGCCCTGAGCAGCCTGGAGCGGCAGTCGCTGAAGAACACCTTCCGGCTGATCCTCAAGGTCCAGGACATGGTCATGGACCGCTACAAGGCCTTCATCTTCTGAGGCGGGACCATGGGTTTCCTGGAGGTCTGGCGGCGCTGGTGGCGGGGGCGGAACCCTGAAGCCCACCGTCCGCTCGAGGCCATTCCCTTTACGGTCCTCGACACTGAGCTGACGGGCCTGGACGACCGGAAGGATGACATCGTGTCCATCGGGGCCCTCCGCATGCGGGGCGGACGCCTCGCCCTGGGTGACACCTTCCAGACGCTGGTGAAGCCGGCCGCGACCCTGGATGGCCGCACCGTTGTGGTGCACCGGATCACCCCCTCCCAGCTGGAGGAACTGCCGACCATCGACGGGGTCCTGGGGTCCTTCCTGGAGTACCTGGGGGAGAGCATCCTGGTGGGGCACTGCATCGCCATCGACCTGGCCTTCCTGAACCGGGATGCCAAGCGCCTTAGAGGGGCCCCCCTCGCCAACCGGGCCGTGGACACGCTGGCTCTCTACGGCTGGCTCCGGCGCCGGGCTGCCGAGCATCCGGCCTTTGCCCTCGAGGCCACGGCGCCCAGCCTCTTCGACCTGGCCCAGGCCTTCGAGATCCCCGTGGAGGCTGCGCACACGGCCATTGGGGACGCCTACGTTACCGCCCAGGTCCTCCAGCGCCTGCTCCCCTTCCTGGCCCAGGCGGGCATCCAGGACCAAGCGGGCCTGTGCCGCGCCGGGCATCCCGACCGCCAGCTGGCTAACCTCACCGGAGGCGAGGGGCACTCGCACTTCTGAGCGGCCACACCAGATGTGATGTCAAGCATGCGATGACCGTTTGGGCAAACCGTGGTTCTTGGACCCGATCACCAAGATTGTTCTTGGCTACCATAAACTATTGGATTCCCAGAACCCGCCCAAATTTCCCCGCTAGATCGCTGACCACCTCCTCGAGCTTCAAGTTGGGGTCTGCAGCGGTCTTTCGGAGGAAGGCCTTCCACTGAACCTGCTTCTGGAGGTCAGTTGCGAAGGTCCCAGATAGCCCAATGGGGATGCTGGATGGGACGGCCGTCTTGCGGCGCTGAAAGGTGGCCTGGATGGCCCGGCGCAAGGTATCTGGTGAGACTTGAAAGGCATGCAGGATCGTCCAGATATCGTGATAGTCCTTCAGGCGGCTATTCGCCAGACCGAGTTCGACCATGGCATGGAACTTCTCAGCCACCACTGTGGCCTGGGAGTAGGCCCGAAGTCTCGGGCAGGGGAATCCCAGCAGGCTTGGGTATTCAACTTCTTCCGGGGCGGGATAGACGGCATCGCCGAACCCGATGTCGACCTGGAGGGTGATACGGGCCGCGCCAAGCTTCGCACGCAGGGTAATTCGGACGCCCTGGTAAAGGTTGTCCTCCCTGATCACAGTGCCCTTCACGGTTTCTGGCAGGAAATCCAGTCCATCGGAGTCTGCGGGAAGCACGCAGAGCTCCCGAAAGATGGCTTCCAGGTGCAGGACGTCTGTGCTCTCTAATCTAAGTAGATCCAGGTCCTTTGTGGATCGGTGCGCACGCCCCATCCACAGCTCGAAGAGCATGGCGCCCTTCAGGATGAAGGTGTCCCTGTGGGCAGATTGGCTCACCCGGAACAGGAGACGCTCGATGCCGTACCGCTTCAGAACCAGATCCAGATCCTCGCCCCGCTGCTTGGCCACGTTCAACAGGCGGGCCCTTACTGACGCCGGGAGGTCCTTCTTGTCGTCGGGCTTCACAGAAGTGCCTCTAGGTAGGGCCGCATGATATTCCAGGCTCTGTGTTTTTTGGCAACCAGGGCAAGCTCGGCTGGTGTGCACAGGCTGCGCTGGATCGCTTCCCGCAGGGCAAGGATAGCCACGTCCAGCCCAATGGCCCTTCGATGGCGGAAGCAGTCCGTAATGGTACGAGCCACGTTGGTGATGCGAACCTCCGTGCCCTCGATTAGGGGCTGTAGGGTGTCGTCTAGGAGTCGATCCGGTTCACACCGGAAGATGTGAAGCACAGGGTAATCAACCTTGGGTTTCCATGCCTTCCTGCTGATGAAAACCCAGATTTTGTGAGGCATCTCGCCCGTCAGTTCGTGGAAGCGAAGGGCAGATGCCAGGCCGATGACGCATCCTGGGACCCTCTTGGCGGCCTCGGCAAAGCTGTGGTGCTCGGTCCAGGGCCCATCAACCAGCGTGTACAGCCCACGCCCCATGCGCACCAGGACACCCTGCTGGTAAAGGTTCGATAGATTTCGGGGATGGACCCCGATCTCCACAAGATCTCGAGGGCGGAGTACCCCTCTCTCCTTGAGGAGGTCCATGATCTGGGAGGTCTTGGAGGGTGGATTGGTCATTCCGAAAGTATCGGCTTAATTTATAAAAAAGCCAATGTTTTCGGAGTTCAGTGCTTTCCTGGGCCCAGGGGCATTGGTCGTCAGAAAAATTGCATTGATTGCGCTACTGGCCCCGGTCTGGTTGGCCGTTCCGATATGGAAAAGGCCGGGGGTTGCCCCCCAGCCTTTGGTCCGCGTCTCCAGTCAGCGCCCAGAGGCGCTGGCTGTTCAGTGCTTGGTGGTGGCGCCGGAGGCACCGAAGCCCGTCTGGCCACGCACGTACTGGTCTTCGAAGGCCTCGATCTCGGCCTTGGCCCGGTCGCTGCCGTCCAGCTTCGAGAAGATGTACGCCAGGCCGAAAGCGATGGGCATGGCGAAGAGGGCTGGCTGGGTGTAGGGGAAGAGGGCCTTGGGCATGTGGATCACGTCCACCCAGACCGACTTGGAGAACAGCACGAAGAGCACCGCGGAGATGAGGCCGCCGTAGCCGCCCCAGAGGGCACCCCGGGTGGTGAGACCCTTCCAGAACATGGAGAGGATGAGCACGGGGAAGTTGGCCGCGGCCGCCACGCCGAAGGCGAGGCCCACCATGAAGGCGATGTTCTGCTTCTCGAAGAGGATGCCGAGGACGATGGCGACGAAGCCGAGGCAGATGGTGGCGATGCGGGAGACCTTGATCTCGGTGGCTTCCGAGGCCTTGCCCTTCATGATGACGCGGGCATAGAGGTCATGGCTGATGGCGGAGGCGCCCGCCAGGGCCAGACCCGACACCACCGCCAGGATGGTGGCGAACGCGACCGCCGCCAGGAAACCCAGCAGCATGTTGCCACCCACGGCATTGGCCAGGTGCATGGCGACCATGTTGCCGCCGCCGATGAGCTTGGCGGCAGGACCCACGACGCCCACCTGGCCGTCGGTAAAGTAGGCAGGGTTCTTGCCAACGATGATCATGGCGCTCAGGCCCATGAGGAAGATGACGTTGAAGAAGTAGGACACGAAGCCCGTGGCGTAGAGCACGGACTTGCGGGCTTCCTTGGCGTTGGTGACGGTGAAGAACCGCATGAGGATGTGGGGCAGGCCGGCGGTGCCGAACATGAGGCCCAGGCCCAGGGAGATGGCG
>CAIRQL010000285.1 GCA_903880675.1 uncultured Holophagaceae bacterium | reverse complement strand
GCTGAGCAGGTTCCGCAGCAGCTCCATGAGCACCGTGTAGGCCACCACACCCAGGATGGAGCCGCTGAGGCTGGCCATGCCGCCCAGGTAGAGCATCACCAGGATCTCGGTGGTCTTGCTGTAGTCGAAGCTGCGGGGCGTAATGAACTGCTGGTTCTGGGCCCAGAGGCCGCCCGCCAGCCCAGCGAAAGCCGCCGCGATGGTGAAGGCCCAGTTCTTGGCCTTGGGGATAGAGACACCCATCAGCTCAGCGGCGATGGCGTTCTCTCGGATGGACAGCCAGACCCGGCCAAAGGTCGACTGGATCAGGTTCCGCAGTACGCCGATGGTGAGGAGCGCGCAGAGGGCCACGGCCACGAAGTTGGTGTTCTTGGGAATGCCGGTGAAGCCTCTAGGTCCGCCCACGAACTCGATGTTCTGGATGGCGTTCACGATGATCATGTTGAAGCCGAGGGTGATGATGGCCAGGTAATCACCCACGGTCTTGAAGGTCACCAGCCCAATGAGGTAGCCCACCCCCGCCGAGGTAAGCATGGCCCCACCCAGGGAGACCAGCAGGATGAGGACGGTACCGATGACCGGGGGCAGCGCTGCGGCGCCCGGCAGAACCTTGGTGGCCAGCAGGGCTGCGGTGTAGGCCCCCACGGCCATGAAGCCCGCATGACCCAGAGCGAACTCGCCCAGGTACCCGTTCAGCAGGTTCAGGCTGGCCACCAGGATGATGTTCATCCCAATGATGGTGAGCAGGTGCAGGTAGTAGGGGTTGAGGACGTCCGAGTAGAGCCCCGCATCCACCAGCAGCTGGAGCGGAATGGCCAGCACCAGCACGGCCACGCAGACCATCCAGAAGCGCACCCGGGGGGGCCTGGGATCCGGTGGCGGTGCGGCCTGCAGCGGCTGGGGGTGGCTCGACATGGGCGGCCTACACCTTCTTCAGGGTGGGCTTGCCCATGATGCCCCAGGGCCACACCAGGAGGAGCAGGATGAGGAGACCGAAGGCGATGCCGTTCTTCAGATTGGAGGACAGGTAGGCCACGGTGATGACCTCCACGCCTGCCAGCAGGAAGGAACCCAGCACGGCACCCTCGATGGACCCGATGCCGCCGATCACGGCGGCGATGAAGGCCTTCCAGCCCAGGTCGATGCCCATGTAGGGGTCGATGGAGTAGGCCTGCCCGTAGAAGATCCCGCCGGCTGCCGCCAGCGCGGAGCCGATGGCGAAGGTGACCGTGATGATCAGGTTCAGGTTCACCCCCATGAGGGGCACCACATCCTTGTTGTCCGCCACGGCCCGCATGGCGGTGCCGATGAGGGTGCGGTTCACCACCAGCCAGAGCACTGCCATGAGCGCCAGGGAGATCAGGATGATAAGCAGCTTGTCCCAGGTGACAAAGGCACCCAGGTTCTGCTGCAACCAGTGCACGGGGGCGGAAGGCAGGCGGGCCGGGATCTGCCGGGTCTCGGGGCCCACGGTGAGGCGCACGAAGTTTTCCAGGAAGATGCCCACGCCCAGTGTCGTGATGACCACGGACATGCGCTGGGCATTGCGCAGGCGCCGGTAGGCCACCCGCTCCACAGCCACCCCGGCCAGGGCGGTCAGGATCATGGCCAGCGGCATGAGCAGGTAGAAAGGCAGCCAGCCCAGGCGGGTGGTGAGCAGCAGCCCCACGAAGCCGCCCACCATGAAGATGTCACCGTGGGCGAAGTTGATGAGGCGGATGATGCCGTACACCATGCTGTAGCCCAGCGCGATCAGGGCGTACACCGCCCCGAGTTGGGCAGCGTTGAACAGCTGCTGGATGATGGTGTCCAAGGCTGGGCCGACCCGCGCCTAGGGGTTCACGGCGCTGTCGAAGACGAACTTGCCGTTCTCGACCTTGATGACCACGGCGCCCTTCACGGGATCGCCGGAGCCGCCGTAGGTGATGGAGCCCGTGACGCCAGGGAAGCCGGAGGTGGCAGCGAGAGCATCGCGGATGGCCTTGGAGTCAGCCTTCCCGGCGGTGGCCACGGCCTTGAGGATCAGATTGGCGGAGTCATAGGTCAGCGCAGCGGCGGCGTCGGGAACGATGCCGAAGCGGGTGGTGTACTTGGCGATGAAGGTCTTGGCGATGGGGGCATCGACGTCG
Source organism: uncultured Holophagaceae bacterium (assembly GCA_903880675.1). GTDB lineage: Bacteria > Acidobacteriota > Holophagae > Holophagales > Holophagaceae > Geothrix. The sequence goes on along the minus strand of CAIRQL010000285.1, from coordinate 25,479 downwards.
GGCGAGTAGTGGTTGGAGAAGTAGGCGCCGTCCATGACCTTGCCACCCAGCTTCACCAGCTCAGGGTTGTCCCAGCCGTCGGCGCCGAGGACCACCGCATTGAGGCCCAGCTTGCGGGCCTGCTGGAGCTGGAGGGGCACTTCGTTGAAGTAGTTGGGAAGGAACAGTACGTCGGGGTTGGAGCCCTTGATCTTGGTGAGCTGGGCCGAGAAGTCCGTGTCCTTGGTGTTGTAGGTCTCGAAGCCGACGATCTTGCCGCCCATCTTCGTGAACTCATCCCGGAAGACCTCGGCGATGCCCTTGTTGTAGTCGCTGGCCACGTCGTAGACCACGGCGCCGGTCTTGGCCTTCAGCTTGCCGGTGGCGAACTGGGCCACCACCTTGCCCTGGAAGGGATCGATGAAGCAGGCGCGGAAGATGAACTTGCGGCCCTTGGTGACGTTGGGATTGGTGGACCAGGGGGACACCACGGGGATGCCCGCGGCTTCGGCGATGGGGGCGCCAGCGTTGGAGCACTTGCTGGTGTAGGAGCCGACGATGGCCAGCACCTTGTCCTGGTTGATGAGCTTCTGGAACACGGTGGCAGCGGACTCGGGCTTGTCCTCGTCGTCCTCGATGATGAAGCGCACCTTCACCTGCTTGTCCCCCACCTTCACGCCGCCCCCGGCATTGATCTCGTCCTGAACCAGGGCGATGGCATTCTTGGCGGACTGCCCGGTGGCGGAGATGCTGCCGGTGGTGGGCGCCGAGACGCCGATCTTGATCTCCTGGGCCGTGGGCTTGCACGCAGCCAGGGCGAGGAGGGGGAGCAAGGACAAGTAGCGGAGTCGCATGGGAGGGTCCTCGTGAGCGGGGAGCGGCGGGTTCCCCGGGTGGGAAGGCAGGGGTCGAGTCAAAGGGATAACTTGGCCCAGGATACCGGGACTTTCGCCCCCTTTGGAGAGGGAGATGGGGGCAGGCTAGACTGGAACCCTCAGCCCGGGAGCAGCATGGCCTTCACCCCAGGATCCAGGCGCGGCGCCATGGCCGACATCAACATGACGCCCCTCATTGACGTGATGCTGGTGCTGCTGATCATCTTCATGATCGCGGCACCCATGATGACCACCGGCGTGGACGTGAAGCTGCCGGAGAGCCGCACGGGCCGGAACCTGGAGAGTGAGGCCCTGACGGTGTCCGTGACCTTTGACGGCCGCCTGGAGTTCGAGAAGACCTTCATGGCCCTGCCGGTGCTGGGCAACCGCCTGAAGGCCAAGGCCCAGAGCGGCGGGAAGCGCCCGGTGCTGGTGCGGGCCGACCACAACGTGCCCTATGGCCGCGTCATCCAGGTGGTGGACGCCATCCGGGAAGCCGGGTTCACCCAGGTGGGCTTCGTCACCGCTGCCGCCCCCGTCCCCGTGCTGCCGGCCGCCGACAAGAAATGAGCCAGGACCTCCAGGCCTACCTCCGCAGCCGCGCCCACCTGGGCGAGCTGGACTGGACGCGGGGTCTGGCCCTCAGCGTGGGCCTGCACCTGATTCTTGGGGCCGCCTTCTTCTGGCCCCGAGGCGGCGGACCCGACAAGCCGGAGGATGTGAAGGTGACCTGGGTGAACCTGCCGGCGGCGCTGGCGGGGGCCTCCGGCGGCTCTGAGACCCCCGAGGTGGGCAAGACCGGCGAGCGCCTGCGACGGGTCGAAGAAGTGGCCCCGGTGCGCAAGACCGCCCCCTCGGCCACGGCTCCGGACCCCTTCGCCACCAAGACCACCGCCGCCGCCGCCCGGGGCGACAGCAAGGACACCACCAGCCAGGGCACCGGCACCACCGCCGCCAAGGGCAAGACCGCCGCTCCCAACCCCGTGGCCGGGGCGGTAGGCACAGGCAACGGCGCGGCCTTCGGCGCCGGCAACAGCGTCCCGGGTCTGAACCCCACCTCTGGCGTGCAGGGCGGCCTGGGCTTGGTGGGTGGGGTGGACGGCGACTTCCCCTACACCTGGTACCTGCAGCAGGTACAAGCCCGCATCACCAGCAACTGGAACCGGGTCTCCAGCACCCACGGCCGGGTGCAGATCTACTTCCGCATCGCCAAGGACGGGAGCCTGGACCGGGTGCGGGTGGAGATCCCCAGCGGCAACGCCGCCCTGGACGAGAGTGCCCGCATGGCCGTCCTGCGCTCCGCCCCCCTCCAGCGCCTGCCCGAAGGCTACGAGGCCCCCTTCCTGGGCGTGCGCTTCTGGTTCACCTATCTGGGGAACTGAATCGGGGGCGCAGGGCCTCCAGGTAATTTCCACCCTGAGCCTATTTACTGCTGGACAGAAACTCCTACATTGGGGGTGCGCACCTGCGCCCCAAGGAAAGGGGGTTCGCCATGACAGCGCTCACCCGCATTCAATCCACCCCTCTGGCGTGGCACCAGGAGGCTGACAATCCCCCCTCCTTTACTCTGCGGGGCCAGGACGGACCTGTGGCCACCCTCCAGTTCCTGCCGGGCCAGAACACTCTGGCCCGAGTGGAGACCGCCGACGGAGCCTGGACCCTCCTCCACCGGGCCTTTCCCGCCGACACGGTGAGCCTGCGGGAACCTGGGTCCCGAGTGGACCTGGCCACCTTCCACCCCCATCCCTCTGGCCAGGGGGACCTGATGTTCCTCAATGGCGACAGCTTTCACTGGCGCCCCCTTGCGGGCATTGAGCCGGGAGGGGCCTTCCTGGAGGCCGAGGGCATGCCCCTGGTCCGGTTGACCGTCATGCCGGACCGCTCCCACCGCCTGCATGTCCCGGGGGGCACGGCGGTGGGCGCCGTGGAGGCCCTGCCGCCCCACCATCACCAGGCGGGCCCGGCGCTGCTGGCAGCCTTCGGCTGGTACCTGCTGCAGGTGGAGGGCCTAAAGGAGCACACGACCCAGGCCGCTGAGACCTCCTTGCGGCTATGAACCTCCCACCCCGGCGGCAAGGCCGCCGGGGTGGGCCCAATGCCAGCGTCAGCTAGGGAATCCTTCGGCCCGTGCCCGGGTCGGGGTCGATGGCGAGGCTCCTAAGGGGGGACAGCGACCCCGATGGGAAAATGATTTTGTAGGTTCCAGGCTCAGGAAAGATGAGCCTTGGGTTTCCATGAGGGTCAATGAGTGTGCAGGGACGGAAGTGGTCTCCGGAGGCGGCGACTTCGATCGAAATGACCCAGGTCTGATGCTCCGTTTCGAACTCTGTGGCCCATGCGCGGTAGGGGATCTTGAGGCGGATAGCGCCCGGTTCCTCGAGCGGGTCTATGGGGTAGATTCCGGCCATGATTCAGCCTCCTTGAGGTGGGGTTGGAAGGTGAAGGCCCTGCATCGAGCCCTCAGGGGGAAGTCCGCCAGGTGGCGGCGAGCTTGCGCAGCTCGGGTTGGTGTTCGGGATCGTCGTGTTTCGGGTCGGCCATGGCCTTGGCCAGGGAGGCCTGCGCCTCCCGGTGCTGCCCACGCAGGTGCTGGAGCCAGGCTCGGGACCGCCAGATCTGGGGGCGATCCTCCTTGGCGAGGCTGCGAGCCTCCGCCAGGAGGCGCTCGGCCTCGCTGAACGCCCCCTGGCGGGCCATGCACTCCGCCAAGGCGGCCAGGACATCGGCCTGGTTGGCGGGATTGCCCAGGCGGGCGAGCAGGGCCCTGGCCTCCAGCAGGCTCACCGTGGCCTGGGGCAGCCTGCCCTGGGCCCGCTGAATATCCCCGAGGCGATAGAGGGCTCTGCCTTGGGTCTGCACTTCCCCCAGCTTGCGGCCGCCCTCCAAGGCCAACCGGAGCTGGGCCTGGGCCTGGTCGAACCGCCCCTGCATGAAGGCTGCGATGCCCAGGTTCACCCGCACCCGGAAGCCCCCCCGCTCATCGCTGTGGGCCGTGCGGACCTGGAGCACCTCTTCCCAGACCCGCTCAGCGTCTGCTGCTCGGCCTGCATTGAAATCAAGGATGGCCAGATTGTTCCGCGCCACGGCGATGAGGCCCCAGTCAGCCAGGACATCCGCGTTGGCAATGGACTCCTGGTAGAGCCGCCGGGCCTCATGGTGTTCGCCCTCTGCGATGGCCAGATTGGCAAGGTTCACCAGGATGTTGTCTCTTACCCAGCGGTTCCCCTGATCTGCAGCCAGTGCCTGGGCAGCACGGAGCTGCTGCTTGGCCTCCATCCGGTTCCCCTTCCCGCTCGAGTAGACTCCGAGCTCGTTCAGCAAGAGGGCCTGGAGGTCCTTGTCCCCAGAGGTCCGGGCGAGGGCTAGGGCCTTCTGGAGCAGGGGTTCCTGGGCAGCATCCGGGTACACCAGGTAGGCCTGCTCCAGGATCGCCCGAGTCTGAGAGTACCGGTCACCGGACTCCCGAGCCACGGATTGGGCCCACATGAGGGTGGACAGGGCCCGGGAATCCGGGCTCCGGCGCAGGGCCGAGGCGTACCTCAGGATGGCCGGGGCGAACTGGTGGGCTTCCAGAGCGGCCTTTTCGAGATGGGGCAAAGCGCTGGCGACTTCGCCCCGCTGGAACGGCTCCAGGCCTCGGGCATATGCTTCCAGGGTTCCCTGGGAAGGCATGGGTGGGAAGTCCCCGGGCCGCCCCAGGGGGGAGAAGGTCCGGTCCAGCTGCCGCAGCACGGCCGGCACCGCCCGATTGGGCTCATACTCCGGGCCGCTGGAGGAGGTCTCTCGGCTTACCCGGAGGCCGCCGTTCGGGTTCAGCACCCGGACCCGCAGCAGGGGCCGCTCTGAACCAGGTTCCAGGGCCACCTCTCCCATCAGCACCAGGTCCGCCCCGGTGCGGGCCACCAGGCGGCGGATGAAGTCCCGTTCCGAATCCTCCCCTCGGTCCTCCCGGCTCTGCCGGGCCACCACGCCGATGTCGCGGCTGGGACCGTCCCGCACCACCTCCACCTGGGGGAAGGCCCGGAGCACGTACTCCAGCAGCTCCGTGGTGGTGATCTCCACGGCTGTGCCCAGGCTCGCCGAGCCGGTGTGGTTCTGCACCGGGACCACCACCAGGCGGGCGTGGCGGGTCCGGGAAAACTCGGGGATCGCGCCCCGACCATAGGCCCACAGCCCCAGGGCCACCAGGGCCAGGGTGAGGATCGCCGTGGCGCTGGACCACCACACGGGAGAGCGGGGAGCCAGCATCCGGTCCAGGGTCTGCACCACCGCCTGGGCGGAAGGCCGTGCGGGAGGGGACAGGGACAGCAGATCGTCCACCAGGTGCCATAGGGCATTGGGCAGGGTGGGGATGGGCCCGGAAGGGTGGTGCCCCGATGGGGAGCGGCGCTCCAGGGACTGGCGGACCCAGGGGAGTCCTCCCCCCGGCCCCGAAGGGTCCTTGCTTCCGGTGAGGAGCATCGAGGCCACCACCCCCAGCGCATAGAGGTCTGCGGCCGCGCTGGCGGGCTCTCCCATCAGCAGCTCCGGAGCCATGTAACCCCGGGTTCCCAGGATGGCCCCGGACTGGGTGAGGCGATTTTCCTGGGCCGTGCAAGGCATCGTGGAAGCCTCCCCCGAGGCGCCCAGCCATCCCGTCCGAGTCTCCAGGGCGAGGGCCTCGCCTTGGACGGTGGCAAGGCCGAAGTCCAGGAGCTTGGCGCTCCCGCCCTCCGTGAGGCAGATGTTCGAGGGCTTCAGGTCGCGGTGGATCACACCCTTGGCATGGGCCGAAGCCAGGGCCAGAGCCACCTCACGCAGCAGGCGGGCCGCCTGCTGGATGGGCAGAGGCCCCCCCTCCAGCAGGGTACTGAGGGGCGTGCCCTCCACCCACTCCATGGCCATCACAAGGGTGCCGTGGTGGTCCAGCCAGTCGTAGACATGGCAGATGCCCGGGTGGTCCAGCTTGGCCAGGAGCTGTGCCTCCCGGTGGAAGCGGTTCATGACTTGCCGATCCCCCGCCAGGTCCCCCCGGATGGTCTTCAGGGCCACGGCCCGGTCCAGCATGAGATCCCAGGCTCGGTAGACCCTGCCCATGCCGCCCTCGGCCACAAAGGCTTCGATTCGGTAGCGACCCACCAGATCGCCGGGCGCCAGAGGTCTGTCCAGGGGAGCGTCCATCAAAATCCCGGAGAACGTAGGGGCCTGCCGAGCCGACCCTTCCACCCGTGGAGGAAAGCATGGAGCAGTAAAATAGCGGATTCGCAGCTTCAGTATATCGGTCCTGTCCAGATCTAAATAAACCCCCACTTCCGGGGGTCAGTACCTCCCCAGGAATCGGCACCGATCCGGACGCCCGCCTCCCGGGCTACACTCGGCCCATGCGTCCGCTGCTCTGCTTGTCCATGACCGTGTGCCTCGCCCAGGCCCAGTCCCCCTGCAGCATCGTTCTCGAGCCCCGGGAGGTCCGTCCGGGGGAGTCCGTCCTGCTCACCTGGGATGCTCCCCGCTCGCCCCGCATCCGGCTGGAGCCCGGCGGCATGATCTTGCCCGGACGCTACCAAGTCACCCTGCGGCCCGGCTACACCACGACCTACCGGATCTTCGACGCCAGCCCAGGCGGGGGCGAACTGGCCCACGCTGAAGCCAAGGTCACGCCAGGCATGCCCCTGGGGGAGCCCGCCCGCATCTGCTCCTTCGACGCCAGCACCCAGGCCGTGCTGCCCGGTGAGCCGGTGGTCCTCAAGTGGGAGTGCGCCGGCAGCGCCAAGGTGCGCCTAGAGCCCGGCGGCATGGAGCTGGACGGCAAGAGCGAAATCATCGTGACGCCCCAGGAGAACACCCGCTACACCATCACCGCCAGCAACGCAGCGGGGGGTCAGAGCCGCACCCTGGAGGTGGCGGTCCTGGGCCGCCTGACCGCCGCCAGCCTGCCCCCACCCGCCCCGGTCTGCACCTTCACGGCCAGCCGGCAGGTGGTCCGACTCGGCGAGCAGGTGGAGCTCCGCTGGTCCTGCCAGGGCAACGCCCGGGTCCGCCTGGACCCCGGTGGCCTCGAGCTCGACGGCAACTCCAGCATCGCCGTGGTCCCGGACCGCACCACGGTCTACACCCTGTCCGTGACCAGCCTGCTGGGGGGCTCCTCCCGCAGCCTGGAGGTGCGGGTGGAAGAGGTGCGCCGGGTGCTCACGGAGAAGGACCTGGAGAGCTTCGAGGAGGCCATCAAGCCCCTGGACCAGATGGACCTGGGGGAAGCGCTCCACCGGGGTGAGGCCCTGCGGGAGGCGGCCCCCGAGGGCTCCTGGACCCTGCGGATGGTGATCTCCGGCTCAGCCTCCGGCCTCAAGCAGGTGGCCCGGGCTGCCGGGCCCCGCGCCACGGAGGTCATGATCCTGCCCTACCTGCGCAAGGACGGCCTGCGCTTCTGGCAGGGCTGCTTCGGGGTGTATCCCACCCAGGCGGCGGCCCTCAAGGCTTGGCGCAGCGCCCCCGAAGCCCTCCGGAAGATCTATGCCGACGCTTTGCCGCAGCGCCTGAAGAAGCCAATGCCCAAGCCCTGACCGCGGGGTTCAGTCCCGGAGCACGGTCACTTCGAATTCTTCACCCACCATGTGGGCGTCCTGGGTGTCCACCACGAAGTACACCGTGCGGGCCTCCGGACCCGGGTTGTGGTAGGTGGCCCGGGGCTCCCCGCTGGGGATGCGGTTCTGGAGCAGGCCAGGCTCATCCTGGCCCCAGGCGTTCATGGCCAGGACCCGGAACCAGCCCTTGCGGCCATCCACCACCTGGACCGTGACTGAGCCCCCGCCCCTTACCTCGATAGCGTAGGCCCGCCAGCCGCTTTGATCCGGCACCTTGTCCTTGATGCGGAGGCTGCCCGCCGGCACCTGCAGGGCCGGGATGGACGGCCCCCTGCGCGAGGCAGCCCGGGCCTGACCCATGATGCTGCGCTCGGCGCCCAGGTCCGGCACCCGGGGGGCCATGGGACCCCGGGCGGCGGGGGGCAGGTCCTTGGCCTCCACCAGGGGCAAGGGTGCCTGGGGGGCCTGGAGCAGAAGGAGGGGAAGGGCTGCGAGCACGGGGAGCATGGGCACCTCCACCCTTCAGATGCTGCCAGTCGAAAAAGGTTGCATCAGATCCGACCCAGGAGGTCCTCGGCCACCCGGTCCGCTGCTCCGGGTGCCCCCAGGCGGCCCCGCACCTCGCCCAGCCCAGCCCGGAGCTTCGGGGCCTCGGCGGGATCCAGCAGGCGGGTGAGCAGGGTCCCCAGGCGGGCCGGGGTCACCTCGCCCTGCAGCAGCTCCGGGGCGACCTCCCGACCGGCCACCACATTGGCCAGGCCGAAGTGCGGCACGCTGACCAGCCAGCGGGCCAGCAGGTAAGTGAGGGCCTGCAGACGGTACACGATGCCAAAGGGGGTCCCCAGTAGGGCCGTCTCCAGGGTGGCCGTGCCAGAGGCCACCAGGGCTGCATCCGCATGGGTCCGGGCGGCGTAGGTCAGCCCCTCCACCAGCTTGACCGGGGCACCCCCCAGGTGGCTGGCGACGAAGGCCGCTTCCAGGGTCGGCGCCACGGGCAGCACCCACTGGACCTCCGGACGGGCGATCTGCCAGTCCCGGACCAGCTGGGCCATGGGCGGCAGGAGGCGCTCGATCTCCCCTCGGCGGCTGCCCGGCAGGAGCGCCACCAGGGGCCGGGCGGGGTCCAGGCCCGTGGCGGCGAAGAAGGCCTTGCGGTCGCACTCGGAAACCACCAGATCCACCAGGGGATTTCCCAGGAAGCGGGCGTCCACCGGCAGGCCCCGGAACAGCGCTGGCTCGAAGTCGAAGAGGCAGTAGAGGGTGTCCAGAGTGCGCCCCAGCACCGGGATACGGCCCTTCTTCCAGGCCCAGACCTGGGGGCAGACGTACTGGTGCAGGCCTACGCCCGGCATGCGCTTGCGCAGGGCCTTGGCGAGGCGCAGGTTGAAGCCGGGGTAGTCGATGAGTAGGGCACCATCGATGGCTTCGCCTTGGGCGGCGGCCAGGATGGCATCAAAGAGGCGGTTCAGCCTGGGCAGGTGCTTGATGACCTCAATGAAGCCCACGACGGCCAGGTCCTCCACCCCCGCCAGCTTGCGATCCAGGTAGGGCGTCATGCGGGGTCCCCCCACGCCGATGATCCGCAGGTCCGGGTCCCGCTCCTTGAGGCAGCGCAGGAGCTCAGCGCCGTGCAGGTCGCCCGAGTCCTCGCCCGCGACCACCAATAGGGTGCGGCTCACGGGTGGCCCCCGTCCCGGTCCCAGTGGCTGCCGAAGACCAGGCTGTCATCCGGAACCACCGGCCGGCCCAGGGCCGTGGCGGGCATCTCGGCGGGAAAGAGCACCGGCGGGTGGGCCGCCTGCAGGACAGCGGCCTGGGTGCGGAAGGTGCCGGGATCCGGGGCCGCCAGCGCCATGTCCCAGCGGTAGCCCAGGGCCTGCAGGGGGCGCAGGTCAGAGTCGGGTGCGCAGACGCCGCACCACAGGCGATCCGCCAGGGGTTCCGGGTCGGTGGTGCCGGGATGCCAACAGAAGCCCACGGCCTCGGCCCGGGCCTCCTTCATGAGCTCCAGGACGGGCTCCTCAGCCCCCGGCGCCAGACGCAAGGCCAGCTTCACGCCCCGACCCGACATGGCCTCCAGCAAGACCTCCAGCAGGCCCAGCAGGCGAAACCCCGCCTCCCGGCCCTCCGGGCGGGTCACGGGCAACACCAGGAAGTCCATGCCCAAGCCCAAGGCTAGGACTGCCAGGGCCTCGTCCAGGGGGGCTTCCCCCGGCAGATGCACCGCATGGATGGCCAGGCCGTGCCGCAGGATCGGCCCCCAGGCTGGGTGGAGACTGCCGTCCCAGCGAAGCATGAGTGGGGCCAGGGGCACCCAGGGGGCGGGGTCCGCACCGGACGGAATCAGAGGGAGGAACCGCATGGGTTTATGATGAAGCATCGGAGGGGCCATGGGCCGCATTTTCACCCTGGAAGAAGCCCGGAACCTGCTGCCGCTGGTGCAGACCACCACGGAGCCCGTCTTTCACCTGGCCGCCAGCTTGGCCGAGGAGCTCAGCCAAGCCGAGGAGGCCGGGGACGAGGAGCGGATGACGGAGCTGCGGGACCGCCTGCAAACCCTGGTGCAGAGCTGGCAGCAGGCCATGCAGGACCTCGAGGCGGAGGTGAAGGGCCTCTGGCTCGTCGACTTTGACTCTGGGGACGGATTTTGGTGCTGGGCCTACCCCGAGACCGATCTGGACCACTGGCACAGCTACGAAGGCGGCTTCCGCTCCCGCATACCCGTCGACCAGCGCCCCGGCGTCAAGGCCTGAAGGCGCCACCACAAAAAAAGCAAAAGCGGTTTAACCACAAAGAATACAAAGAACACAAAAAGTGCCAAAAAAATCGGCGAAGAATCGTTCCATGTCCAAGGCCGCTGAGGCTCGGGAACCCGACTTCCGCAGTCTGGTCCTGGCGGTGGTGGCGCAGATCCCCAAGGGAAAACTGGTCAGCTACGGGCAGGTAGCGGCCCTGGCGGGCTTCCCCCAGCGGCCCCGGCAGGTGGGCATGGTGCTGTCGGGCCTGTCGGAGGGCACGCCCCTGCCCTGGCACCGGGTGGTCAATACCCGGGGCTATGTGCCCAGCCGGGGCCGCTGGTGGGGCGCCTTCGAGCAGATCGGCCGCCTGCGGGACGAGGGCATCGCCGTGGACGACCTGGGCAACCTGGATCTGGAAGCCCATCGCTGGCGGCCCTGAATCCTCAGATACACTGGGCCATGGAGGACCCCATGAAGGTGCGTGTGTCGGTGCAGTTGAAGCCCGGGATCCTGGATCCCCAGGGCAAGGCAGTGGAACAGGGTCTTCATGGGTTCGGTTTCGAGGTGGAGCACGTGCGCATCGGCCGCCTCATCGAGATGGATGTACCCGGCACGGACCCCGCCGATGTGAAGGCCAGGGCCCTCGCCATGTGCGAGAAGCTGCTGGTCAACCCCGTGATGGAGAAGGCCTCCATCGAGGTCCTGTGATGCGCGTGGCGGTCCCGGTCTTCCCGGGCTCCAACTGCGATCACGATGCCCTCCACGCCTGCGGCACGGTGATGGGCTGGGACACGATCCCCGTCTGGCACCAGGAGACGCACCTGCCGCCCAACACGGACCTGGTCTTCGTGCCTGGGGGCTTCAGCTACGGCGACTACCTGCGCTGCGGCGCCATCGCCGCCCTCGCCCCCATCATGGCCGACATCAAGCGCCACGCTGACAACGGCGGCCTGGTGCTGGGCGTCTGCAACGGCTTCCAGATCCTGTGCGAGGCCCACCTCCTGCCGGGGGCGCTGCTGCGCAATGAGTCCCTCCGCTTCATCCACCGGGATGTCCACCTCCGGGTGGAGCGGGCGGACCTGCCCTTCACCCGGGCCATGGCGGCCGGGGCAGTGTTCCAGGTCCCCATCGCCCACGCCGAAGGCAACTTCACCCTGGACCCGGCGGAGCTCATCGACTTGGAGGCCCGGGGCGGCGTGGCCTTCCGCTACTGCTCGGCGGCGGGGGGCATCGGCGAGGACCATGTCCCCAACGGCGCCATGAACGGCATCGCCGGCATCGTAAACGCTGCGGGCAATGTGCTGGGCATGATGCCCCACCCCGAGCGGGCGGTGGACCCGGTCCTGGGTCCCACGGGCGGCCTGGGGGTTTTCCGGAGCCTGGCGGAGGCCTTGGGGGTGGCCTAGGGGACCTGGAAATTTCTGTTGTGAAAATTTCTTGTGCCCAAGTGAGGATTCCTGTCATCCTCCCTGGAATACCCCGATGGGTATGCCTCTTTCTTCCTGGGCCATGAGCGAAAACGAGACCAAAAACCTCCAAATCCACACCAGCGGACCTCTCCGTCTGGCCATCCTCAAGCGCGACCCCGTGCCGACGAAGCTGTTGCCGGCCCGAGACGCCTGGACCCTGCTGCAGCCCACGCACGCCGTGCGGGTGTGCACCGGCGACGATCGCGAGGAGGGCGTCATCCGCTCCGGCGACCTGGCCCTGCTGCTGCCAGGCTTTGGCCACACGCTGAAGCGCCACCACGCCAACACCCCCTTCGGGTTCACAGCCCTCTTTATGGAGGGCCCCTTCCCGGAGCCGCTCCTGTCCTCGCTCCAGCACCCGCCGCGGAAGTGGCAGGAGTCCAGCTTCGCCGTGCTGCGCAGCCTGAGCCTCAAGCAGCTCTTCGGCATCTTTAGCCAGGAACTGTCCAATCCAGACGGCGTGCAGCTGATGACGCGCGAGCTGTTCCTGATCCTCCTGGGCGCCGAGCTGTCCCGCCTCACGGAGAAGGAGGACCGGGGCCGCTTCCCCTACCGCCTCAACCGCTCCACGCTGCAGCTGGTGCTGGACCACATGGAGGCCCACATCGGCGCCAAGAACAGCGTGCCGGAGCTGGCCACCATGGCCCGCTGCACGCCGGACCACTTCATCCGCCTCTTCCGCGAGGCCACCAGCACCACGCCCCACCAGTACCTCATCGAGCGCCGCCTCCAGCGGGCCGTGACCCTGCTGGCCAACGGCGAGCGCCCCAGCGATGTGGCCAAGCTGCTGGGCTTCTACGACGCCAGCGCCTTCACCCGCGCCTTCAAGCGCCGCTTCGGGGTGCCCCCCAGCGAGTACGCCCAGGAGGCCTACGAGCGCCAGTTCCCCCGCCGCAAGGACTGACCTGCGGATCTACCAAAGGAAAAGGGCGCCCTGCGGTGCCCTTTTCCTTTGGCCCGGTTTGAGGGTTCAGGGCTTACAGACCTTGCAGGCCTTGTAGCCGGCCTTGGTGGCCTCGGCGGCGGAGGCGAACTCGGCCTTGTTGGCGTCCTTCATCTTGGCGGCGGTCTTGCAGTCGGCCTTGTGGAAGGTCTTGGACTCCTTGTTGCCGACGATGGCTGCTGCGGGTGCGGCCTTGGCCGGTGCGGCGGGCGCAGCCTTGGCCGGTGCGGCGGCAGGGGCGGCCGGCTTGGCCGGGGCCTGGGGATCCTTGGCCATGGCCACCAGGGAAGTGGCCAGCAGCAGGGTGACGAGGGTGCGGTTCATGGGGTCTCCTGGGATGAGAAAAACAGGTTCCACGGGCGGCCTGGTCCTGTCAACGGGTGACGGGGCTGGTCGCTGCGAAGCCCGGGGCACGGCGGGCCTTCGAGGCCTGCTCGAAGGCGTGGCCCAGCCGCAGCAGGGTACCCTCCTGCCACGGCCCGGCCACGAAGGAGAGGCCGATGGGCAGGCCCGCGGCAAACCCGGCGGGGACGGTGAGGTGGGGGCAGCCGGCCACGGCGGCGGGCGATGAGAAGCTGAGCGAGCCGCTGTCGCCGTTGATGTGGTCGATGAGCCAGGCCGGTCCACCGGTGGGACCCACCAGGGCCTGGAGGTTGTGGTGCTGCAGCAGGCCCGTGATGTCCCGGCGCGCCTGGCTGCAGGTCTCCATGGCCTTGCGGTAGGCCGGGTCGGCAAGGCTGCCCTTGGCCTGGGCCTGGGCCAGGATCTCCTGCCCGCAGACGAGCAGTTCTTCCTGCCGGTGGGCATCGTTGAAGGCCATGATGCTGGACAGGTCGCGCATCGCACCCCCGCGGCCTGCCAGGTAGGCCTCCAGGCCCGCCTTGAACTCGAAGAGCAGCACCTCGTATTCCGCATCGTCGTAGGCCGAGGACTTCAGCTCCACCTCGATCAGCTCCGCCCCGGCGGCCTTCAGTAGGTCCAGAGCGGGGCGGAGCACGGCATCCACCCGAGCGTGGACCCCCAGGAGGTTCTTCACCACGCCAAGCCGGGCGCCCCGCAGGCCATCCGGCACCAGGAAGCGGGTGTAGTCGGCCTCGAAGTGGGCGTCACTGGACGCCGGGTCCCGTGGGTCCGGGCCCGCCAGGACCCCCAGCAGGAGAGCGGCATCCCGCACCGTGCGGGCCATGGGGCCCGCGGTGTCCTGGGTGTGGGAGATGGGGATGATGCCGCTACGGCTCACCAGGCCCACGGTGGGCTTGAGGCCCACGATGCCACAGGCGTTGGCGGGGCTCACGATGGAGCCGTCCGTCTCGGTGCCCACCGCCACGGGGCAGAGGGCGGCGGCCACTGCCACCGCCGAGCCACTGCTGGACCCGCTGGGACTGCGGTCGAGGGCATGGGGGTTGCGGGTCTGGCCCCCCCGTCCGCTCCACCCACTGCTGCTGCGGCTGGACCGGAAGTTGGCCCACTCGCTAAGGTTGGTCTTGCCCAGCACCACGGCGCCCGCCGCCCGCAGGCGGGCCACGATAAAAGCATCCCGGAGCGGGGCCGGGGCCTCCACCAGAGCCAGGGAGCCTGCGGTGGTGTGCATGCGATCCGCAGTGTCGATGTTGTCCTTGAGCAGCACGGGAATCCCATGGAGGGGGCCGCGCACTTGGCCCGCCCGGCGCTCCGCATCCAGGGCCGCCGCGATGGCCAGGGCCTCCGGGTTCAGCTCCAGGACGGCGCTGAGGCGCGGCCCACTCCGGTCCAGGGCCCGGATGCGCGCCAGGTGCTGCTTCACCAGGTCCACCGCCGTCCACCGACCAGCCTCCAGACCTGCCTGGAGGCTCTCCAGGGTGGCCGCCGCCAGGGTCAGGCGGGTGGCGGGAGCCTTGACCTCCGCCCCGCCCAGAGCGGCGGCCCCGGTGGCCAGGGTGGCCCCCAGGAAGGTGCGGCGGTCGAGGGTGGTGAGGATGCCTGGGTCGGCCATGGGCAGGTCCTTCAGCGGGGCTCCAGGATCATACCCCGCTGTCTACCGGCGGCCGGCGCCCCTTCGCCGATTGCGAGGCCCGGAGGCCGCCTGAATTCCCATCCTGGTACCTGGAGGCTCCCATGGCTGCATTCTTCCTCTGGCTCATCCTGCTGGTGGTCTGCTGGCCCCTGGCGCTGCTGGCCCTGGTCCTGGCCCCCCTGGTCTGGCTGCTGCTCCTGCCCTTGCGGCTGCTGGGGTTTGCCGTCGAGGGCGTCTTCGGCCTGGTAAAGGGGTTGTTCCTCCTGCCAGGCCGAATGCTCCGCTAGGCTGGCGGAAACCGTGCGAAGACCCGATATTTCCATCGGACCCGGCCGGTAGGTACCGCGGTGCCGGGACAGGAGGTCACCATGGATCTCTACCTCGATGCCAAAGAATCCGAACTGGTGCAGAGGATCCTCGTCCGCAGGCTGGAGGATCTGCGCCGCGAAATCCACCACACGGACAGCCGGTCCTTCAGGGCCGACCTGAAGGCGGAGGAGAGCCTGCTGCACGCCCTCCTGGACAAGCTGAAGGCCCCGGCGGTCATGGGCATCTAGTTAACCCAGGGCTGTCTCCAGGGCCTGGTCGAAGAGCGCCTTCAGCTCGGCGGCTTCGGCGTCCAGCAGGGGCTGACCGTCCACCGCCAGGGTGATGCGGGCACCGCCTGTGGTGCCGATCTTGGCGAGGGGCACCCGGTGGGTGCGGCACAGGGTGGCCAGGCTGCTCTCGCCTTCCGGCCCAACACTGACCACCACGCGGCCCACGGTCTCGCCAAAGAGCAGGCCGTCCAGCCGCAGCCCGCCGCGGTTCAGCAGCAACTGGCAGCCCATCTCGCCGCCGAAGGCGCTCTCCAGGGCCGCCGTGAGCAGGCCGCCCTCGCTGGTGTCATGGGCGCTGCGGATGAGGCCCAGGCGGACGCCTTCCCGTACACAGGCCTGGAGGTGGAGTTCATCGTCGAGGCGCAGCTCCGGGCAAGTGCCGGTGACTTGGCCGGTGCGCAGCTTCAGGTACTCGCTGCCCCCCAGCTCGTCCCGGTTCTCGCCCAGCAGGAAGATCCCGTCGTGGGCGGCGCGGAAGCCGGAGCCGCACACCCGGTTACCGGTCCCGGTGAGGGCGGTGGCGTCCGGAGCGCCCAGGGGCACAGGGCCCGCGCAGTCCTCTACCAGGCCCACCGCGGCGATCATGGGCGTCGGGAAGATGCTCTGGCCCTCGGTGTCGTTGTAGAGGCTCACATTGCCGGACACGATGGGCACATCCAGGGCCAGGCAGGCCTGGCGGATGCCCAGGCAGCCCTGCTCGAAGGTCCACATGTTCTCGGGCTTTTCAGGATTCCCGTAGTTGAGACAGTCCGTGAGGCCGATGGGCTCGGCGCCCACGCAGGCCAGGTTGCGGCAAGCCTCAGCCACGGCGTGCGCGGCGCCCCAGAAGGGGTCCAGGTAGCAGAAGCGGCTGTTGCAGTCGCTGCTCATGGCCACGGCCTTGCCCGTGTCATTACCGGCCTCGTCCTTGACGCGAATGAGGCCCGCATCGCCCCGGCCCATGCCCAGCAGGGTGTTGCTGCGCACGGTGCCGTCGTACTGCTCATAGATCCAGCGCTTGCTGGCCACCGTGGGCCGCTGCAGCAGGCTGCGCAGGGTCCGCTCCACCTCGGCGGGCCGCAGGTCCTCGGGCAGAGGGACGGCGTTCACAGCATCGAGGTAGCCCGGGCGCTGGCGGGGTCGGTCGTATTTCGGGGCGGCATCCACCAGGGGCTGGATGGGCAGGTCGATGGCCGGGGCGCCGTGCCAGCTGCCAATGAAGCGACCGGTCTCGGTGACCTCGCCCACCACGCAGGCATCCAGGCCCCACTTGTGGAGCACGCCGATGATCAGGGGCTCGCAGCCGGGCCGGGCCACCAGCAGCATGCGTTCCTGGCTCTCGCTGAGCAGCAGTTCGAAGGGCGTCATGCCCTCCTCCCGCTGGGGCACCTGGTCCAGGCGGATCTCCAGCCCCGTACCGGCGCGGCTGGCCATCTCGAAGCTGCTGGAAGTCAGACCGGCGGCGCCCATGTCCTGGATGCCGATGACCCAGTCCGTCTGGAAGATCTCGAGGCAGGCCTCCAGCAGGAGCTTCTCCGTGAAGGGGTCGCCCACCTGCACCGTGGGCCGCTTCTCCTCGCTGCCCTCGCCGAACTCCGCCGAGGCCATGCTGGCGCCATGGATGCCGTCCCGGCCGGTCTTGGAGCCGATGTACATCACCTTGTTGCCCACACCGGAAGCGAAGCCCTTGAAGATGCGGTCAGCTCGCAGGACGCCCAGGGTGAAGGCGTTCACCAGGATGTTGCCGTTGTAGCAGGCGTCGAAGGCTGCGTCCCCGCCCAGCATGGGCACGCCCATGCAGTTGCCGTAGCCAGAGATGCCGGCGGCCACACCCTTTACGAGGCCCTTCATGCGCGGCGCCTCCAGCTCCCCGAAGCGCAGCGAGTTCAGGTTGGCCAGGGGCCGAGCCCCCATGGTGAAGACGTCCCGGAGGATGCCCCCCACGCCCGTGGCCGCGCCCTGGTAGGGCTCGATGTAGCTGGGGTGGTTGTGGCTCTCCATCTTGAAGGCCACGGCCCAACCATCGCCGATGTCCACCACACCGGCGTTCTCGCCCGGTCCTTGGATGACTCGGGGGCCCTCGGTGGGCAGGTTCTTCAGATGGATCCGGCTGGACTTGTAGGAGCAGTGTTCGCTCCACATGGCGCTGAAGACGCCCAGCTCCGGATAGGTGGGCAGGCGGCCCTCCAGGAGGCGCAGGATGACCTGCCACTCGTCCCGGGAGAGACCCAGCTCAAGGGCCAGGGCTTCGGTGACAGCCGGTTCGGGGGCAGCAGACATGGGGGCTCCGGAAGCCTTGATTCTACCGGCTCCGCCCCCTCTAAGGGGGCCTTGACATGGCTCAGCCCTGCTCGGGCTCCACCGGGGCCATGGGCGATTCCCCGCCTTCGTAGGTGCGCCGCAGCACCCCCTGGACCAGGCGCTGCAGGAAGATGGCCCGCTCGGGGTTGTAGACGATGGAGACCGCCGCCTTGAGCTCCTGGCCCAGCTCCAGCAGGCCGCCAGCTTCCACACCCGTGCCCAGCAGCACAAAAGGCAGCCGCCCCTGGAGGGGCTCCACCAGGGTGCGGATCCTCCGCCGGGCATCCAGGCTCAGGCTGGAGACATGGCAAAGCACGAGGGCCGGCTTGTGGCTGTAGGCATCCTTCACGGCGGTCATGGTGGGGGGCACCCGCGTCAGGGGCTGCAGGCTACCCAACAGGTCCTGAAGCACCACCTCCAGCCCGGCCTCCCCCGAGATCAGCACCAGGCCTGCAGGGGCCTGGACTGAGCTGCGGCTGGCCTCGGCGGGGGTGCCCGTTTCGACCCCCCGGCGAGAGATGCGCCCCAGGTCCTCCTCCCGCTTCTCGAAGACCCAGCGGGACAGCGGGTGGAGGATGTCCTCATCCAGCTGGGGGCGAAACTCCACCCCGAAGGTGCGGAAGTGAACATGGCGCAGCTTGACCTGGGTGTTGATCCGGATGGTTTCCGTCAGGTTGATGGTGACGGCCATGTCTCCCCCCGGGATCAGCTCGTCTTCCTGAAAATCCCGGGTGCTGAAGATCCGGGCCCCGGTGGTGCTGATGTCCACCAATGTGCCCACCACCAGGTCGTATTTGGGCGTGCTGAAGGTAACGGGCACCCGGCCCACCCGGTCCACCCGGTAGGCCCCACGGTGGTCCTGGTCCTGCAGGGTCGTGGGCATGGAGAGCCGGAGGCTCCGCCGCCCGTCGCTGATGCCAAACCCCAGGAGCTGGGTGGAGGCCTCCAGGAAGCTCACCCCATGGGGAAACCGCAGCTTGAGCTCAGGACTGCGCAGCCCGAACATGGCGTCTTCCCGGCCCATGGTGGCGGCGGCATGGAACTCCTTCTCATCGGCCTTGAGGAAGGAGGACTCAAACCGGATGTAGGGGGTTACCAGAATCATCATCTCCCTCCGATTGGAGGCGCGGAGGAAGATCTCCGCAATGACGTCCTGGTTCCGGATCAGATTGCCAGTCAAAAGGCCTCCCCCACTGTCGCTGCTTCTCTCATCGGCCTTCCCGTAGACTGGATGACTCTGGAACCCCGCCGTGAACCCACCCCTGACCCTCCTCGCCTACAGCGCCCCCCGCAGCGGCTTCGGGGACGAGTGGATGACCTTCCTCCCCATTGGTCTCGGCTATCTGCAGGCGATGCTCAAATCCAGGCACTTCCCCTGCCGCCTGGCCAATCTTAGCGGCAAGGGGCGGAAGGAGGTCCTGGCCTACCTCCGGGCCCAGAACCCTTCCGTGGTGGGTATCTCCATGTTCACCTTCAACCGCAAGCGCTCCGGTGAGCTGCTGGCCTGGGCCCGAGAGGCCTGCCCCGGGGCCGTCCTGCTGGCGGGGGGCCCCCACCCCACCCACCTGGCCGAGGAGGTCTTCGAGGACTGCCCGGCCCTGGACGCCATCGTCCAGGGGGAGGGGGAGCAGACCCTGCTAGGGATCGTGGAGCGCTTGAAGGCCGCACCCGGCTCGGACCTGTGGCGGAGGACACCGGGGCTGATCCTGCGGGAGGGCCCCACCCTGCCCCAGCCACCCCTGGAAAATCTGGACAGCGTGGGGGTTCCGGCCGAATACCTGGAAGCCGACTTCCTCAATGACGTGGGCCAGCTGGCCTACCTGAGCACCAGCCGGGGCTGTCCGGCCACCTGCAACTTCTGCAACACCCCGGAGTTCTGGGGCACCTCCATCCGCTTCCGCAGTGCCGATTCGGTGCTTCGGGAGATGCGCCTGCTTCACGCCCAGCACGGGCTGACCTACTTCAGCTTCCGGGACGACACCTTCACCGCCAACCGGGCCCGGGTGCTGGAGCTCATGACGGGCATCCAAGGCAGCGGCCTCCACCCCCTGTGGAACTGCCAGAGCCGGGTCAACCTGGTGGACGAGGACCGCCTGGTGGCCATGAAGCGGGCTGGCTGCGAGTTCATGCAGTTCGGCGTGGAGCACGGCAGCGAGCGGGTGCTGGCCCTGCTGGACAAGGGCACCAACCTGCGCCACGCCCGCAAAGCCCTGGAGTCCGTCCGCAGGGTGGGCATGAACCTGGGCATCTACCTCATCACGGGCATCCCCGGCGAGACCTGGGCAGACGTGGAGGAGAGCGCCACCTTTATCCGGGACACCCGCCCCAGCGACTGCCAGATCAGCCCCCTCGCCCTTTACCCCGGCACCCGCATGTTCGACCAGTACCGGGCGGAGGGCCGCATCCAGCGGGACTTCTACCGGGCCAGCGGGGATGCCGAGATCTTCGCCCGGGTGGACGCCCACACGGAGAAAGCCCTGCGCCACCTGGACCAGGCCGCCCAGCGGGCCCAGGCCAAGTCCCGCTTCAGCGCCGCCGAGTTCGCGGCCCAGAAGGCCTGGCTGGGCTTTTGCGCCGTCACCAACCTGCTCTGCGGGGAGACCGCCGAGGAGGCTGGGCGCTTCACCGAGGCCGAGGCCGAGTACGCCGAGGTCATCCAGCGGGAACCCGCCAACACCTGGGGCTTCCTCAAGCGGGCCCTGCTGCGGGAGAAGCTGGGTCGCCTGGACGAGGCCCGAGCGGACCTGGCCGAAGTGCTGGCCCTGGCCCCCGGCAACCCCGAAGCCACCGCCCTCGCCAGCCAGTGGGGGAAGGCCCGGACACCCCGGAAGAAGGGGCCTGCCCATGGGCCCGCCGCCACCATGCAAGGCGCCGAGGCCTACCTGAAGCGGTGACAGTTCCGTCCATCGCAAAGGAGGAGATCCATAGGAAAAGGACAACCACTCTCGCAGAAGGCGCGGAGATGGGCAGAGGGTCGCCGAGAAAAGCGGCTAACCCAAAAACCTCTGCCTCCCTCCGCTCCCCTCGTCTTTTCTCTGCGAGAGTGGTTGTTTTTCAGGGTTGGGCCACAGTCCCACTGGGTCGCAGGGCTGCGCGCCACTCCTTCCAGCCCATGATGCAGAGGACCTGGTAGACGAGGTACAGGGCGCTGGTGACGTAGAGGCCTTTGTAGGTGAGCAGGCCCACGGAGATGCAGTTGGCCAGGATCCAGACGGGCCAGTTCTCGATCCACTTGCGGGTCATCATGAACTGCGCCACCAGGCTGAGGGCCGTGATGAGCGAGTCCAGCACGGGCACGGTGCTGTTGGTGTAGTGCCGCAGGAGCCAGGTGAGGAGCGCCGTCGTGGCAACCACGGCCCCCGCCAGCAGCAGCGCCGTGGTGGGCCGCACCCGGCTCACCGTCAGGGCACCGTGGTCCCGCCCGCCGTGCAGCCAGTGCCACCAGCCATACACGGAGATGGCGATGTAGAAGACCTGCAGGCCCACGTCCGCATAGAGCCCGGTCCGGTAGAACAGCACGATGAAGGTCAGGTTGTTGAGGATGCCGAGGGGCCAGTTCCAGATGTTCTGGCGCACCAGCAGAGCCACGCAGGCGGCCCCGGTAACGAACCCAAACAGCTCGGTCCAGTGGGGCATCAGTCCCGGTGCCTCAGGTTGGGGCTGCGCTCGAGGATGGTGAGCACCAGAATCTCCAGCTCCTCCACCATCAGGAACCGCAGGTCAGGGTCCCGGGGCGTGCCCGGCGCCGGGTCGCCACCGCCCCGCAGCACGAAGAAGGGGCCCGTGTGCTCCAGGGCCGAAACCCGCTTCCAGGGCAGGCGGCCCGCCCCCAGGCGCCGGGCCAGGGGGGCCGGCAGAGCGGCGTGGTCCACACTCAGCCCCAGCTCATCCACCAGGACCTGCGAGCCTTCGACCATCAACACCACCAGCAGCGTGCCCAGAAGCAGGAGGCTCCCCGCCACCACCGCCCCAATGGCCGCCACGATGGCGATCCAGAAAGACCAGGTGGCCTCTCCAGCGGCTTCGGCGACCTTCAGGGAGACCCGCAGCAGGGGCAGCCGCTCCAGCACCTGGGCCAGGGCACGGACGCCCACCAGCCAGGAGCCCGCAAAGAGGAGCATCGCCATGGCCCGCTGGGCGAAGGACGGCCGGAAGACGAGGGGGGACCCAGCGGTCATCAGGCTTGGATCTCTGCCACGATGGCTTCCGCAGCGGCTGCGGGGTCCGGGGCATGGGTGATGGGGCGGCCCACCACCAGCCAGGTGGAGCCGCTGGCCACGGCCTGGGCCGGGGTCATGACCCGGGCCTGGTCCTGGTGCGCCGAACCGGTGGGCCGGATGCCCGGCGTCAGGCGGTGGAAGCCCTCGCCGCAGGCGTCCCGGATGGCGGCGGCCTCCCAGGCGGAGCAGACCACCCCACCGCAGCCCGCCTGGTGGGCCAGCTTGGCGTAGGCCAGGGCCAGCTCATCCGGCTGGGCGGCATGGCCCAGGGCGGCCAGGGCCTCCCGGTCCAGGCTGGTGAGCACCGTGACCGCCAGCAGCTCCGTGCGCCCCCCCGCCGCCCGGTGGGCCCGGACGGCTTCCACGGCGGCTTCGAGCATGGCGGGACCACCCTGGGCGTGGACATTCACCAGGCGGGGATCGAGCCGCAGGACGGCTTCCATGGCCCGGCGGACGGTGTTGGGAATGTCGTGCAGCTTGAGGTCCAGGAACACGGGTACCCGGGCCTGCAGCTCCCGCACGAAGGCGGGCCCTTCGCTACAAAACAGCTCGAGCCCCACCTTGAGCATGCCCACCCGGCCCGCCAGCTGATCGGCCAGAGCCAGGGCCTCCCGGGCCGATGGCACGTCCAGGGCCACGACAAGGCGCTCGCGGGGCGTAAGGGGAGACGGTTGGGTGGGCAAGGGAACTCCGGGAGGGGCGGATCCTCATTCTGCCACCAAGCGGCCGGGGCAGCCTCACCTTGCGCTGGGTCGGGGGGTCGGGGGCTTGCGGTCCAGCGGCCGGAGCCTCACCCTCTGATCCCAAGGTCCACCCATGCTCCCCTTCCCCTCCCAGGAACCGCCCCGCCTCCTCCGCTCCGAGCCACAGGCGCCCCCTGCGGCCGAGACCGACCTGCTGGACGCCTATGACTGGGGCCGCGCCCTGCCCCCCGCCCCGGCCCTGCGGGGCCAGGCCGCCCTGGACCTGCGCTGGCTGCGAGCCGCGGCCACCTTCGACCCCGCAGCAGGACCCCCGGAATCACCCTACGCCAGTGGCTCCGCCCAGAAGGAAGCCCGGGCCTTGGCCGACCTCCTGCGAGCCCCCACCGAGGGTCGCGCCGCCCGCCTGGGCAGCCTTTCCCTGCAGCGCTCCGGCACCGCCCTGGCGCTGTGGCGCTGGGGCCAGCAGCAGGTGCGGCAGGGCGCCTTCCCGCCCACACTGCAGCACCTCTGGGAGGACCGCCTCCTCACCGCCGGGCCGCCCATGGTGCGCGGGTTTGCCCTCCGCCATGCCCTCTGCTGGGCCCTGGCCCGGAAGGACGAGGCGAGGCTGGTGCAGGTACGCCGCCTGGCGGGGCCGGACACTGGCGTCCTCAAGGGTCTGCAGAGTCTCTTCGGGTTGCTGGATGGCCCCTCGCCGGTGCTGCGGTTCTGGAGCCTGCCCGACCTCGCCTCCGAGGACCGCCGCCTCGATGAGCTGGGCGCCCGCCGGATCTGGATCTGCCCGGATGAGGACGGTGCCCTACCCGCGCTGCCCCCGGATACGGTCTGGATCGTGCCCAGTGCCACCGGGACCCTGGACGAGCGCGAAGCCACGCTCTCGGGCCCCCCAGAGGAAGAGGCTCAGGCCCTGGCGGCACGCCTCCGCCAGGCTGGGCGCAGCGCCCGCTTCGCCGCCAGCCGCCAACCCCTGGAGCGCCTGGGGCTGCTCTGGTTCCCCATCCTCATCGACCTGGACGCCCAAGGCAACCTGACCAGCATCCGCATGGGCGATGCGGCCAGGTAGGTGGCCTACCCTATGCCGCAGCCCTGCATGAATCCCGCTACGGCGCCCCAGACCATCTGGGACCAATAGTGGAAGCCGCGCCGGGTGGGCTTGGCGGTGTAGGTGGCGTGGAGCCGATCCTTGAGCATCGGGTAGTTGCCGTCAGGATCCAGCACCGCCGCCGCCACGGGCGAGTCGAACTCGTAGGTGATCCAGCGGTCCTGGCCATCCCAGGAGAGGCGCTGTTCCTCCCGGTTTTCCAGGCGGACCCAGAGCGTGACCGGCACCCGGAGGCCACCCCTCCGCGCCAGCGTGATGGACCCCACACGGCCCGGCGCCGCCGGCTGGGGCGCAGCAAAGACCGGCGCCTTGCCCGGCGTGGACAGCCAGCCACCCTGGGTGACCTCCCGCTCCTTGACGCCCTGGATGGCGTAGTCGAGGACCTCGGTGCCCTCCACAAAGTCCCGCCAGAAGCTCCCCAGGTCCCGGCCGGAGACCCGCTCCGCAATGCGGCGGAAGTCAGCGCGGGTGGGGTGACGAAAGGCCATCTCCTGCACATAGGCCCGCATCACCTGCTCCATCACCGGCCGGCCCAACATGGCCTCCAGCTGGTTCAGGACCAGCGTGGGCTTCCCATAGGCCTGAATGAAGTAGCTGCCGATGTCCCGGGTTCGGTGCCCCGCCCGAGTCATGGGATCCGCCGAGGGCAGGGTCCAGTAGGCCGCCCACTCCACGAAGTCCGTAGGTAGCTGGAACCGCCGACCCCCCAGCAGCGTGTGGTAGGTGCGGTCCAAGGCCTTGTGGGTGAACCAGCTGGTAAGGCCCTCATCCAGCCAGGGCTCGTGCACCTCATCGCTGGCGAGCAGGCCGTAGAAGTACTGATGGCCGTATTCGTGCATCGTCACCAACTCGGGCATGAAGCGCTGCTTCAGGGGGTCGAAGGAGACGGACGCCGCCGTGATGAGCGTCGGGTACTCCATGCCGTCAGCCCCGGAGGCTTCGCCCGGCGTGTCGATGACCGTGAGGGTCGGGTAGGGGTACTTCAAGAACCACTCCTCGCTCCAACGCAGGGCGTTCTCCACGGCCCGCCGCTGCCGGGGCAGGTTCATGCGGTTGCGGTCGTTGAGATAGTAAAAGACCTGGACCCCGCGGTACTCATGCATCTCAGGCTTGCGCCAGCTCTCCCGGGGCCGGACGGCCCAAGCGAAGTCGTGGACGTCCTCCGCATGGAGGCGCCAGATGACATTGAGAGGGCGCTTGGGGTCCGTCTCCACCTCGGTCACGAAGTTCGTCTGGGTGCCCGTGTGGGCCAGGCCCAGGGCATTGGGCAGGGACAGGGCCACCTCGTACACGCCGAAGTCCGCAAAGAACTCCGTGGCGGCGTGGTAGGCCTGGCAGTTCCAGCGATCGCCCTGGTAGACGCCCACCTTGGGGAACCACTGGCCGGACATGAGGAAGTCGTCCGCCCAGCCACTGCGGGCGAACACCTTCGGGTAGCGGTTCTCCCAGGTGACCTCCACCTGGATGGTCTCCCCGGGTGCCACCGGGCGGGGCAGGCGCAGCCAGTGGACTGTCTCATCCTCGCCGTCGTGCCCCTCCAGGTCCTTGCCCTCCATTCGGGCACTCAGCAGGCGGCAGTAGCCCCAGGTGGTCGCTTCGGAAGGGCGGGCCATCTGGTCCATGCGCAGCTGACCGCCGCTCTCTTTCACGAAGAGGCTCTGGGGTCCCTTGAAGGCATTCAGGTAGAGGTGGAGCGGCAGCTCCTGCGTGGGGGCCGTGCCCGTGTTGCGCCAGGAGAGCGTCTCGCGCCCCTCCAGCGTCTTGTGTTCGAAGTCCAGCGTGGCCTCGATGCGGTAGTTGGCGATGCGCGGCGAGCGCGGCTTGTCGAACCACTTCTCTGGCGTCCAGGTGCGGGGCGCCGCTCCCAGAGCAGCAACGCCGAGCAGGAACCCCGCCATCCATCGCCGCAGCATCAAGCCTCCCGTTCGTCTCCAGAGCATATCAAGTCCTTGCCACTTCGCCCTTCCCTGCTACACTCAAGTCCCTACCGCGGGGTGGAGCAGTCCGGTAGCTCGTT
>CAIRQL010000284.1 GCA_903880675.1 uncultured Holophagaceae bacterium | reverse complement strand
TGTGGCAGGTGGGCATCAGCATCTCCCTGCCCATCTACGGGCGCACCAAGCAGCAGCGGGCCGTGGCGGAGCACGAGCACCACCGCCAGGGGCAGGGCTCCGAGGTGGACTCCGTGCGCACCCTGCTGCGCCAGCGCACCGCCGAGCGCACCCTGCAGGTGGGCGCCCTGCGCAAGATTCGCGACCTCTACCGGGAGGGCCTGCTGGTGCAGAGCGAGGCCAGCTTCAAGGCCGCCCTGGCCCAGTACGAGGCCGGCCGCAGCTCCTTCCCCGCCGCGCTGGAGGCCCTCAACGGCTGGGTGGGGGACCAGGCCGCCTTCCTGCAGACCCTGGCCCAGCTGCAGGCCCAGCACATCGCCCTGGCGGAGTGCGCGCTTGGACCCACGCCCCCCGTGTCTGGCGGAACCCTCGGTGCCGCCAGCATCGCCGCCGGGGGTGCTGCCGCCACGGCCCCCCGCGCCACCGCCAAGGTCCCGGGTAAGCCCCAGGACAGTGGTCCCGCCTCGATGAAAATGTAGGAGATACCCATGGTCCAGCTGTCGTCTTCCCCCGATTCCTCTCCCCGCTCCAGCTCTGCCTTCCGCACCTTCGGCCTCGTGGCCTTGGGGGTGGCGGCCGGTGTGAGTGCGACCCTCCTCCTACGCCGCCCCGCCCCCGCCGCAGCAGCCCCGGCGGCGAAGAAGCAGATGTACCAGTGCCCC
This sequence comes from uncultured Holophagaceae bacterium, assembly GCA_903880675.1. Classification (GTDB taxonomy): domain Bacteria; phylum Acidobacteriota; class Holophagae; order Holophagales; family Holophagaceae; genus Geothrix. The sequence continues at coordinate 3,116 of CAIRQL010000284.1, read as the reverse complement.
ATGCACCTGCAGATCCTCCAGGACCACTTCGGCACCTGTCCCATCTGTGCCATGGACCTGGTGCCCATCGAGGACATCCAGGGCGGCGCCTCCAGCGTGGAGGGCCTGGCTGCCATCACCATCGACCCCGCCCGCCAGCAGCTCATCGGCCTGCGTACGGCCAAGGTGGTGGCTGGTGCCGCCGGCGGCGAGGTGCGTGCGGTGGTCCGTCTGGCGCCGGACGAGACCCGCATCCGCAAGATCAACGTGAAGGTCGAGGGCTTCGTGGAGAAGCTCCACGCTGACTTCGTAGGCAAGCCCGTGGCCAAGGGCCAGCCCCTCTTCAGCCTCTACAGCCCCGAGTTCGTGAGCGCCCAGCGGGAGTTCCTGCTGGCCCAGCGCACCCAGAAGGCCCTGAGCGGCGGCGCCCTGAAGCAGTCCGGCGGCGACCTGCTGGACTCGGCCCGGCGACGCCTGCAGCTGTGGGACATCCCCGCCGAGGCCCTGGACCAGCTGGAGAAGACGGGCGAGGTGCAGAAGACCCTCACCCTGCGCTCGCCCATCAGCGGCATCATCACCGCCAAGACCGTGGTGGAGGGCTCGCGGGTCTCGCCGGGCGAGGCGCCCCTGGAGATCACGGACCTGAGCCACCTCTGGGCCCAGGCCGAGGTCACCGAGTCGGAGCTGAGCCGGGTGAAGGTGGGCATGACCGCCGAGCTGAAGATCAGCGGCCTGGATGGCCGCGCCTTCCAGGGCCGGGTGGCCTTCGTGGATGCGGTGCTGGATCCCAAGACCCGCTCCGCCAAGGTGCGCATCGAGGTGACCAATCCCCGGGCCGAACTGAAGCCCGAGATGTTTGGCGAGGCCGTGCTGAAGACCGGCACCCGCAAGGGCCTGCTGGCGCCCCTGGATGCGGTGCTGGACAGTGGCACCCGCAAGGTGGTCTTCGTGGCCCTGGGTGATGGCAAGTTCGAGCCCCGGGAGGTGGAGACGGGCCCGGCGGCTGGCGACCTGGTGGAGATCCGCAAGGGCCTTGAGGCCGGTGAGGAAGTCGTTACGGGCGCCGCCTTCCTGGTGGACTCCGAGTCCCGCCTGCGCGCCGCTCTGGCCCAGATGGGCGCCAAGGCCGACACCGCGCACAAGCACGAGGCCAAGCCATGATTCAGAAGATCATCCGCTTCTCCGCTGAAAACCGCTTCCTGGTGCTGGCGGTCACGGCCCTCCTGCTGGCCCTCTCCGTGTGGTCCATGCGGCGCATCCCCCTGGATGCCCTGCCGGACCTCAGCGACACCCAGGTCATCGTGTACTCCAAGTGGGACCGCAGCCCGGACCTCGTGGAGGACCAGGTCACCTACCCCATCGTCACCAGCCTGCTGGGGGCGCCCAAGGTGAAGGCCGTGCGCGGCCTGTCGGACTTCGGCTACTCCTACGTCTATGTGATCTTCGAGGACGGCACGGACATCTACTGGGCCCGCAGCCGGGTGCTGGAGTACCTGAGCAAGATCACCTCCAACCTGCCCGCCGGCGTGAAGACCGAGCTGGGTCCCGATGCGACTTCCGTGGGCTGGGTGTTCCAGTACGCCCTCGTGGACCGCACGGGCAAGCACCGCAGCGATGAGCTGCGCAGCCACCAGGACTGGTTCCTGCGCTACGCCCTGCAGAGCGTCCCCGGCGTGGCCGAAGTGGCCACCGTGGGGGGCCAGGCCCGGCAGTTCCAGGTGGCCGTGAACCCCAACAAGCTGTCGGCCTACCGCCTGCCGCTGGAGTCAGTCATTTCGGCGGTGAAGGCCGCCAACAGCGAGGCCGGGGGCCGCCTCATTGAGGTCTCGGGCCGCGAGTACATGGTGCGGGGCCGGGGCTATGTGAAGACCCTCAAGGACCTCGAGGAGGCGGTGCTGAAGGCCGAGAATGGCACCCCCATACGCCTGGGGGATGTGGCCACCGTGACCCTGGGGCCGGACCTGCGGCGAGGCCTGGCGGACCTGGACGGGCAGGGCGACGCCGTGGGTGGCATCGTCATCATGCGCCAGGGCGAGAACGCCCTGAATGTCATCACTGCCGTGAAGGAGAAGCTGAAGGACCTGAAAGCGTCCATGCCCGAGGGGGTGGAGGTCATCACCACCTACGACCGCTCGGAGCTCATCGAGAAGGCCATCAGCACCGTGTCCTGGAAGCTGGTGGAGGAGATGCTCATCGTCTCCCTGGTGATCCTGGTCTTCCTCTGGCACATCCCCTCGGCCATCGTGCCCATCGTCACCATCCCCGTGAGCGTGGCCCTGGCCTTCATCCCCATGCAGGCCATGGGCCTCAACGCGAACCTCATGAGCCTCGCCGGCATCGCCATCTCCATCGGCGTGCTGGTGGACGGCGCCATCGTGGAGGTGGAGAACGCCTACAAGAAGCTGGAGGAGTGGAACAGCTCCGGCCGCCCCGGCGACTTCCACAAGGTGCGCCTGGACGCCCTGCTGGAGGTGGGTCCCTCGGTCTTCTTCAGCCTGCTGGTGGTGGCTGTGGCCTTCATGCCTGTCTTCACTCTGGTGGATCAGGAGGGGCGACTCTTCAAGCCCCTGGCCTACTCCAAGAACCTGGCCATGGCTCTGGCGGCCCTGCTGGCCATCACCCTGGATCCGGCCCTGCGCATGCTGTTCGCGCGGATGGACCCCTTCACCTTCAAGCCCGCCTGGCTGGCCAAGCTCGGCACCCACGCCCTGGTGGGCACCTACCACCCGGAGGAGAAGCACCCCATCTCGGTGTTCCTCCACCGCATCTACGAGGGCCCCTGCCGCTTCGTCCTGAAGCACGCCAAGGCGACCCTGGTGGTGGCCTTCCTGCTGGTGCTGGTGACCGTGCCCGTGTTCCTGAAGCTGGGCAGCGAGTTCATGCCGCCCCTCAATGAGGGCACGCTGCTCTACATGCCCTCCACGCTGCCGGGTCTCAGCCAGACCGAGGCCCAGCGGATCCTCCAGGTGCAGGACCGGCTCATCCGCACCGTTCCTGAGGTGGCCCGGGTCTATGGCAAGGCGGGCCGCGCCGACACGGCCACGGATCCCGCGCCCTTCTCCATGATGGAGACGGTCATCGTGCTCAAGCCCGAGGACCAGTGGCGGGAGAAGCCCCGGTGGTTCTCTGCCTGGGCA
>CAIRQL010000283.1 GCA_903880675.1 uncultured Holophagaceae bacterium | reverse complement strand
GATGACCTCCATGCAGGCCATCAGCGGCGCCGGCTACCCGGGCGTCCCCAGCCTGGACATCATGGGCAACGTGATCCCCTTCATCCGCAACGAGGAGCCCAAGGTCGAGGAGGAGACCCCCAAGATGCTGGGCCGCTGGACCGGCGACTCCGTGGAGCACGCCGCCATGGTTGTGAGTGCCCTCTGCCACCGGGTGCCCGTCATCGAGGGTCACACCGAGGCCGTGAGCGTGAAGCTCCGGGGGAACCCGTCGTTGGAGGCGGTGCGCGATGCCTGGCTGAACTGGCGGCCTGAGCCCCAGCGCCTGGGCCTCTTCTCCGCCCCCGCCGTGCCCGTTCATGTGCACACCCTGGAGGATCGTCCCCAGGTGCGCCGGGATGTGGAGGTGGATGGCGGCATGAGCGTCCACGTGGGTCGTCTGCGGGTCTGCCCCATCCTGGGCATCAAGTTCGCCCTGCTGGGCCACAACACGGAAAGAGGCGCCGCCGGCGGCAGCATCCTGAACGCCGAACTGGCCCACGCGAAGGGATACCTCCGATGATCGTCCTCAAATTTGGTGGCAGCAGCGTCGCCGACGCCGCGTGCATGCGCCAGGTGGCCTTCCTGGTGGGCGCGGCCCTGCCGCGATCCCCGCTGGTGGTGCTGTCCGCCATGGGCAAGACCACCAACGGCCTCTTTGACGCCGCCAAGGCCGCCGAGGCTGGTGACCTGCCCCTGGCTCTGGAGCGCCACCGCGCCCTGCTGGCGGCCCACCGCAAGGCTGCGGTCGAGCTGTTTGATGGCAACCCTCCCGAGGCCCTGGAGGCCGCCATCGCCGACCTGTTCGGGGAGCTGGAGCTGCTGCTGAAGGGCGTGGGCATGCTGCGGGAGCTGAGCCCCCGGAGCATGGACGCCATCGCCTCCCTGGGTGAGCGCCTGTCCACGCGGATCTTTGCAGCCTGCATGGAGGGCGTCTGGGTGGATGCCCGCACGGTGATGCGCACCGATGCCGTGTTCGGTGAGGGTGCCCCCCAGCCCGAGGCGGTCCGAGAGCTCGCCGCGCTTCACCTCGCCCCCCACCTGGGGCCGGGCCGAGCCGTGGTGACCCAGGGCTACATCGGTGCCACCGAGAATGGCCTCACCACCACCCTGGGCCGGGGTGGCAGCGACTACTCCGCTGCGCTCTTCGGTGCTGCGCTGGGTGCGGAAGAGGTGCAGATCTGGACCGATGTGGAGGGTGTGCTCACCTGCGATCCCCGCATCGTGCCCGAGGCCCTGCCCATCTCCGACCTGAGCTTTGCCGAGGCCGCTGAGCTGGCGGCTTTCGGAGCCAAGGTGCTCCACCCCGCCACCATCCAGCCCGCGGTGGAGGCCGGCATTCCCGTGACGGTCCGGCACACCCAGAAGCCGGAGGGACGCTTTACCACCATCTCCGCAGAAGTGCAGACGGGCCGGCCCATCACCGCCCTGGCCAGCCGTGGCCCCGTCACGGTGCTCACCGTGAGCAGCTCCCGGATGCTCGCCCAGAGCGGCTTCCTGGCGCGGCTCTTCGAGGTGTTCGGGCGCCGTGAAGTCAGCGTCGATCTGGTGGCCACCGCCGAAGTCAGCGTGTCCCTCACCGTGGAAGCCGATGTGCCCCTCAAGGCCCTGCTCCAGGACCTGGCGGTCTTCGCCAAGGTGGAGGTCCACGAAGGCCGGGCCATCATCGCCGCCGTGGGTGAGCGCCTGAAGTCCACCCCTGGCGTAGGCGCCCAGCTGCTCAGCTCCCTGGGTGACATCAATGTCGAGATGATCAGCATGGGTGCCAACGAGATCAACCTGAGCCTCGTGGTGAAGCAGGAGAGCACCTCCGAAGCCCTCCGCCGTCTCCACCGTGTGCTGGTAGGGAGCACCCCGTGACCGGCCCGCTCATCGGACTGTTCGGGCGGGGACGCCTGGGTACCGCCATTGCCGCTGAAGCGGGGGGCGCCCTCCTCTGGACCGTGGACATGGGCGAGTCGCCCTCGGCCCCGGTGGATGTGGCCATTGACGCCAGCGTGGCCGAGGCCGTGGAAGCCCACCTGGCCTGGGCCCTGGAGACCGGCACCGATCTGGTGATCGGGGCCACGGGCTGGAGCCTGCCCGACCTGGAGCAGCGTGTCGCCGGCCGCATTGGTGTGCTGGCCGCCTCCAACTTCTCCCTCACGGTGGCGCTGATGGCGCGGCTCTCCACGGTGCTCGGCCGCTACGCAGCCCTGGACCCCTCTAGGGATCCCTACCTGCTGGAGCACCACCACCGCATGAAGGCCGACGCGCCCTCGGGCACGGCGAAGACCCTGGCGGCGGCTGTCCTCGCAGGCTGCCCCCGCAAGACCGACTGGACCCTGGGCACCCCGGGCCCCCACCAGCTGAACATCGGCGTGGTGCGGGCTGGCGTGGAGTTCGGCACCCACACCGTGGGTCTGGACTCCGCTGCCGAGGTGCTGGAGATCACCCACACCGCCCGCTCCCGGGCCCCCTTCGCCCAGGGCGCCCTGGCGGCGGCCCGCTGGCTTCATGGCCGCAAGGGGGTCTTCGGCATGGATGACCTGGCGGCAGACCTGCTGGACCCACTCTTCACCTTCGGAGGCAAGCCATGACCTTGAACCTTGCTGGCCTGGCTGTGGCCCTGGCCACCCCTCTGACTCCGGCGGGCGAGGTGGACTTCCCCGCCTTCCGCCGCCTCGTGCGCCATGTGGTGGCCGGCGGCGTCGACACCCTGATCCCCCTGGGCACCACGGGCGAAGCCTCGACCCTGGTGGATGCGGAGCGGGATGCCATCATCGCCGCCACCCTGGAGGAGTGTGGGGGTCGACCCGTGGTGGTGGGCACCGGCTCCAACGCCACCCTCAAGGCCGCTGCCATGACCCGCCGCGCCCAACAGCTCGGCGCCGCCGGGGCCCTGCTGGTGACGCCCTACTACAACAAGCCCACCGCGGATGGCCTGGTGGCGCACTACGCCGCCGTGGCTGAGGCCGCACCGGGCCTGCCCCTCATTGCCTACAACGTGCCCGGCCGCACCGCGCTGAACGTAACGCCGGCCATGCTGGCCCGCCTCTGGGAGAACCCCCAGGTGGTGGCGGTGAAGGAGTGCAGCGGCAGCCTGCCCCAGATCGCCGAAGTCGCCCGCACCCTGCCCGCCGGGAAGACCCTGTTGGCGGGGGATGACATCCTGGCCGTCGCCGCCATCGCCGTGGGGGCCTCGGGCCTCATCTCAGTGCTGGGCAACGCGGTACCCCGGGAGACCGCCGCCCTGGTGGCCGCTGCCCTCCGCGGCGACCGGGCCGAGGCCCTGCGCCTGCACCAGCGCCTGCTGCCCCTCATCGACGCCCTCTTCCTGGAAAGCAATCCCATCCCCTTGAAGGCACTGCTCGCCCAGTTGGGCTTCGGCGGCGACGGCCTGCGCCTGCCCCTTACGCCAGCCTCGGCCGCCACCCGCACGGCACTCACCGAGGCCCTGGCCCTGGCCAATGGCGCCCTGCTGCCTGGAGTCTCCTGATGGTCCTCGACCTGCCTTCCCTCCGTGCCTGTTTCGACCGCCCTGCCGAGGAGTTGGCCGCCGATTCTGAAGCCCCCGCCATGCACCAGGTGTTGCTGGTGGCTCTGGAGGCCGGTGTGGTTCGGGCCGCCGAGCGCCATGAGGATGGCGTTTGGCGGGCCAATGCCTGGGTGAAGCAGGCGATCCTCTGTGGGTTCCGCCGCACCAGCCTGGTGGAGATGCCGGGCCCCGGCTTCCCCATGTTCGACAAGACCGCCTACCCGCCGCGCCACTTCAACCTGGAGGATGCGGTGCGCCTGGTGCCCGGTGGCACCGCCGTTCGCCGCGGGGCTCACATCGCCCACAGCGTGGTGCTCATGCCCCCCGCCTATGTGAACGTGGGCGCCTTCGTGGATGAGGGCACCATGGTGGACAGCCACGCCTTGGTGGGCAGCTGCGCCCAGATCGGCAAGCGGGTGCACCTCTCTGCCGCCGCCCAGATCGGCGGCGTGCTGGAGCCCGCCGGGGCTCGCCCCGTGGTGGTGGAGGACGACGCCTTTGTGGGGGGCCTGGTGGGTCTCTTCGAGGGCATCGTGGTGCGCAAGCGCGCCGTGCTGGCTTCGGGCGTGGTCATCACCGGTAGCACTGTGATCTACGACCTGGTCCATGGCCGGGAGCTCCGAGCGGAGGTGCCCGAGGGCGCTGTCGTGGTGCCTGGCTCGCGGCCTGCCTCCGGCGACTTCGCCCGAGCTCACGGCCTCCAGCTGTCCGCGCCCTGCATCGTCAAGTACCGCGACGACAAGACCGACGCCGCCACCGCGCTCGAGCAGGCCCTCCGCTAGTTGAGGAAGAGGAAAACCAAATGCAAACCACCAAGGCACCAAGACACCAAGAACTACAAAAACGGGGTTCTATTCTTTCCTTGGTGTCTTGGTGTCTTGGTGGTGATCTTTTCTCATGAAACCAGCCTCCCGCCTCTCGCTGCTGAAGCCTTCACCTATCCGGGCCATCACGGATGGGACGCCGCCTGGGGCCATCCCCCTGGGTCTGGGCGAGCCCACCTGGGCCCTGCCGGAACCGGCCCGGCTGGCGCTGCTGCGCCCTGCGGGTCCCTGCGGCTACGTGCCCCACGTGGGCCTGCCGGACCTGCGCAAGGCTGTGGCCACTTTTCATGGCGCAACGGTGGATGAGGTGCTCATCACCACGGGCTCCCAGGGGGCGCTGTTTTCGCTCTTCCAGGCCTGGGTGGAGCCGGGCACCAAGGTACTGGTCCCTGATCCAGGCTTCGTGGCCTACCCGGCCCTGGCCCGCATGGCGGGTGCGGTACCCGTGACCTACCCCCTCTCGCCGGACCACTTCCGCCTGGATGCCGAGGCCCTGCTCCAGGTTTTGGAAGCGACGCCAGACGCCTCGGCGGTGCTCCTCAACCTGCCCTCCAACCCCACCGGCGGCGGCGGGGACCTGGCGGCGCTGCGGCGGGTGGCTGCGGCCTGCGAGGCTCGGGGCCTGCTGCTGATCTCGGACGAGGTCTATCGGGACCTGCACTTCGGGGTGCGACCGCCGGGCCTGCGGGACGTGACGGACTGCGGCGTGGTGGTGAGCTCCGTCAGCAAGGGCTGGGGCGCCCCTGGCCTAAGGGTGGGCTGGGCCATCGGCGACCCCGCCTGGCTGACGCCGGCGCGGGTGGTCCACGGGTACGCCGTGACCGGCACGGCCACCCCGGCCCAGTGGGCGGCCCTGGCGCTCATCGAGCACTCGGACGCCATCCTGGCGGAAGCCCGGGCGGCCATTCTGGAGCGCTGGGAGGCCCTGGCTACGGCCCTGAACCGGGAGCTGGGCCAGACGGTGACACCGCCGGACGGCACCTTCTACCACTTCATGCCGCTGCCCACCGAGGCCCATGCGGATCCACTGGCCTTCGCCCTGCGTCTGCGGGACGAGGCGGGCGTGGTGGCCATCCCGGGCCTGGCCTTCGGCGAAGGCGGCCGGGGCCACCTGCGCCTCAGCTTCGCCGCCACCCCCGAGCAGCTGCAAGAAGGTATCAAGCGCCTCGCTCCGTACTGGAAGCCACGACCATGAACCCTTTGTTCGCCTTCGACGATGCCCAGTGCCAGGTCTTGGCGGAGGCCCATGGCACGCCCTGCTTCGCTTACTCGGCGGGGGTGGCGGAGGCGCAGTTCCGGGCCCTTCGTGCCGCACTACCTGAGCGGGTGCGCATTGCCTTCGCTGTGAAGGCCAACTCGCACCCCAGCCTGCTGAGTCGTTTTGCCGCCCTGGGCGCCAGCTTCGACTGTGCCTCCAGCGGCGAGCTGGAGAAGGTGGTGGCCCTGGCCCTGCCGCCGCAGCGCACCTTCTTTGCGGGTCCTGGTAAACGGACGCCGGAGCTGGCCAAGGCGCTGGCCATGGGGGTCCGCATCCAGGCCGAAGGCTGGGAGGACCTGGCCCGCCTCGATGCGCTGGCGCAGGGCGAGGTGGCTGTGAACTTGAGGGTGCACCCCGCCTTCGAGGTGGCAGAGGGGAACCGCATCATCGGGGGCAGTGGACCCTCGGCTTTCGGGGTGGATGAGGAGGATGTCCCGGCTTTGTTGGAGCGGGCCGCAGGCCTGCGCCATGTCCGCATCCGGGGCCTCCATGTCTTCGCCGCCAGCAATCAGCGGGACGCCTCCAAGCTGCTGGCCACCCATGCGGCGGTGCTGGACTTGGCCCGGCGCCTGCACGACCAGCACGGACTGGTCCTGGAACAGATCGACCTGGGCGGTGGCCTGGGCATTCCCTATGCGCCCGAGGAAGCCCCCCTGGACCTTGCGGCCCTGGGCCAGGGCCTGGCCGACCTCCTGGCCCGCCATCCCTGGTTCACGGGGGAGCTGATCCTGGAGCCGGGGCGCTACCTGGTGGGCCCCTGTGGGGTCTATCTGGCCCGGGTGGTGCGCGTCAAAGAGAGCCGGGGCACCCGGTTTGCGATTCTCGAGGGGGGCATCAACCACCTGCTGCGGCCCCTGCTCACCGGCCAGGCTTTCCCAGTGAAGGCGGTCGGCAAGGGCGGGGGCAGCCACCCCACCACCCTGGCGGGACCCCTCTGCACCAGCCTCGACCGTCTGGGGGAGGTCGCCCTGCCAGCCCTGGCCCCAGGGGACCTCCTGGCCTTTGGTGCCACGGGGGCTTACGGGTTCAGTGAGGGCATGACCCACTTCCTGAGCCATCCCGTGCCCCCGGAGGTCGGCGTGGACTAAGGGCCCCCCGGGGCGCACAGCAGGCAGGCAATTGCTGCTGGGGTAGGAAAATTTATACCAACAAACATCCAATCGCACCTATCATCAGGGACCTCCCCAGGAGCATCCGGTTTCATGCGCACGATCCTTTTTGTGGACGACGAACAGAGCGTACTGAACGCCTACCGGCGCATCCTGCATGGCGTCCATCCCGACTGGGCCTTCCACTTCTTCAGTGGTGGCGGGCTGGCCCTGGACTTCCTCAAGACCCACTCCGCCGATGTCGTGGTAACGGATGTGAAGATGCCGGACATGGACGGCCTGGAGCTGCTGGCCACCGTGTCCCAGCCGGGCTGGGGCAGTCTCCCGGTCATCATCGTCACGGGCCTCCAGGACAGCGACCTGAAGCGGCGGGCCCTCGACCTGGGTGCCTTCGATCTCCTGACCAAGCCCGTGGATCCAGAGGACCTGCTGGCTCGCCTCCGCAACGTGCTGCGCATCCGCGACTATCAGGAGCAGCTCCAGCGGCAGAACGAGGCCCTGGAGCTTCGGGTCCGGGAGCGGACCCGAGAGCTGGAGCACTCCCAGCGGGAAGTGGTGCTGCGCTTGGCCCGGGCGGCGGAATATCGGGATGAGGAAACAGGCAATCACGTCCTGCGGGTCAGCCACTACACCCAGCCGGTTGCCCAGAGCTTGGGCCTGGATGCCGAGGCCTGCGACCGGCTCTTCGTTACCAGCGCCCTCCACGACCTGGGGAAGATCGGCATCCCGGACCGCATCCTCCTCAAGCCTGGGCGGCTCGATGCGGACGAATGGGCCATCGTTCGGGAGCACTGCGTCATCGGTGCCGGGATCCTGCGCCAGGCCCACCCTGTTGTCCGCACCGTGACGGGCAATGGGACCTTGGTCCAGGGGTCGGGCAGTGCCAACCCCCTCCTCCAGGCGGCGGCGACCATCGCCCTGTCCCACCATGAACGTTGGGATGGCAGCGGCTATCCCGACGGCCTCAAGGGCGAGGAGATCCCCCTCGAGGCACGCATTGTGGCCCTGGTGGATGTGTTCGACGCCCTGACCACCCACCGCCCCTACCGACCCGCCCTCAGCGAGAAGGAGGCCCTGACCCTCATCCAGAACGGTGTGGGGACCCACTTCGACCCCAGGGTCTATGCGGCCTTCGTGGCCTCCCTGGAGGAAATGCGGCGCATCCAGCAGGAGCTGCAGGACACCAACCCCCCGAAGGCCTAGCCCAGCAGGGCGATCCAGGGGCCCTGTTGGGCCTTGGGGAGGGTCCGCAGGTGTTCGAGAAGGTGGAGGCGGGTCTGCCAGGAGCGGTCCCCTGGGGCGAGGGCCCGGCCCCGCAGGAGGTCCTCCTGGGCGTCCTCCCACTTGGCCTGGGCCGCGTGGGCGGCACAGAGGGCCAGGTGGAGGCGGGCCGCCCGGGTGCGGAGGTCGGCATCACCGGGCTCGGCCCGGAGGAGGGCGTCGATGACCTTGGCGGCGGTCTCCAGGTTGCCGCTCTGCAGGTGCTGCTGAAACTCGGTACGACTGGCGCCGCCACTGCCCCCGGCGAGGCCCAGGCGGGCCTTTTCCAGCAGCTGGGCCGCAGCAGGATCGCTGGGGTTGCGGGCAACCAGGGTCTCCGCACGAAGGAACGCCCGCAGGGGGTCGGTGACCAGGGCGACCTCCGCCTCCCGCTGGATGGTGGCGGGGCTTTCAGTCAGGTCCACAGACCGGGCCTGCTGAGCCACTGGGGCCAGGGCCGAGGTGAGGGCGGCCTGGACCTCTGCCCGGAGGGCCCGCTCTTTCCGGTAGGAGTTCAGGAGGCCGAAGGCGATGAGCAGGACGGCTGCGCCGCCCGCCCCCATGGCCAGGACCCGGGGCTCCCTGAGCCAGGGCAGGCGCTCGGTTGCTTCGCGGAGGGGCCCGGGCAGGTTCAGGCCCTCCCGGGGGGGTGGGGGCGCCTTCAGAAGGGCCGCCGGGGCGTGCACGGGCTGGGCCTCCCTGGAGACCAGCGCCAGAGAGATGGGCTGGGGAGCCGGGGGGCTTATCTGGATCTGCGCCGGGGGGGGTGGCTGGGCGGGTTTGCGGCAGTGCTCGAGGCCCGCAAGGGCCCGCAGGTTGCCCGGATCCAGACCCAGGGCTTGCTGGAAGCCGAAGGCGGCCTCCTCGAGGTGGCCGACCGCCAGCAGGCGCTCCGCCTGGTGCAGCTTCTGGTCCAGGGCTCCCGCGGGGGACTGGGCCGGTGGCGGTGGCGGGGGCGGCGGGGGCGGCGGGAGCCGGGTGACCGGGGGCGGGGGAGCGGGGCGCTCAGAACCCAGCAGGCCCAGCTCCCGCCGGGCACCCTCCGCATAGGTGCGGGCCAGGGTCAGGCTGGGGTCCAGGGCCAGGGCTTGTTCCCACTTGCGGAGGGCATCCTCGGTCTGGCCCATGTCGTAGAGGGTGCAGCCATCGGTCAGCAGCTGGCTGGGCTCCGGCCCCACCGATGCCTCCTGGTCCGGGAGCGGGTCCGGCGCTGCGGGGGCGTCCGCTTCTGCCCGCTGCAGGCGCTGCAGGTGCTCCTTGACCTCCAGCAGGTGCCGCCGGGCCTCCACATGGGAGGGTTGCTGCTTCAGGATCGCCTGCCAGATCTGGCCCGCCTTCACCACCTCGCCTTGGGCGAAGAGGTCATCCGCTTTCTGGAGATGGGGGGCGTAGGGGTCGGGCTGCATGGCGGGGGCCTCAGGTGAGGGGCGGTTCGTCCGTGTCCCGGACCAGCAGCATAAAGGTGCTGTTGCCGCAGGTGAACTCCTGGTGGTTGTCCAGCCGCAGGGGACCCATGATGGGCTCGCCCGCCACCAGGGTGCCGTTGGTGGACTGCTGGTCACTGAGCCAGACACTGCCATCCTGCCGGACCTCCAGCAGGGCGTGGCGCCGGGAGGTCTCGGGGTCTCCGGTGACCACATCGCCATCCTCCCGGCCGATCACCGTGACGGGCTTATCCAGCACCTTCACTGTGGAGGCCTGGGGCCCCGTGAGGATGGCCAGGCTATACCGCAGGCCCGGGGGCAGTCCGGCAGCCAGCAGGCCTGCCGATGCCAACATGGCCTCCCGGTCTCGGCGGACCGTGGCCTGGGGCGGTGGGGGCACTGGCTCCGGGAGGTCGAGGGGCCTGGAGAGGGTCTCTTCAGGTGGAGCCAGCAGGGGATTGACCACCTCGAACACATGGCTGCACTTCGGACATCGGAAGCGCTTGCCCGGCGAGGCGCCGAACCGCGAGTCGTCGTACTGGAAGCGCGCCTGGCAGGCAGGGCACATCACGATCATTGGGCCCCCCGGGTTGGAGAAAACAGTCTACCCCTACTTCTTTCGCGTGGCGAAGAAGCTGAACTCATTCCGCAGGGAAATGCCTTCCGGCAGTTTGAACCCCGTTACGGCTGCCGGGAGCGGCTGGTTGATCCGCAGGGCACCCAGCTCCAGCAGCCAGCTGTCCCCGCTGCGCTCCACCCACAGGATCTGACGGGGCAGCCAGGTCTCCCGGTCCACCCAGAGGGCAACGGTCTGCATCCGCTTGCGGAGGGAGAGGGTGCGCGGGCTCAGGGTGAGGTGCCAGGTGTTGGGGACCTCCCGGGACTCGCCCAGGGCAATCTGGAAGTACTCGTCGAGATAGCTGAGTTTCTGCCCCAGGCCGAGGAACTTCCGGTCGGCATTCAGGATCATGCCGATCTTCAGGAGCTCTCCCGCCTTGGCCTCCGGGCTGTAGGACACCAGGGCCTTGGGGGTGAGGTGGAGGATGAGATCTTCCGGGGGCTGGAAGGCGAAGTGGGCGAAGTCGGAGCCCTGCAGGTAGAGCGTCCCCCGGGTAACCGAGGGGGTCTTGAGCAGGGTGCGCCGCAGGGTCAGGGTGAAGGGACACTGGAGGGTTCGCACCTGACCCTGAGCCTTATCAAAGCGCTCAGCCACCTCTCGCAGGGGCGGGGGGGTCTGCGCCAGGAGGGCTGAGCCGCCCAAGAGCACCAGGAGCAGGGCGAGGGTGCGGGTCACCGGGGGTTCCCTCCCGGGGTGGCCAGGGCCAGAGGGTGCCGCTGGTGGGCAAGGCTCAGGGCAATGCCGGAATCCTTCAGGACCTCTTCGGCGGCGAAGCGGGCCAGGTCTGGGTGGTTGTTGGACTCGCTGAGGTGGGCCAGGACCACCTGCCGCAGGCGGGGCGACAGGACCCTTGCCAGCAGGCCGGCCATGGCCTCGTTGCTGAGGTGCCCCACCCGGCTGAGGATGCGGGCCTTCAGTTGCGGCGGGTAGCTGCCCTCGCGGAGCATCTCGATGTCGTGGTTGGCCTCCAGCACCAGCAGGTCCAGGTCCTGGAGGTGGTCGGCCACCAGGGCGGTGGGATGACCCAGGTCTGTGACCACGGCACCGGTCCAGCCGTCGACCTCCACCCGGTAGGCGACGGGGTCGGCGGCGTCGTGGGGCAGGGCGAAGGGCAGCACCCGCCAGCCCTCCCAGTCCGTGGCTTGGCCCGCCTTCAGCTCGACCCAGCGCCAGGCCTCGATCTTCTCCGTCTGGCGCGCCTCCACGGCCCGCCGGGTCTCGGGGGTGGCCAGGACCAACCAGTTCGTGCGGCGGAGGATCACATCCAGGGCCGAGACATGGTCCGAGTGTTCGTGGGTCAGGGCCAGGGCCTGGACGGCGCCAAAGTTGTCGCCGAGGTGCTCCAACCGCGCCAGGATCTGCTTCAGGGAGATGCCGACATCGATGAGAAGGGTCCGGTCACCGTCCGACAGCGCGTGGCAGTTCCCTTTGGATCCCGATGCAAGAGCGGCATAGTGCATGGCCCAGGATACCGCCTACACTGGATCCATGAGCCCGACCCTTCGCACCTCCACCCACGCCGACCTCGAAACCCACGTGGCCCACCGCATGGCCATGTTTAGAGACATGGAAATGGGGACCGAGGAGGGCATCAAACGCATGGCAGACGCCTTCCGGCCCATGCTGCGCGCCTGGCTGGTGACGGGCCAGTGCCGCGGAATGATCCTCGAGGAAGACGGCCGCCCCGTGGCCAGCGCCCTCATGCTGCTCAAGGACACGCTGCCCACGCCAGTCACGCCCATGAGCGTACGGGGCTACCTGTTCAACCTCTACACCCTGCCCTCCCACCGGCGCAAAGGCTTGGCGGCGCGCCTCACGGACGCTGCGCTGGACCTGGCGCGGGAGCTGGGCATCGAGATCATGGAGCTGCACGCGAGCTTGGAGGCCGAGGGCCTCTACCAGCGCATGGGCTTCGTGCCCACCAGCGAGATGCGCCTGGTGATGAGCGCCGGCATCAGAACCCCGAAGCAGTGGAAGCACCGCCGCTAGGACCTTCGTCCAAGCCGGCTTCCCAGCCCTTCCAGCGCCACAGAAACAGGATCGCGGCACTGCACACCAGGGCGCAGGGCAGGCTGGCCTCCAGGCCGAAGGTGCCCCCCGAGAGCCAGACGGGGCGGGCGTGGAACAGTGGCGTGAGCCAACCCTGGCTGGCTGTACCGCTGACCCCCAGGCCCAGCAGGCTCCCCTGGGTCCAGTTCCACCCCAGATGCACGCCAATGGGCAGAGCCAGGCTCCCAGTGCGGCGCCAGCAGAGGCCCAAAAGCACCGCCGCCAGGGCGATGTTCAGGGTGCCCCAGGCCACGCTCGCGCCCGTCATACCCGGATTGCTCCAATGGAGGAAGGCGAAGAGCAGGGCGAAGACGATCTGCGCACCCGTGAAGCCGAGGCCGTCCACGGCCCGCTGGAAGGGGTAGCCCCGGAAGAGCAGCTCCTCGAAGGCGGCCACTGCCAGAAAGAGCGAGACGGCCGCACCAAGATCCCCGGCACTCACTCCGGGTGTGCGAACCCAGTGCACAGCGCCAGCGCCTGCCGCCAGAGCCGCGGCGGCGCCAATGAGCGCCGCCCCCCCGAGGGTCCCCAGGGCCAAGTCCCGCAGGAAGGCCCCATTGAACCGCAGGCCGAGGCTGGCCCAGGGCCTGTCTTCCAGGTGCAGGCAGAGCCAGGAGGCCGCCAGGGCGCCAACAACCATGAGCCACTTGGTGGGCACATAGGGGCGCAGGGCTCGGGGCCAGAGGTGGGTCAACAGAGACACCGCCAATCCCGCCATGAGAAACAGTCCCAGGAAGCCGAGGACACGCCATCCGTTGCGGAGGCGGCCTTCGGCATCCAGGAGGGGCTGCATGGCCCAGGCCTAGAGGGGAATGTTGCCGTGCTTCTTGGGCGGAGTGCTGTCCCGCTTGGTCTCCAGGAAGGCCAGGGCCTTCACCAGCTTCATGCGGGTCTCGCGGGGGAGGATGACCTCATCGATGAAGCCGAACTCGGCTGCGATATAGGGATTGGCGAACTTCTCGTTGTAGTCGGCGATCAGCTCAGCCTTCTTGGCCACGGGATCCGGTGCGCTGGCAATGGCCTTGCCGTGGAGGACGTTCATTGCTCCCTCGGCCCCCATGACGGCGATCTCGGCGGTGGGGTAGGCAAAGTTGAAGTCCGTGCGGATGTGCTTGCTGGCCATGACACAGTAGGCTCCGCCGTAGGCCTTGCGGGTGATGACCGTGATCTTGGGTACCGTGGCCTCGCAGAAGGCGAAGAGCAGCTTGGCGCCATGGCGGATGATGCCACCGTGCTCCTGGGTGACGCCCGGCAGGAAGCCCGGGACATCCTCGAAGGTGATGAGCGGGATGTTGAAGGCGTCGCAAAAGCGCACGAAGCGGGCGCCCTTCTCGCTGGAGGCGATGTCCAGCACCCCGGCGTAGAAAGCGGGCTGGTTGGCGACGATGCCGATGCTGCGGCCTTCGATGCGGGCGAAGCCCACCACCAGGTTGGGGGCGAAGGCTTCGTGGACCTCGAAGAAGTGGGCGTCATCCACCACGCCGCAGATGATGTCGCGGATGTCGTAGGGCTTGCTGGGATCGTCCGGGACCACCTTGTCGAGGTCCGGGTTCTCCAGGGGCATGGGGGTCTTGGGGGCTCGCCGGGGGGCCTCACCCAGGTTGTTGCTGGGCAGGAAGGAGAGCAGCTCCCGGGTGTGGGCCAGGGCCGCCAGGTCGCTGGCGCAGACGAAGTGGGCCACACCGCTCTTGGCTGAGTGGGTGTGGGCGCCGCCCAACTCTTCCTTGGTGACCTCCTCGTGGGTGACCGCCTTGATGACGTCCGGGCCGGTCACGAACATGTAGCTGGTGCCCTTCACCATGGTGATGAAGTCCGTGATGGCGGGGCTGTAGACCGCACCACCGGCGCAGGGTCCCATGATCAGGCTGATCTGGGGGACCACGCCGCTGGCCAGGGTGTTCTTCAGGAAGATGTCCGCGTAGCCACCCAGGGAGACCACGCCCTCCTGGATGCGGGCGCCGCCGCTATCGTTGAGGCCGATGACCGGGCAGCCCACCTTCATGGCCAGGTCCATGACCTTGCAGATCTTCTTGGCGTAGGCCTCGCTGAGGGAGCCGCCGAACACCGTGAAGTCCTGGGCGAAGATGGCCACAGGGCGGCCGTCCACGCGGCCGAAGCCGGTGATCACGCCGTCGCCGGGGATCTTCTCCACGCCCTCGGTGCGGTGCACCATCAGGGCGTCCATCTCCTCGAAGGAGCCTTCGTCGAGGAAGGCCGCCACGCGCTCCCGGGCCGTCAGCTTGCCCCCCTCGTGCTGCTTCTGGATGCGGACGTCACCGCCCCCAGCCAGGGCCTGGGCGTGCTTGGCGCGCAGGGTTTCGATCTTCTTCTCGAGGGACATGGGGGACTCCCGGGTGAAAGCAAGGCGATGCTGTAGGGCTGGGATCAGCCCTTAAGTTTAGCCCACCCAGCGCACCATGGGTGAGGCAGAGGTCACCAATTACCCCCTAGGGGGGCGCCTAGCGGATGGGTCGGGGCTGGGTCATGGCCTCCAGGCTGAAGGCCTCGTCCAGCTCAGCGGGGGTCAGGTAGCCCTTGCGGAGGATCAGCTCCCGGACGGGGATACCGGTCTCCAGGGCCTCCTTGGCGACCTCGGTGGCCTTTTTGTAGCCGATGGCAGGCATGACGGCGGTGACGATGCCGATGCTGTGCTCCACCAGCTCCAGGCAGCGCTCGCGGTTGGCGGTGATGCCAACGATGCACTTGGTGTTGAGCACGTTCACTGCGGCCGTGAGGGTGCGCAGGCTGGTGGCCAGGCTGTAGGCCAGGATCGGCTCCATGACGTTGAGCTGGAGTTGGCCCGCCTCGGCCGCCAGGGTTATGGTCAGGTCGTTGCCGATGACCTGGTAGGCCACCTGGTTCACCACCTCGGGGATTACCGGATTCACCTTGCCGGGCATGATGCTGCTGCCGGGCTGCATGGGGGGCAGGTTGATCTCGCCGAACCCGCAGCGGGGGCCGCTGCTGAGCAGGCGCAGGTCGTTGCAGAGCTTGCTGAGTTTTACCGCCGCACGTTTGACGACGCCGGAGAACATCACGAAGGCACCGGTATCCGGGGTGGCCTCCACCAGGTTCTCGGCCAGGACGATCTCCAGGCCGGTCACCCGGCGCAGCTCCTCCACCACCACCTGGGGGTAGCGAGGGTCGGCGCAGATTCCGGTGCCGATGGCCGTGCCGCCCATGTTCACTTCCAGGAAGAGGCGGGCGGTCTCGCGCAGACGTTGGATGTCCTCGCCGGTGGTGACCGCGTAGGCTTCGAACTCCTGGCCCAGGGTCATGGGCACCGCGTCCTGCAGCTGGGTGCGGCCCATCTTGATGACATCCGAGAACTCCCGGCCCTTGGCGTGCAGGGCCCCCTTCAGGCGGTCCATGGCCTCCAGTAGGTTCTGCAGCATGAAGATGGCGCTGAGGCGCAGGACCGTGGGGTAGACGTCGTTGGTGCTCTGGCCCAGGTTTACGTGGTCGTTGGGGTGGCAGTGGGCGTACTCGCCGCGCTTGTGCCCCAGCAGCTCCAGGGCCCGGTTGGCGATGACCTCGTTGGCGTTCATGTTGGTGGAGGTGCCGGCGCCGCCCTGGACCATGTCCGTGGGGAAGTGGCCGTGCCAGTGGCCATCGATGATCTCCTGGGAGGCCTGATCGATGGCGTCGGCGATGGCGGGCTCCAGCAGGCCCAGGCGGGCATTGGCGCGGGCCGCCGCCTGCTTGACCATGGCCAGGGCCCGGATCATGGCCGGGAAGTGGCTGGTGGGGGTGCCGGTGATGGGGAAGTTGTGGACGGCCCGGAGGGTCTGCACGCCGAAGAGGGCGTCCTCCGGGACCTCCAGGGTGCCCAGCAGATCCGTCTCCCGACGGGTGCGCAGGCTGGCGAAGGCCTGCTCCCGGCCCGTGCGCGGGGTGGCCGAGTAGAGCAGGCGCTGGTGCAGCACGCTGGCCACCTTGCTCAGCACGGAGATGGCGGCGTTCCCGTCCTGGGCCAGGCTGCCCAGCACGGTCTCGCGGTCCAGTTGCAGCAGGACCGCCGCCGACAAGGTGGTGCCTGTGGCGGAGTGGTTGCTCACGCCCAAGAAGGCCTGCTCGCCCGCCACATCGCCCGGGCCCAGGATGACCACCGGCTCGGCCCCGTCCCCGTTGTCCCGGGTGACCTCCACCCGGCCCTCAGCCACCACCGTGGCTCCGGTGCGCACTTCGCCCTGGGTGAAGAGGCAGGTTCCTGCCGGAACCTCGCGGCGGGTGGCGGCCCGGGCGATGAGGCTGAGGTCGGCGTCGGAGAGTCCCGAGAAGATCTCGCAGCGGCGCAGAACGGTGGTGATCGCATCCATGGGCGTGGCCTCCGGCCCGGTGTGCAGGCCGCCCACATGGTAATGGTTCCCCGCCGCCACCCGGCGCGGAATCAGGCCCAGCGGCCCTCGGCTTTACGGAATGTCGGAAAAGGCGGGGTCAGAGCCGGGGCTCAGGGGGCCTTCCGGGGCTCGGCGGAGATGGCATCCTCCCGCAGTCGCTCGCCCCCGGCCACATGGAAGTGCAGGTGGAAGACGCTCTGATTGGCGTCCTTGCCGGCGTTGGAGATGACCCGGAAGCCCTCGTCGAGGATGCCCTGGTCCTTGGCCACCTTCACGCAGGCACTGAGCAGGGCGGCGCGGGCCTCGACGGACAGCTCGTCCAGTTCCTTGAGGCTGGCCACGTGCTGCTTGGGGATGACCAGGAGGTGCACCTTGGCCCGGGGCCGGATGTCCCAGAAGGCCAGGACATGTTGGTTCTCGTAGACCTTTCGCGAGGGGGCCGTGCCCGCCACGATCCTGCAGAACACGCAGTCGGAGGCGGGCGAAGCCGCCAGCAGGCCGGCGGTGAAGAGAAGGGCAAGGGCCCGGCGCAGCATCAGGGTCGCCTCAGCGCCCGCTCTTCTTCCAGTCCGCCAGGAAGCCTTCGATGCCCTTGTCGGTGAGGGGGTGCCGGAGCATCTGGTCGAAGACCTTGGTGGGGATGGTGGCCACGTGGGCACCCGCCAGGGCGGAGTCGGTGACATGCCGGGGGCTGCGGATGCTGGCGGCCAGACACTGGGTCTCGAAGCCGTAGTTCTCGTAGATGGCGCAGATCTCGCGGATCAGCTCCATGCCGTTCAGGTTGATGTCGTCCAGGCGACCCACGAAGGGCGAGACATAGGTGGCGCCCGCCTTGGCGGCCATGAGGGCCTGGGTGGAGCTGAAGCAGAGGGTGACATTGGTGTGGATGCCTTCGGCTGTGAGGGCCTTGCAGGCCTTCAGGCCCTCAGCGATGAGGGGCAGCTTCACCACCACGTTCTTGTGGATCTTGGCGAGGCGGCGGCCCTCCTCGATCATGCCTGGGGCCTCCAGGCCGATGACCTCGGCGCTGATGGGGCCGTCCACGATGGCGCAGATCTCGGCGATGATTTCCTCGAAGGGCTTGCCCGTCTCTTTGGCAATGAGGCTGGGGTTGGTGGTCACGCCGTCCAGGACGCCGAGCGCATTGATGCGCTTGATCTCGTCGATGTTGGCGGTATCGATAAAAAAGCGCATGGGGACTCCGGTTGGCCCCCAGGATACCAGGGGGCGCCGGTCCGGGAGGGGACGGGCCCCCTCCGCCGCGATACCCTGGGACCCGGAGCCCGCCCATGACGAACCCCGAGATCAAGGTCCTCGACAAAGGCTTCGTGCGCCTCATCGACCACATGGGGTCCGACCTCAGCGTGGTGAATGCGGCCCGGGTCTCCTTCGGCAAGACCAAGGAGACCTTCGAGGATGCCGACGCCAAGCTGGTGGACTACCTGGCAGCACACGAGCACACCTCGCCCTTCCGCCACACGGCCCTGACCCTCCACGTGAAGGCGCCGATCTTCGTGTTTAGACAATGGATGAAGCACAGGATTGCGTCGGAGTTTAATGAAATTTCAGGACGTTATGTTGAATTTCCCGAGGACGAATTCTTCGTGCCCGAAGCCTTCCGCCGGCAGGCAAAGGTGAACAAGCAGGGCAGCGAAGGCGCCATCGACGAGGCCAACCGGGAGCGGGCCATGGCCACCTACCTGGAGAGCTGTCGTGGTGCCGTGGCGCACTACAAGGAGCTGCTGTCGCTGGGCGTCTGCCGGGAGCAGGCCCGCTGCGTGCTGCCCCTGGGCCTCTACTCGGAGGTCTACTGGACCGTGAGCCTCCAGGCCGTGGCCCACTTCATCCGCCTCCGCTCCGATGGCCACGCCCAGTGGGAGATCCAGCAGTACGCCGCCGCCGTGCGGTCCGTGGTGGAGCCCCTCTACCCCGTGGGCCTCAAGGCCCTGCTGGCGACAGCTCGCTAACGGAACAGCCAGCTGACCTTGGCTTGGATCACATCGTCCGAGGGCAGGTGGCGCAGCACCGCCAGGTCGGGACCCGGCACCAGGGCGGCGTGATCATTGGCTAGGGCGCTGCTGTTGGCGCCGTGAGTGTAGACGAAGAAAAAGGTAGACCCCGGCCGGAACTCCCAGCGGGTGATGAGGTTCAGGTTCCAGGTCCGGTAGCTGAAGGCGGTCTGGGGCGAGGTACCCACAGGCTGGTCCGAGGGCAGGCCAGTGCCCAGGGTGTGGTCGTCCACATAGTGCTGCAGGTCTCGGGACTGCCAGCTGGCACCCAGCCACTGGCTGAAGAACTGCACGGTGAGGCGCGGCGTGAAGGCGTAGGCCACCCGCAGTGTTTGGTTGAGCTGGCTGAGGCGGCGCAGGCCCACGATGGGCGTGGCCACGGGGGTCTCCATCCAGCGGCGACCACCCTCCTCCCGGCTCAGGGAGGTGGAGAACTGGAGCTCCAGGTTGGTGGCGGGCTTCACGCTCTGGAACAGGGTGCCGTAGGTGGCGGGGCCGCCCTCGGCCCAGGCCCGGCTGGTGCT
>CAIRQL010000282.1 GCA_903880675.1 uncultured Holophagaceae bacterium | reverse complement strand
CTTCGAGAAGGTCTTCGAGATCAACCGCAACTTCCGCAACGAGGGGCTGAGCGTCCGCCACAACCCCGAGTTCACCATGATGGAGATGTACGAGGCCGGCAGCGACCTGCGGGACATGATGGCCCTCACGGAGAACCTGCTGAGCACCGTGGCCCGCGAGGTCATGGGCTCCGAGCAGCTGCCCTGGGGCGAGCAGACCATCTCCTACGCTGCGCCCTTCCGCCGCCTCACCATGAAGGACGCCATCGCCGAGTACGGCGCCATTGATCGCGCCCTGCTGGATGACGCTGCCCAGCTCCTCGCCCTGGCTCAGGCTGTCCACGTGGAGGACGCCGCCACCAAGTCCGCCGGCATGCTGCTGGGGGACCTGTTCGAGCACTACGCCGAGAAGCAGCTGGTCCAGCCCACCTTCATCACGGACTACCCCCTGGAGCTGTCGCCCCTCACCAAGACCCTGGAGGGCGATGAGAACTTCGTGGACCGCTTCGAGCTGTTCATCGGTGGCATGGAGATCGCGAACGCCTACTCCGAGCTGAACGACCCCGTGGACCAGATGGCCCGCTTCCAGGCCCAGATGGACGAGCGCGAGGCCGGCAACGACGAGGCCATGCTGCTGGACCAGGACTTCATCACCAGCCTGGAGCACGGCCTGCCGCCCACCGGCGGCGAGGGCATCGGCATCGACCGCATGGTCATGCTGCTCACCAATAGCCAAAGCATCCGCGACGTCATCCTCTTCCCCCTCATGCGGCCCATCAAGCCCAGTGAGGCGGCTGAACCCACTGAGTGAACTGAGAACCACCAGGGCACCAGGTTTCAATGCGTCTCGCGTATCGGCGCAGCCGATGCCGAGAAGGCACCAAGAAAAGCAAAGGCAGTTCTTGGTGTCTTGGTGGCGAATCTTTTTCTTTCTACACCCGCCTTGCCGATGTGACTAAATCGGTCTGCCTCCGATGCCATACTGGCCCGCGTGAAATGGAGGCCCCA
The DNA here is from genome assembly GCA_903880675.1 of uncultured Holophagaceae bacterium. Lineage (GTDB taxonomy): Bacteria > Acidobacteriota > Holophagae > Holophagales > Holophagaceae > Geothrix. The sequence continues at coordinate 4,380 of CAIRQL010000282.1, read as the reverse complement.
TGCCTGTTCCGATGCTTGAGCTTGCCCCGCAGAATGCCGCTGTTAAGGCGCGGGTGCTGGAGGGGCTCTCGGGTCTCATCGACCGCTCGGCCTTCATCCTGGGCGAGAATGTGAAGGGCCTCGAGGCCGAGATCTCCGCTTATGCCGGTGCCGCCCATGCGGTGGGCATGTCCAGTGGCACCGATGCTCAGCTGGCGGCCCTCATGGCCCTCGGCATCGGCGCCGGGGACGAGGTGATCGTGCCCAGCTTCACCTTCTTCGCCACCGCCGGCGTGGTCTCCCGCGTGGGGGCCAAGCCCGTCTTCATCGACCTGGACCCGGCCACCTTCAATGCCAGCGCAGCTCTGGTCGAGGCGGCCATCACACCCCGCACCAAGGCCATCATGCCCGTGCACCTCTTTGGTCAGCTGGCGGACATGCCCGGCATCATGGCCGTGGCTGCCAAGCACGGCATCCCGGTCATCGAGGACGCCTGCCAGAGCCTGGGCGCCAAGGGCTGGGGCAAGTCCGCCGGCCAGTTCGGGGACATGACGGCCTACAGCTTCTACCCCACCAAGAACCTGGGCGCCTTCGGCGATGCGGGCATGACGGCCATCCGGGACGACGCCGCCCTGGCCGCCCGGGTGCGCCGCATCCGGGTCCACGGCATGGAGCCGGTCTACATGCACCACGAGGTGGGCATGAACGGGCGCATGGACGAGTTCCAGGCCCTGGTCCTCCGCGCCAAGCTGCCCATGCTGGACAGCTGGCACGAGGGCCGGCGCGCCCACGCCGCCTGGTACCTGGAGCGCATGCAGGACCTCACCCCCGACGAAGCCGTCCTGCCCCAGGAAGTGGTCCCCGAAGGCCGCCACATCTACAACCAGTTCACCATCCGGGTACCGGGTGGCCGACGCGACGGCCTGCAGGCCCACCTCCGGGAGCGGGGCATCGGCTGCGCCGTCTACTACCCCATCTGCCTCCACGAGCAGCCCTGCTTTGCCCCCCTGGGCTACCGGACCGGCCAGCTGCCGGAGTCCGAGCGGGCCGCCAAGGAGGTGCTCAGCCTCCCGGTCTACCCGGAGATGACCGCCGCCATGCGGGAGGAAGTGGCTACCGCCATCCTCGGCTTCTTCGGCCGGAGCTGAGGCGAGTCGGGCTTCAGGGGGTCCTGGGGCGATCGACCCAAGCCTCCAGGCCTGCCTGCTCCGGCTGGGCCATGGCCAGGAACTGGATGCCGATGCCCACCAAGTCGAGGGGCTCCTCTCCGGTGTGGCCGCCCAGCACATAGGACACCACGGCGGAGATCGGGCCCTTGGGCAGGTCCAGGTGCTCGAGGACCAGCCCATCCAGGGTGGCCCCCCGGCTGAAGCGGCCGGCGTCCCCGGCCGGGACCAGCGCGAAACAGCCCCCGGGGCTCAGGTTGGTGATACGGACCTCGTGGTAGTCCAGCCCCTTGAGGCGGAAGGAGATGGCGTGATCGGCGCCCAGGATCGCTCGGCGGGCGAGGCGGCGGTCTTCTGGGTTCGTCATCCGGGCTCCGGTCTCTGGGAATCCATCCTTGGGTATCGGGCGTTCCCACGCTAGACTGGATTTTCTGATCGGCCTGAACCCACCGGGGGACAGGGCGGCCCCAGCGGGACCGACCCTGACGGCGCATGACGCCGTCTCACCCAAGCGGGGACAACGCGAGCTGTTGGCGCTGGCCGCACCATCCCCTCATCCATTGGAGTCCCCGTGGAGATCCTACTCATCGAGAACGTCACCCATCTCGGCGTGCGCGGCGATGTCGTCAATGTCAAAGACGGCTATGCCCGCAACTTCCTCCTCCCCCGCAAGATGGCCCTGCCCGTCACTGCCGGCAACAAGCGCCAGATCGAGCTCGAGAAGGTCCGGGCCGAGAAGCTGCACGCCAAGGAACTGGCGGACGCCAAGAGCCTGTGCGAGAAGCTTGAGGCTGTGAGCCTGGCCGTGGCCAAGAAGGCCGGCGAGGGTGGTCACCTCTTCGGTTCCGTCACCAACGCCGACGTGGCCGAGATGTTCAAGGCCAAGGGCTTCACCCTCGACCGCCGGGACATCACCGTGCCTCACGTCAAGGACGCCGGCACCTACATCGTGGATGTGCGCCTCTACAGCGGCGTGCACGCCAAGGTCACCCTCGAAGTCAGCGCCGCCACCGCCGAGTAGCCCGCGGCCCACCCCTTCCCATCCGGCCGGACCCCCCTGGGTCCAGGCCTGGCGGAATCCCGGCAGCCGGCCTTCCGCCCCACCCATTCCAAGGAGCCCACCATGGCCAAAACCACCAAGCCCGATACCCTCGGCATCGCCGAGCTTGCCGCCAACCTCGCTGGCGCCCAGGATCTCTCCAAGGCCCGCGCCAAGGCCATTCTTGACGGCGTGCGCGACCACATCGTCGACACCCTCCTGGCCGGCAACCGCGTCAACCTCTTCGGTGTGGGGACCTTCGAAGTCCGCGCCACCAAGGAGAAGATGGGCCGCAACCCCAAGACCGGCGAGAGCATCAAGATCCCCGCCGGCCGCAAAGTCGTCTTCAAGACCGCCAAGGGCCTCAAGGATCAGATGTAAGACCTGGCTTTACAGCCATGCAAAAGGCCGCCTTTGGGCGGCCTTTTGCATGATGAACAGACGCTTGTCGGAGGACACCCCACCCCCACCTGCGTCATCCTGAGTCCATGACCGACCTCGTCTACCTGCATGGCTTCTCCTCCGGCCCCGGGGGCAACAAGGGCCGCTTCGCCCGCCAGTGGGCCGAAGCCCGGGGCATCCCCTGCCATGCGCCGGATCTGAACCTGCCCACCTTCGAGACGCTCACCCTCACAGCCCAGGTGGCGGCGGTGGAAGCGCTGCTCCGGACCCTGGCCAGCCCGCCGGTGCTGGTGGGCAGCTCCCTGGGCGGTTTCGTGGCCACCGCCGTGGCCCACCGGGGGGCGCCCCTGTCCGCCCTGATCCTGCTGGCCCCGGCCATCCACTTCGCCCGGCGTCGCAGCACCGGTGCCGACTGGGCCGAGTACCGGGCGCAGGGGTGGATGACCTGCCTCCACCATGCCCAAGGCCAGCCCCTGCGCCTGGGGCCCGAGCTTCTCCATGACCTGCCCAACTGGCTGGACGACGATGCCTGGCGCATCCCGGTGCCCACCACCATCCTCCACGGGCGAGCGGACGCCGCCGTGCCCCTCGCCGAGAGCGAAGCCTACGCCCAGCGCAACCCAGGCACCCGGCTTCATGTCCTGGCGGACGACCACGGCCTCCTCGCCCCCGCCTCCCTGGTCTGCCTCCAGGCGGCGCTGGAAGCGACCTTCGCCTAAGGCCTAGGACCCGAACTCTTCCGGGCTCAGGGACACGAGGTAGCGGGTGAAGAGCTTCTGCTTCTCCTGGGTGGCTTTGACCCGCTTCTGGTAGATGGAGAAGCGGTCCTCGGCGGGGCGGATGGTGGGGAAGAGGGCCACCAGGTCCTTCCGGTGCAGCTCCTCCAGCACGCTGTAGCGGGGCACCAGGAGGGCACCCATGCCCGCCACGGCGCCGTGGATCATGGCCCGGATGTGGTCCACGGCGATGATCCGGTCCAGCTGAGGCTGCTCATGGACCGGGGAGGCCAGGAGGAAGCGATTCCACCAGGTGCCGGCCTTGTCGAGGGACAGCACCGGCACCCGCCCCAGGTCCGTGGGGACCCGCAAGCGGTGGGCCTTGCGGAAGGCCGGGGCGCAGGCCACGACGTAGGTCTCCCGGAATAGCGGGGTCTTCCGCAGGGTGGGCAGGGGGTGCTCCTGGCAGTCCAGGATGAGGTCCAACTCATCCCGCAGCAGGGGGCCCAGCAGGTCCTGGCTGAGGGTGAAGTCCAGGTCCAGCTCCGGATGCGCGGCCAGGAAGGGCTGCACGTGCTTCATGAGGATGCTGGTGCCGAACTCCACCGTGGCACCGATGCGCAGGCGTCCCCGGGCCAGGGACTGGTGGCGCCGCAGGTCCTCGGCAGCCCCGTCCAGGGTGGCGAAGGCCTGTTCGCAGGCCTGGTACAGACGGCGTCCTTCTTCGGTGAGGCCCAGGTCCCGGCCCCGGCGGGCCAGCAGGGGCACGCCGACGAGGCTCTCCAGCTTGGCCATGGCGTGGCTCACGGCGGACTGGGTGCGGTGGAGGCGGTGGGCGCAGGCGGTGAAGCTGCCCGTCTGGGCGAGGGTGAAGAAGGTCCGCAGCTGGGGCAGGTCGAGCAGGGCATCCATGACCATGAATATGATTCATGTTTGATGTGAATCGAATGAATTTCTTAATTGAAACAAAAAAAGTTACAAATGAACCAGGGAGGTACTTCATGCAAGCAGTCCTGAAGGCGCTGGGCATCGAGGAAGTCAATCCGGGCGGGTTCGCCGGGCAGTGGATCGGCAGCGG
>CAIRQL010000281.1 GCA_903880675.1 uncultured Holophagaceae bacterium | reverse complement strand
CCGCACCACGAACGTCACCTGGCGCTGGACCCCAACCACTGCTCCCACTTCCGTATTCAGGCTCACCGCCGAGGCCGGAGTCACAAACGTCACCACCGGGAACTGCGTCCCCACCACCGTGAACCCCACCGCTGGGCTCCAATCACCGGTACTGCCATGGTTGTCCACAGCCCGCACCTTCATGCTGGCCAGGCCGGTGAAGCTCCGGGCGTAGGTGTGAGTGAGGGTCCCCGTGGCCGTGCTCTGGATCGCAGTCCCATCACCTAAGTCCCACTGAAACTCGCTGATGGTGTCCCCCGTGTCGGGGTCACTGGCCGTGGCGCTGAAGGTATAGGCCTTGCTCTGATACAGGTCGCCACCTGGTGTGGTGATCGCACTGACTGGCGGCCGATTCGGCTGGACATCCAGAGTGCTGCTTGCCACCGTCACGCCACCTTTGCCGTCATCAGCAGTCGCCGTCACTGTGGTAATACCGGCCACGGCGAACCCGTGCACCACGGAACTCGTGTTTAGCACCGGTTCGCTGCCGTCTCCGAAGTTCCACACAAGGGAGGTCGCATCCCCGTTGGCGTCAGCCACCGTGGCCGTGAAGGTGATGGGCACATTCGCATAGGGCGCGTTCCCGGTCGGAACCTTCCCAATGGTGACGGTGGGCGCCGCATTGGGCAGCACATTCATGTTGATGGAGGCCGTCTTGGTCCCGCTGGTGCGGCCGTCCGTCACGGTCAGGACGGCAGCGTAGACCCCCGGCGTCGCATAGGTGTGCCTGGCGCTGATGGCGCCTCCAGAGCCCACCGCGGTGCTCGGGATGTCCCCTGCCCCGCCGGTGTCTCCGAAGGCAAGGGTGTAGGTCAGTGGATCTCTATCGGCATCTGCCGCCGTTCCAGCAAAGGAGAACTCCACGCCCTGCCAGCTGGCATGGATGCCAGCCGTGGGGGTGGATGATGTGCTCAGCGTGATGACGGGCGGAGTGTTCAGGGCCTGGGTGTTGATGGTGATGGGCCCCCCGGTCTTCAGGAGCCCTCCGATGCCCTGCAGGTCCGTCGCCACCACAGAGGGCACTACCGTACGGGTTCCGACGCTGGTCGCGGGCTTGTACCTCACCTGATACGTATAGGTCCCGTCCCCGTTGGGGGTCTGGCTCAGCACCGTCGCCGTGCTGGCAGGTTCGCCGGCGTCGAAGGTCAAAGCGCCGATGGGGAGGAACCCCGTCCCATTGGGGTTGGTCATGGCCACGATGTAGGTGATGACCACCCCGGAGGCCCCGGACTCCGTGTTGTAGGTCGCGGGACCAGCTGGGTTGAGGAAGGTCCCGACGGGCAGCGCTGTTGCCAGCACCGTGAAGGGCACGGAGGGGCTGAAGTCACCGGTACTGCCATGGTTGTCCAGGGCACGCACCTTCACCCGAGCGATGCCGGTGAAGGTGGAGGCGTAGGAGTGGGTGGCCGCAGGCGTCACGGTCTCCTGGACCGCTGTCCCGTCGCCGAAATCCCACTCATACCTGGCGACCACATCACCAGCATCGGGGTCCGTGGCTAAGGCAGCAAAAGTGTAGGGCTTGTTCTGATACAGGCTGGCGGGGACCGTGTTGACCTGGCTCACAGGCGGCCGGTTGGCCTGGACAGTCAGGGAGGTGGTCAGGCTGGTGACCCCACCCTTGAGGTCGTCAGCCGTGGTGGTGACCAGCGTGACGCCGGCGGCCGTGAAGGTGTGGATGACGGGGTTCTGGTTGGTCACGACGGCGCTGCCATCGCCAAAATCCCAAGAGATCCGCGGCGCATCGCCGTCGGCGTCCGGGGCGGTGGCTGTGAAGGTCAGGGACACGTTGGCATAGGGCTGCCCTGCCGGTACCTGGGCCACACTGAGGGTGGGCTTGCTATTGGCCAGGATGTTGAGGTTGAGGGTGATGCTCTTCGCCCCGCCCGTGCGGCTGTCATCGGCCTGGAAGGTAACGGGGTAGACTCCCGCCGTGGTGTAGGTGTGCGTTTGATCCAAGGCTGCGGGTGCTTGCGTTGCAGCCACATCCCCCTTACCGCCATCCCCGAAGGTCCAGGTATAGGTGAGGGCATCGTCATCCCGGTCGGTGCCCGTGGCCTTGAACGCAATGGCCACGTTCTGCCAGGTGGCATTGGGGCCAGCCACGAGAGCAGGAGTGGCTGTCAGCGTCACCACAGGTGGGTTGTTGGTGAGGGAGACGGTCCTGATGGTGATGGCCGGGCCCGACACGGCGGCGCTGCTGATGCCGTCTGCGTCCACGACCTGCAGGGAGGGCGTGACTACCCGATTGCTGATGGTCGCGGCGGCGGGGTAGGTCACCGCGATGGTCCAATTCCCGCTCCCGGCACTGACCGGAGCGGACTGGGTTGCCGTGGGGTCGCCAGGGTCTAGCTTGACCCCGCTGGCGCTGATGGCCCCCGTGCCCGTGTTGGCCGCATTCACGGTGAAGGTCACAGGCACCGAGCCGGCCAGGGGCGCATTGAGCGTCAGGGGCGCTGCCGGCGACACGAAGGTGGCAGTGATCGGGCAAGCGGCGGTCTGGATGGTCAGGGCCCGGGTGGCTGCGCTGGAGGATAGGCCTGCTGCGTTTTTTGCCGTCACGCTAACGGTGTTGGTCCCACTGGCCAGGTAGATGTGGCTGCGGGTGGAAGTCGCTTTCCCGCCCGAGAGGACGGCCGGGGCCGCTTGTACCGCAGAGCCGTCCCCGAAGTCCCACCGGAACTCCGTGATGCTGCCCCCGATGTTGGCGTCGGTGGCGCTGGCCGAGAAGGTGTAGGTCCGGTACTGACTGAGGCTCGTATCGGCAGGGACCCATCCCTCCAGGGTCGCAACCGGGGCCGTGCTGGACTGGGGCAGACTGCTCCCCCCCGAGGTGGAAGATCCGCCTCCGCAACCAGTCAGCGCCAGGCACCCAAGCAGCCCACCCAAAAGCATTGGCCAAACGTGCCCCAGGAAGGAGCCTTTCTCCCGATGCATAAACCACCCCCCGGCAACGAAAGGCCCGAACCCAAGAGCCTACTAGGGGGATGTTTTTGTAATTTAATTTAAAATACGAAATATAAATTGAGATTTAACAAGGTCAATTCATTGTTTTCTTGGAATTACCGTGGGTTAGCATCACCAATATCTCAGAAAAACACGATTTTGTGTCCAGATTTTTTATGGAATGACCCGAAAATTCCGCATCGCCTTGGTGGCACTCGCTTGATTTGCGCCCAAGACAGTGCCACCGGACCCGATCTGCCGTCACCCCTCCCGGATCACCTTGGCCAGCAGGAAGGCCATCTCGAGGCTCTGGCTGCGGTTGAGGCGGGGGTCGCAGCCGCTGCGGTAGGCGCGCCAGAGGTCGGCCTCTTCCAGCCCTTCGACGCCGCCGGTGCACTCGGTGACGGGCTCACCGGTCAGCTCGAAGTGGACGGCCCCCAGGCGGGAGCCCAGGCGGCGGTGGATCTCGGCCACCTCCTGCAGCTCCTGGAGGATGTCGCCGAAGGCGCGGGTCTTCAGGCCACTGGGGGTCTGGGTGCCGTTGCCGTGCATGGGGTCGCTGCTCCAGAGCACGGGGTGGCCCTCGGCCCGGGCGGCTGCGATGAGGCCCGGCAGCACGGCCTCGGCCTTGCCCGCACCGAAGCGGGTGATGAGGGTGAGCCGGCCCGGCTGCCGCTGGGGATCCAGCTTGGCCAGCACGGTCTTCAGGTCCCCGGGCTGCATGGAGGCCCCGACCTTCAGGCCGATGGGGTTGGCCAGGCCCCGGATGTACTCCAGGTGGGCGCCATCCAACTGGCGGGTGCGCTCGCCGATCCAGAGGAAATGGGCGCCCAGGTTGTAGAAGGCCTCCTTCTCCGGCACCCAGCGCGTGAGGGCCGTCTCGAAAGGCAGGTGCAGGGCCTCGTGGCTGGTGAACAGCTCACCGGTGCGGAGGTTCTCGGGCAGGCCCCCCAGCCGCTGCACGAAGTCCAGGGAGGCCCGCACCTGGTCGAGGGTCTCCAGGTAGTGGCCGGCGTCCTCCCGGCTCCAGGGCAGGTCCCAGTGCTCGGGGTGGTGCAGGTCCGCGAAGCCCCCGTCCACCAAGGCGCGCAGGTGGTTCAGGGTGACCGCCGAGCGGTGGTAGGCCTGAAGGAGGCGGGCCGGATCGGCCTCGCGCTGGTTGGGATCGAGGCTGTTGATGAGGTCGCCGCGGTAGACCGGCACCTCCCGGCCATCCACCACCTCGGTGTTCCCGCTGCGGGGCTTGGCGTACTGGCCGGCGATGCGCCCCAGGTGGACCACGCCCGTGCGGCCCCCATGGGTGATGAGCACCGACATCTGGAGGAGCACCCGGAGCTTGTCCTGGATGAGCCCACCACGGCAGTCGGCGAAGGCCTCGGCGCAGTCGCCGCCCTGGAGCAGGAAGCGCTTGCCCGCAGCGGCTTCCGCCAGCAGGGTCTGCAGGTGGTCGACCTCCTCGGCCACCACCAGGGGGGGCAGCTCCGCCAGCTCGGCCAGAGCCGCCTCCAGCGCCACCGGGTCATGGTAGACGGGCTGCTGGGCGGCCTTCAGCTGCCGCCAGGTCTCAGGGGTCCAGGTCGTCGGGGTCATTTCACACCTTCCGTGGGGGCCTGGGGATAGCTACCCAGGATCTTGAGCGAGGCACAGACGCCGCGCAGCTCTTCGAGGGCCTCGGCCAGGGCCGGGTCCCCCGCATGGCCTTCCAGTTCCAGAAAGAAGGCGTACTCCCAGAGCTTCCGCCGGGTGGGGCGGCTCTGGATGCGGCTGAGGTTCAGGCCACGCCGGGCCAGGGGCTCCAGCAGGTGCAGGAGGGCACCGGGACCGTCCTGGGCCATGGCCAGCAGGGTGGTGCGGTCCCGGCCCGTAGGCTCGGGGCCCTTCTGTCCCAGCACCAGGAAGCGAGTGGCATTGGCCGCCAGGTCCTGGATCTTGGTCTCCACCACCCGGAGGCCGAAGAAGGCGGCGGCGAGCTCCGGAGCCACGGCCGCACCCTCGGCATCCTCCCGGGCCAGGCGGGCGGCCTCGGAGGTGGAGGCGGCCTCGATGCGGTCGGCCTGGCCAAGGTGGGCGTCCAGCCAGCGGCGGCACTGGCCCAGGGCCTGGGGGTGCGAGTACACCCGGCGTACCGCGCCCAGGTCCAGGCCAGGCCGCAGGAGCAGGGCCTGATCCACCGGCAGGACGATCTCGCCGCAGATGCGCACGGGGCTATCCAGGAAGGCATCCAGGGTGGACTCCACGGCCCCCTCGGTGGCGTTCTCCACCGGGACCACACCGTAGTCCGCCCGCTGGCGCTCCACCGCCTGGAACACACTGGCGATGGTCCCCTGGGGCAGGGCCTGGGTGGAGCCCCCAAACTGGTGCCGGGCCGCCAGGTGGGTGAAGGTCCCCTCGGGCCCCAGGAAGGCCACCCGGAGGGGCTTCTCCAGGCTGAGGCAGGCGCTCATCACCTCCTGAAAGACCGTCCGCACGGCGGTGGCGGGAAAGGGCCCGGGGTTGGCGGCCTCCAGGCGACTGAGCACCTCCCGCTCCCGCCGGGGGGCGTGGAAGAGGGCCTCGGGAGCGGCGGCGGACTTGATGCGCCCCACCTCGGAGGCGAAGCGGGCCCGCTGGTTCAGCAGGGCCAGCACCTGGTCGTCCACGGCGTCGATGGCCTGGCGGAGGCTGGCGAGGTTGGTTGGGTCGGGCTGGGTCATGGGGGCCCCAAAGCGAAGCCCCCGAGCCGTGAGGTCTCGGGGGCGATGGCAGCAGCGGTGTTGGTTCTAGACGCCGCTTGGCCTCGCACCCGGGGTGCGAAAGCTAAAGAGGAAATAGCGGCGGAAGATGGACATGGCGGTTCAGACACTTTGCCGGATATCCCGTCCCGTTGCAAGGGTCTGGCGCGATCTGCCCGCTCAGGTCCCCAGGTGCTGGAGCACTTCGGCGAGGCAGGCGGCCCACACATCGTCCGGCGTCTCCTCCAGGAAGAACTCCACCGCATGGCCGGCGGGCCGGGCCTCAGGGTGCAGGGACCAGGCCTCGAACAGGGTGTCCAGGGGCGCGGCGTTGAGCGGGTTGCGCCGCAGCTTGTGGCTCTTCCGCACCCGGTCCGGCTCGGGGCCCCGCAGGCACACGCCCTCCCGGCGCGTGGCCACGAAGGTGAAGGCCTGGACCCACTTGCCCTCCAGGAGCTGATTGAAGTGGAGGAAGGCGCCGTGGTGGCTGCGGGAGATGTCGAAGACTCGGTGCTTCCCCTTCCAGCGGTCGCTCCACTGGAGGAGGATGGCGGCCAGGCGGGCCCGCTCCGAGGGATGCTTCAGACAGCCCTGGGCATAGGGCAGGAAATCTTCAAACAGGTCCAAAGCGGCGCCTCCAGCAAAACCCAGATTAACGCAGCGGGGCGTCCCCAACCAAAGGGGCTACCATTATCCAACTTAGAGCCAACCATGCCCGCACCAACAAGCCTCAGGGAAGTGCGCCAGACCCGCCCCCCGGGGCCCTGGGTCCTGGCCCTGGCTGTGCTGGCGGTGAGCCTGGGAGCCACCCTCGTAGCCTGGCTCACGGCCCTGCACAACCAGAAGCTGCGGGACCAGGACCGCCTCGATCGCTACGTGACCCAGACCCGCCTGCACCTGGCGAACCGCCTGGGACGCTGGGAGGACCTGGCCCGGACCGTCCGGGGCTTCTTTGCGGACGGGACCCCACCCTCACCCCAGGAGTGGCGAGCTTTCGTAGACAGCCTGGACCTGCCCACCCGCCATCCCGACCTGGTGGACCTGGCCTTCATCCGCGAGGTGGAAGGCCCAGGCCTCGAGCGCTACCTCCGGGCCCACCCCCACCTGGCCGGACGCCTCGATACCTCAGCCCCACCGCCGGGCCGGAGCCGCCTCATCGCTGAGCTGTGCCAACCCGGGGGCGGGGCCATCCTGGTGCCAGGCCGGGATGCGGGGGTCATCAAGGCCCTCTACGATGCGGCCCAGCGGACAGCCACCGAGGACCGGCCCGGCCTCTCTGACATGTTCTTGATCGGCCCCGTCGAAAGCCCCCGAAAGGCCATGGCCTGCCTCGTCCCCGTCCACCTGCGGGACGGCGTCGGCGCCCCCCGGGGCTGGATCGTGGCCACCCTCCTGACCCAGCCCTTCCTGGCCAATATGCTCGAGGGGCAGGACGCGGGCCTGAGCCTGGAGGTGGCCGATGCCGCCAGCCCCACACCCATCTTCACCAGCTCCGACGGGACTTCTGGAAGACAGCTGGTCGCCCTGCACGCCCTCCAGGCGGGGGGGCATACCTGGCAGCTCCGCTATGCCCTCCAGCCTTCCTTCTATCGGCATCCGACCCGCCGCCTGCCCCTGACCCTGCTCCTGGGCGGCGTGGTGGTCAGCCTCTGCCTCGCCGCTGGGGTCTGGTCCCTGGCGGGCACGCGGCTACGGGCCCTGGAGCTGGCGCAGGGCATGGACGCCTCCCTCTACGAAGCGGTCCAGCGCAATGCCAGCCACCGGGCCCACACCCCCCTGGCGGTGATCGAGACGGATGCCACCTTCCGCATCCAGGCCTGGAACCCGGCAGCCGAGCGCATCTTCGGCTTCACCCAGGCGGAGGCCCTGGGCCGGGACCCCCTGGAGCTGCTGCCCCCGGGCCAGGGGACGGAGGCGGTGGATGTGCGCCGGAACCTCCTGGCCGCCGATAGCGGGATCTGCACCACCCTGGAGCACACCACCGCCGGTGGGCAGGGGATCCTGTGCGACTGGTACATCACGGCCCTGCGAGACGAGGGCGGCCGCTTCATTGGAGCCATCTTCCAGGCCGATGACATCACCCAACGCCGGCAGGCCGAGAGCGCCCTCCAGCAGGCCCAGAAGCTCGAGAGCCTGGGCGTGCTGGCCGGGGGCATCGCCCATGACTTCAACAACCTGCTCACTGCCATCCTGGGCAACGCCGAGGTCGCCCAGGGGCTGGTTCGGGACCACCCGGTGCTGCAGGCCGCCCTCCAGCGCATCGAGGCCACCACCCAGCGCGGCTCAGACCTGGCCCGGCAGCTGCTGGCCTACGCCGGCAAGGCCCACTTCGCCATCCAGCCCATTGACCTGAACACCATCATTCTTGAGATGGGCGACCTGCTGGCCGTCTCGATCTCCAAGAAGGTGTCCATCAGCACCTTCCTCCAACCGGACCTGCCGGCGGTCGAAGCCGACAGCGCCCAGTTCCAGCAGGTGGTGATGAACCTGGTCATCAACGCCTCGGAGGCCATCGGCGACCACCCGGGCACCGTGATCCTGCGCACCCGGGCCGTAACTTGCAGCCGGGCCGACCTGTCGGCGGACTTCCCGGGGCAAGTCCTGGTACCGGGCACCTATGTTCGCCTGGATGTGGAGGACGATGGCTGCGGGATGGATGCGGAGACCATCGGCCGGATCTTCGACCCCTTCTTCACCACCAAGTTCACCGGGCGGGGGCTGGGCCTGTCCGCCATGCTCGGCATCGTCCGGGGCCATCACGCCGGCCTCCGGGTCCAGAGCAGGCCTGGCAAGGGCACCACCTTCACCCTCCTGTTCCCCGCCTCCGGGGCCGCCCTCCCGGCAGCCCTGCCCCCGGCCGAGGCGGACCAGCCCTCCTCGGGGACGGTGCTGGTGGTGGACGATGAAAGCATCATCCGGGACCTGGCCCGCGGGGCCCTGCAGGGGCTCGGCTTCCGAGTCCTCGAGGCCCGGGACGGCCTAGAGGCTGTGGAGTTCTTCGAGGCCGGACTGGAAACGGTGGACCTGGTCCTCCTGGACATGACCATGCCCCGGATGGGCGGGGCCGAGGCCTTCCGGCGCATCCGCGCCCTTTCTCCAGGCACCCGGGTCCTGCTCACCAGTGGGTACACCCAGAAGGAATCCCTCGAATCCCTGGTGGACCTCCCCCCGGACGGGTTCCTCCAGAAGCCCTTCCGCATCCGCGAGCTGGCCGGGAAGGTCCGGGAGGTCCTCCTGCGCCGGTAGGGGGGACGGGTCGGACTGAACCCCGCTGGATTCATCCAATAGGGCCGCAGCGCGGCCGTTCCTGGGCCATGTGGCAAGGGTCACAACCAGACCCACTTAGGTTTTTAGACAGAGAAATTGGGGGCCATATATCCCATGCTGAACGGATCTGGAGGCATCCATGTCCGACTCGTCCATTCAGGCGATCCGTTCCGGTAATCTGCCCACGCCCAACTGGCATGCGACCCACGAGGAGGCCTTGAGCCGCCTGGCGCGCTTGGCTGAGGCCCTGGCGGCCTCGGACTGGAAGGGGGTCGACCAAGGGGCCCGCTGGATCTACGAGGTCCTCCGGCCCCACAACGAGGCTGAGGAGCGGGAGCTCTTCCCCCTCCTGGAGGAGATCGGCGCCGAGGCCCTCCACCAGCGCCTCCATGAAGACCACCGCCAGATGTGGGACCTGAACCTGCAGCTGCTCGCCGAGATCAACGATGGCCAGGTCCGTGCGCCCCGCTCGCTGACCCTGCTGGGCCAGCGCCTGGTGGACCTGATCCAGGACCACATCGAGGCCGAAGAGTACCTCATGCTGCCCCTGCTCAAGGGCCGCTCCCTCTACTGCTCCGACGCCGAGACCCAGGACGGCTACCTGATCCTCGAGAAGAAGCTGGTCGCCCCCGAGACCTGGTCCTTCATCGTGCAGGCCCCCCAGGTGGCCCGGGGCCGCAAGCCCGGCCAGTTCTTCATGGTGGCCCCCTTCCCCGAGAGCGAGCGCATCCCCCTCACCCTGGCCGGCGGCGACGCCCGGAAGGGCTACATCCACTTCATCATGCAGGAAGTGGGCTCCACCACCCAGGCCATGGGCAAGCTGAGTGCGGGTGACCGCCTCTTCGCCGTGGCCGGGCCCATGGGCGCCCCCACCGAGCTGGTGGAGGAAGGCACCATCGTCCTGATGGCCGGTGGCTACGGTTCCGCCGCCATCCTGCCCGCCGCCGAGGAGCTCCACGCCAAGGGCCGCCGGGTCATCACCATCCTGGGCGGCCGCAGTGCCGAGCGCGTCCTCCTGGCCGATGAGCTGGGGGCTGCCTCCGCCGAGCTGATCGTCACCACCGACGACGGCAGCCTGGGCCGCAAGGGCCTCGTCACCGACGCCCTCAAGGACATCATCGCCCGGGAGCCCGTGGCCCAGGTGGTCGCCGTGGGCCCCCTGCCCATGATGCGCGCCGTCGCCGACCTGACCAAGCCCCACGACATCTTCACCCTGGTGAGCCTCAACGCCATCATGGTGGACGGCACCGGCATGTGCGGCGGCTGTCGCGTGAGCGTGGGTGGCGAGGTCAAGTTCGCCTGCTTCGACGGCCCCGACTTCGACGGCCACAAGGTGGACTTCAACATGCTGCGCATGCGGCAGGACTGGTACAAGTCCGAGGAGAAGGACGTCTGCAGCCCCGAGGACTGCAAGATCGGCCGCGTGGCGGCCACGGGCCCCGTGGACTACTCCCAGTACCTCAATGAGCCGGTCACCGACCTGGACTGGAAGAGCCTCTCCCTCGAGACCATCAAGCCCAGCCAGAAGATGAAGATCCCCCGCCAGGAGATGGCCTGCCAGCCGCCCGAGCTGCGGGTGTGCAACTTCGACGAGGTGAGCCTGGGGCTCTCCGCCGAGCAGGCCAAGCTCGAAGCCGCCCGCTGCATCATGTGCAAGCACCCCGCCTGCATCGACGGCTGCCCCGTGAGCATTGACATCCCGGCCTTCCTCATGGAGATCGTCCGGGACAACGCCCAGGGCGCTGCCCGCATCATCAAGAAGAGCTCCTCCCTCGGCTCCGTCTGCGGGCGCGTCTGCCCCCAGGAGAAGCAGTGCGAGATCAAGTGCGTCATCGGCATCAAGGGCCAGCCGGTCTCCATCGGCCGCCTGGAGCGCTTCGCGGCGGACTCCATGTTGGGCT
>CAIRQL010000280.1 GCA_903880675.1 uncultured Holophagaceae bacterium | reverse complement strand
CACCAAGGGCCCCCTCACCAATGCCATCGCCTGCTCCAACTCCGGCGGCTTCTTCGGCGCCGAGCTGAAGTTCGCAGGCTGGGACATGGTCATCTTCGAGGGCACCTCCCCCAAGCCGGTCTACCTGCTCATCAACGACGGCACCGCTGAGCTGGTGGACGCCGCGCACCTGTGGGGCAAGACCGTCTGGGAGACCGAGGAAGTCATCAAGAAGCAGCACCAGGATCCCCAGATCCGCGTGGCCTCCATTGGCCGCGCCGGGGAGAACAAGGTGCTCTTCGCTGGCATCGTCAACGACCTGCACCGGGCTGCCGGGCGGTCTGGCGTGGGCGCCGTCATGGGCTCCAAGAACCTCAAGGCCGTGGCCGTGCGGGGCACCCTCACCAGTGCCTACCAGATTGCGAATCCCGAGGCCTTCTTCACCGC
The DNA here is from genome assembly GCA_903880675.1 of uncultured Holophagaceae bacterium. Lineage (GTDB taxonomy): Bacteria > Acidobacteriota > Holophagae > Holophagales > Holophagaceae > Geothrix. The sequence continues at coordinate 6,028 of CAIRQL010000280.1, read as the reverse complement.
CGTGGATGCGGGCAAGAAGGTGCTGGCTGGCAACGGCGTGACCGGCGTGGGCCTGCCCACCTACGGCACCCAGGTGCTCATGAATGTCATCAATGAGCTGGGTGCGCTGCCCACCCACAACCACAAGGACACGCAGTTTGCATCCGCCAATGCCATCGGTGGCGAGGCCATGCACGAGAAGCGGGAGACCGACGGCAAAGCCAACCTGGTGACCAACGGCGCCTGCTTCGGCTGCACCATCGCCTGCGGCCGCATCTCCCGCATGGATCCGGGCCACTTCAGCGTCAAGGACAAGCCCCAGTACCACGGGGCCTCCGGCGGGCTGGAGTACGAGGCCGCCTGGGCCCTGGGCGCCGCCAACGGCGTCAAGGACCTGGAGGCCCTCACCTACGCCAACTTCCTCTGCAACGAGGACGGCTACGACCCCATCTCCTGCGGGGCCACCGTCGGCGCCGCCATGGAGCTCTACGAGCTGGGCATTCTCACGGAAGCCGAGGTGGGCCTCAAGCTGACCTGGGGCTCTGCGGAGGCCCTGGTGACCCTGGCCGAGTGGACCGCCAAGGGCGAAGGGTTCGGTGTGGCCATCGGACAGGGCTCCAAGCGCCTCTGCGCCAAGTACGGCCGTCCTGAGCTCTCCATGAGCGTCAAGGGCCAGGAGTTCCCGGCCTACGATGGCCGTGCCCTCCAGGGCATGGGCCTGGCCTACGCCACGAGCAACCGCGGCGCCTGCCACCTCCGTGGCTACATGGTCTCCCCCGAAGTGCTGGGCATCCCCGTGAAGATGGAGCCCCAGGCCACCGAAGGAAAGCCCGCCATGCTCAAGGCCTTCCAGGACCTGACGGCGGTGGTGGACTCCAGCGGCCTCTGCCTCTTCACCACCTTTGCCTGGGGCCTCCAGGACATCCAGCCCCAGATCCAGGCCGCCTGCGAAGGCGACTGGTCCGACGACCGCCTGCTCCTCATCGGCGAGCGCATCTGGAACATGGAGCGGGAGTTCAACCTGGCCGCTGGCATCACCAGCAAGGATGACACCCTGCCGCCGCGCCTCCTCAATGAGCCCGCCAACAGCGGTCCCCAGAAGGGTGCGGTTACCCGCCTGGACATCATGATGCCGGAGTACTACCAGGTCCGTGGCTGGAGCGCCGATGGCGTTCCCACCAATGCGACCCGCACCCTCCTCGGCCTCTGATCCATGCGACATCTCATTGTTGGAAGCGGTCCCGCGGGCGTGGTCGCCGCGGAGACGTTGCGCAAGGCCGACCCTGCCGCAGAGATCACCATCCTCTGCGGCGAAGGGGAGGCGCCCTACTCCCGCATGGCGATCCCCTACCTGCTCAAGGGCGACATTGCCGAAGCGGGGACCCACCTGCGCAAGGAGCCCGGCCACTACGACCGCCTCCGTATCGCTCTGGTCAAGGCACAGGCCCAGTCCGTGGACACCACCGCCCGCACGGTGGCGCTGAGCACAGGCAGCAGCCTGCCCTATGACCGCCTGCTCATCGCCACGGGCTCCCGCCCCAGTCTGGAAAAGATTCCCGGCATCGACCTGCCGGGCGTTCACGCCTGCTGGACCCTGGCGGATGCCCGGGCCATCCTCGACAAGGCCAAACCTGGAGCCCGCGTGGTCCAGATGGGCGCTGGCTTCGTGGGCTGCATCATCATGGAGGGCCTGCTCTCCCGGGGCGTGGACCTCACCATCCTGGTGCGCAGCGGCTACATGGTCCGCCGCATGATGAACCCCACCGCCAGCGGCCTCCTGCGCGCCTGGTGTGAGGCCAAGGGCGTGAAGATCCTTACCCGCACCCAGCCGAAGGGCCTCACCGCCGTGGGCGGCATCCTCCAGGTGGACCTGGGCGAAGGCCGCATCCTGCCGGCGGACTTCTACCTCAGCGCCGTGGGCGTGGATCCCAACCTGGGCTTCCTTGCCGGCAGCGGCATCGAGATCAGCCAGGGCATCGTGGTGGATCCCAACCAGCAGAGCAATGTCCCCGGTGTCTATGCCGCCGGGGACGTGGCCGAGTCCGTGGACTGCCTCACGGGCCAGCGCGGGGTCAACGCCATCCAGCCCAATGCCGTTGAGCAGGGCCGCATCGCCGCCCTCAACATGGCCGGTCGGCCCGCCGCCTTCAAGGGCAGCCTGGTCTTCAACGTGCTCACCACCCTGGGCCTGGTCTCCTCCTCCTTCGGGCTGTGGGAGGGTGTCCCCGGGGGCGAGTCCACCGAGGTGCTGGATCCCACCCACTGGCGCTACCTGAACCTGCAGTTCGATGGTGAGCGCCTCGTGGGCGCCAACAGTGTGGGCTTCACGAACCATGTGGGCGCCCTGCGCGGCCTCATCGAGGGCCGGGTCAAGCTGGGCGTCTGGAAGGGCCGGCTCATGCAGGACCCCACCCTGGTCATGCAGGCCTACCTCGCGGCGGCCCAGAAACTGGGATGAAGATCACCCTGAAGCTGTTTGCCTCCCTGGGCGTCCACCTCCCTCCCGAGTGCCGGTCCCGGCTCTGGATGGAGCTGGAGCTGCCCCCGGGTGCCACTCTGCTGGATGCCCTCCAGTGCCAGGGCGTGCCCCCGGCCCAGTGCGCCATCGTGCTGTTGGATGGCGTGTGGGTGCCGGTCGCCGAGCTATCGGAAAGGGTCCTGCAGGAGGGCCAGGCCCTGGCCGTCTGGCCCCCCGTGGCGGGCGGCTGAGGCCCCGTGAAACCTCAAGCGAGCTACGACATGACCATCGACCGGGCGGACTTCTTTCGCCTGCTGCCGGGGGCCGTGGCGGAGCAGGACTACCGGGTGGAGGGCGACCGCATCACCCAGGGGGACGCCGCCCAGGGCTGGACCCTCGACCTGCTGCCCCTGGCGCCCCTGCCCATCGGCCACTTGGCCATGCCCCGCCTGCGGGTGGAGATCCGCCTGCGGGGCCATGACCCAGCTGCGGTCGAGGCCTTCCTCGCCCGCTTCCACCGCGGCTTCCAGCGCGGCGGCGGCTAGGCTATGGGCGCACATCCCGCTGGAACGAAACTGATCACCGCCCCCGGGATCACTTCCGGCTGCGCCGGAAGCCGCCTACGGCGGACCCATGCGGGATGAGTCGATACCTCTTGGCGTCCTTGGCGCCTTGGCGGTGGGCTTTTTCATCCCAACTTGCGCGCCGTCACGCCAACGTTGGATCTTGATGGGGATCTTTTCTTCTTGAAGCCAAATCACTATCACAGGGCCCGGGTGTGGCTGCGGTCGGTGCGGCGGGCCTGGATGAAGCGGTGGATGGGCTCCATATCCATGTCGGCCGGGGGCGTCAGCACCACGCCCAGGCGGGTGGGGTAGGCCTGGTCTTCCAGGTGGGTGATGTGGCGGACCTCGCCAGGGCAGTTCAGGTGCGCGCCGTCCGGGAGGGTGGCGTCGATGTCCACCCGGTCATGCAGCTCCACCCGCAGGGACTCCGCCAGGGCCAGGCCCACGCCGGACTCCGTGAGGTTGACCACCAGGGCGTCCAGGGTGCGGGTTCCCAGGGTGACGCGGGCCTTTAGCGGGGACTGGTCCGGACCGGCCACGCGCATGTCCCGGCGGCGGTGCAGGTGGGCGGCCGCCGTGGGCCAGTGCAGGCGCAGGAGCACGGCGCCCCCGGCGTCCAGTCCCGGTTCGAGAAGGGTGGCATCCAGGCTGAGGACCTCGTCCCCCAGCAGGATGGTGAGGGTCACGGAGGTGCCTTCCTCCGGGACCTGATCCCGGGGATGGAGGCCTGACAGCTCCAGATCCACGCCGGCCCGGAAGCGGTGGATGCGAAGGTCACCCAGCAGGCGGGCGTGGGCCTCCTGGAGGCGGAGGCTGGCCACGGCGCGGGTGAACCGAGCCTGGAGGAGGAACTGTTCCAGGACGGGAGCTGAGAGGAAGGATTCCTGTGCCATGGTGATGCTGCCTTTCAGATGCCCTGGGCCAGGCGATTTGCCAGGATGGAGTTCAGGCCTGCGGCCAGGATGGCCTTGGCGGCGCCCTTGATGTCGTACTCGATGCGGTGGAGCTTTACGCGGCGACGGGGATGGTCATAGGTCATGAAGGAGACCCGGGGGTCCCGGTCCCTGGGCTGGCCCACCGAGCCGGGATTCACCAGGTAGCGGCACTGGGGCTGAAACTCAAACCACTCCCCCGGTTCGAGGGAGATCCAGTTCAGGCGGCCGTTCCCCTCGTCCAGCTCGAAGCAGCCGGGCAGGTGGGTGTGCCCGAAGAAGCAGAGGGGACCCTCAAAGGCATCGAAGGCGTGGCCCACCTCGTGGTCATGCATGAGGTAGGCGTCCTCGTCGCCGGGGGACCCATGGGCGATCAGGTAGTCATCCCCCACCCAGACCGGACCCTCGGGGGCCTCGGCAAGGATCCGCAGGTTCTCGGGTCGGAGGCGGTCCCGGGTCCAGATGGCTGCATGGCGGGCCGGCAGGCTGAAGGAGCTGGCATCGTCGAGCCCCGAGCAGGCCTTGTCGTGGTTGCCCCGGACCAGGAACCGGGGCTTCAGCTCCCGGACCTTGTCCAGCAGGTGGTTGGGGTGGGCCCCGTAGCCCACCAGGTCCCCCAGGAGGACGAAGCGGTGGATGGCCTTCCGACGGGTGAACCGGAGCACGGCCCGCAGGGCGTGCATGTTCGCGTGCAGATCGGAAAGGATCAAGTCCACAGGATGTCCGGGGGATGCCTAGGAGTTTAGCAAGGCTGAGGCCAGATCCTGGGAACTATGACCAAAGGGAATGACCATGGGGGCCAGGGACCAGGCGGCTCGGCGGGCGGCATAGCGGGCCATGAAGCTGGCTCGGTCCTGGGCCAGGGGTCTTGCGGGGTCTCGTCCAACCCGTGCCCAGGCCCGCTCCGGCGTCTCGGCCAGCCACAGGGGGACGAAGCTGGCTTCGGCCACGGTGGCCCGGTTGGGGGCGGCCTCCCAGGCGCCCCCGCCCAGGGCCACCACGGCCGGCGCATCAAGGAGGGTGGGCAGGAGGGCGGCCTCCAGGGCCCGGAAGGCGGCCTCTCCAGAGGCGGCGAAGATCTCGGCCACCGGGCGCCCGCCATGGGCCTCGATGACCTGGTCCAGGTCGTAGAAGGGCAGGCCAAGGCTCTGGGCCAGGATCGGACCCAGGGTGCTCTTGCCGGCCCCGCTACCCCCCACCAGGACGATGCCGTGGCCCCGCCAGAAGGGGGTACGGACCCGCCAGCGCTGGGCCTGGACCGCCCAGCCCAGGGCGGCGGGGTCCGCCGTGCGGTGGAGCTCGCCCACCATGGCCAGGGCCTCCGCACCGGCCTCGAAGCAGGCGGGCGCATCGGCCAGCGTCAGGCCGCCGATGGCGATGGGGGCCAGACCCCGGTCCCGGAGGGCCTGACAGCCCGCTTCCAGGCCCTCAAGGCCGACGGGGGCCGCATGGTCAGTCTTGGTGGCGGTGCCCCGGAAGGGCCCCACACCGGCGTGATCGCAGGTGGCGTCCACGGCCTCCCACTCATCGGGCCCATGGGTGGAGGTGCCCAGGTGGCAGCTGCCGAGGCCCGGTAGGCGGCGGGCCTCCGCCGGAGGCAGGTCATCCTGGCCCAGGTGCAGGCCCCAGGGGGTCAGGCCCTCCCGAGCCGCCAGCAGGGCCAGGTCGGCGCGGTCGTTGACGCAGATGGCAGGCCACCCGCCCCGGGCCGCAGACTCCGCCAGGGCCACGCGCAGCTCCAGCCACTGGGCCTTGGCATCCAGGGGCTTGCCCCGGAACTGCACCAGGGGGAAGCCCGCCTCCCCCAGCGCCCGCACCTGCGCCGACAGCGACTCCGGCCGGGTGGCATCCGTGATCGGGTAGAGCGGCGGCAGGTACAACATCCCACCAGTCTACCGCCTGGGTCCGTAGCACCTGATCAGAAGAAGAGAGCGTAAAAACAGCTGATTCACCACGAAGACACGAAGACACGAAGAAAAGCAGGAATACAGAAAAGCAAATTAACCACAAAGGACACAAAGGACACAAAGGACACAAAAACCGAATCAGGTTTTCTTTGTGCTCTTTGTGTTCTTTGTGGTTAAAGGTTCTTT
>CAIRQL010000279.1 GCA_903880675.1 uncultured Holophagaceae bacterium | reverse complement strand
AGCTTTTCCGACCCAAGCACTCAGGCCGTTCTCCGCTCTCCTCAGCTCCTCGGTTTTCCTCCGCGTTCCTTCCTTTCTTTTCAGCCACCCCTTGCCTGTTTTCCTCTGCGTTCTCTGTGCTCTCGGTGAGACTTCCTTCCCTGAAATCCCGGAAGATCCCTAATTGTTGGAGCGCCACCGCCTCGCCCGTCATCATAGGGGGATGACCGAGCGCCGCCCCATGGAGATCCTCATCGTCACCGGCCCCCTGGGCGCCGGCAAGACCACGGCCGTGAATCGGCTGCTGAAGGCCGAGGTGGCGGCGGGCCGCCGGGTGGCGGTGCTCATCAACGAGTTCGGCGCCGTGAGCGTGGACGGTGCCCTGGTGGACGCCGAACGCCCGGAACTGGCGGGGGTGGAGAACCTGGTGAACGGCTGCGCCTGCTGCAGCCTGCGGGATGATGTGGTGGAGACCCTGCGGTCCTGGTGCTTCGAGCCCGGCGGTCCCGAGCGGGTGGTGCTGGAGACCACGGGCCTGGCGGACCCCACGGACCTGCTGGACCTGGAGCTGGAGCCCGCCCTGGCTGGCCGCACCCGCCTGGCTGGCCTGCTCACGGTGGTGTCCTGCCTGTCCCCTGTGGATCACCTGCAGACCCGCCCCCTGCTCCATCGGCAGGCGGCCCTGGCCAGCCTCATCCACCTCAGCAAGGCCGACCTGGACCCCTCCGCCGCCTTCGCCTGGGAGGGTGAGCTGCGCGCCGCCTTCCGGCACATTCCCCTGGTGGCCACCCGGCACGGGGAGGCCCCCGCCGGCAGCCCGGACCCCTGGCAGGGGGATGTGCGCCCCCTGCCCGAGGGCTGGGTCCCCGTGGACGGCCCCAGCTTTGCCGCAGCCCGGGCCATCACCCTGGCCTTCGACCACCCAGTGGACCCCTCGGCCCTGGAGGCCCTGCTGCTGGCACCGCCGACCACTGGCGAGCTCTTGCGGGCCAAGGGCGTGTGTGCCTTCGACGGCTGGGCCGCCCGCAACGACGGCAGCGACCGCTGGGCCTTCCAGCTGGCGGATGGTCGTCTGGAGCTGTCCCGCATGCCCCTGCTGCCCACCGGTCAGCCCCCGCCCTGCATGGCCGTGGCCATCGGCACAGGCCTGGACGCGGCCCACTGGCGCAAGGCGCTCCGGGGTCTGGAGCGACCTCCCGCGGGCACCCGGCGGAAGGTGGTCGTCGACCGTTAGCCGACGGCAGGGGGCGGGAACCCCCCGGCCTTGGTATCATCCCCTTTCCCGGATTCCCGGGGTGCAAGGAGCAAGTGTGGATCAGGTGCTTGACCTCATGGCCTCGGAGCTCAAGCTCCCCCGCGCAGGCGTTGCCGCCATTGCGGCTCTGCTGCAGGAGGGCAACACCGTGCCCTTCATCGCCCGGTACCGGAAGGAAGCCACCGGCTCCCTGGACGAAGTGGCCATCCGGGCCGTGGAGGACCGCCTCGCCTACTTCAAGGACCTGCTGGACCGCCGGAAGACGATCCTGAAGAGCATCGGGGAGCAGGGCAAGCTGACCCCGGAGCTGCGGGCCAAGATCGAGGGCACCTGGGTGAAGGCCGAGATGGAAGACCTCTACCTGCCCTACAAGCCCCGGAAGCGCACCAAGGCCACGGCGGCCCGGGAGCGCGGCCTGGAGCCCTTGCTGGACTCCCTGCTGGCGGATGCCACGGGCGCCGAGCCCATGCTCATCGCCGAGCCCTTCATCAAGGACGAGGACGGCCTGCGGGCTCCCTCCGAGTGCCTGGAGGGTGCGGGTCACATCCTGGCTGAGCGCCTCTCCGAGGACGCCGCCATCCGGGCCTGGCTGCGCCAGACCTTCCACGAGCACGGCATCCTCCAGTCCGTGGCCCGGGAAGAGCGCAAGGCGGACCAGGCAGCCCTGCGCTTCAAGCCCTACTTCGAGTTCTCCGAGCCCATCAAGAAGATCCCCAGCCACCGCCTGCTGGCCCTCCGGCGCGGCGAGAAGGAGGACATCCTCACGGTGAAGCTGCTGGTGACCCGGGAGCCCCTGGTGGCCCAGCTGGAGGCCCGCATTGAGGCCGACCCCGGTGCCGCCTACCGCCGCCACTTCCCCGAGGTGGCCGCCGACGCCTTCGACCGCCTGCTGGCCCCCGCCATCGAGTCCGAGGTGCGCTACGAGGCCAAGCGCAAGGCCGACGGCGAGGCCATCAAGGTCTTCCAGACCAACATGGATCACCTGCTCCTCGCCCCGCCCGCAGGGCAGCGCTGCACCCTGGGCGTGGACCCGGGCATCCGCACGGGCTGCAAGCTGGTGGTCATCAACCGCCTGGGCCAGCTGGTGCAGAACGATGTCATCTACCCCCTGGAGCCCAAGCGGGACCTGGACGGCGCCCGCGCCATCCTGGAGAAGCTCTGCGTGGACAATCCGGTGGAAGCCATCGCCATCGGCAACGGCACTGGCGGCCGGGAGGTGGAAGCCTTCATCCGCCTGTGGCTCAAGGAAACTGACCGCACGGGCCTCATCTGCGTCACCGTCAGCGAGGCCGGCGCCTCGGTCTACTCCGCCAGCGACATCGCCCGGGAGGAGTTCCCCGAGCACGACGTCACCGTGCGCGGTGCCGTGAGCATCGCCCGCCGCTTCCAGGATCCCCTGGCGGAGCTGGTGAAGGTGGATCCCAAGAGCATCGGCGTGGGCCAGTACCAGCACGATGTCAACCAGACCGCCCTCAAGAAGGGCCTGGATGACGCCGTGGAGAGCTGCGTGAACCGCGTGGGCGTGGACCTCAACAGCGCCTCCTACAAGCTGCTGGCCTACGTGGCCGGCATCGGCGAGAGCCTGGCCAAGAGCATTGTCGCCCACCGCTTCGAGCACGGTGCCTTCCGCCGCCGCGCCCAGCTCCTGGAGATCGGGCGCTTCGGGGCCAAGGCCTTCCAGCAGGCTGCGGGCTTCCTGCGCATCCAGGACGGTGAGGACCCCCTGGACGCCTCCGCCGTGCACCCGGAGAGCTACCCCGTGGTGGAGCGCATCTGCCAGCTCACGGGGCGCACCGTGCCCGAGCTCATCGGCGCCGACGAGGTCCTCAACGCCCTCGACCCCCAGCAGCTGGTGGACGAGAAGTGCGGCATGGAGACTGTGCGCGACATCCTTGCAGAGCTGAAGAAGCCCGGCCGCGACCCCCGCCAGACCTTCGAGATCGTGGAGTTCCGCGAGGGCGTCCACAAGCCCTCGGACCTGGAAGTGGGCATGGAGCTGCAGGGGATCGTCACCAACGTGACGGACTTCGGCGCCTTCGTGGATGTGGGCGTCCACCAGGACGGTCTGGTGCACCTCTCGGAGATCGCCTACCGCTACGTGAAGAACCCGGCGGACGCCCTCAGCGTGGGCCAGGCCGTGAAGGTCAAGGTGCTCACCGTGGACCTCCAGTCCAAGCGCATCGCCCTCTCCATCAAGGCCCTCTTGCCGCCCCAGCCCCAGACCGGTCGGCCCCCCCGGCCCCCCCGCGCCGAAGGTCAGGCCCGCCCGCCCCGGCCCGAAGGTGCTCGGCCACCCCGGCCTGAGGGTCCCCGGCCACCCCGCCCTGAAGGGGCTCGTCCGCCTCGGCCTGAAGGACCACGACCACCCCGGCCTGAAGGCCCACGTCCGCCCCGCCCTGAGGGCGCCCGGCCGCCCCGTCCTGAAGGTGCTCGTCCGCCTCGGCCCGAAGGCCCCCGACCACCTCGGCCTGAGGGGGCACGCCCGCCCCGGCCCGAAGGTCCCCGGCCCCCGCGCCCGGACCGCGGCCCCCGCCCCGTCCGTCCGGAGACCGAGTCCCGGGTCTTCTCGGCCCCCGCCCAGCCGGCCCCCGAGCCCGGCGCCTCCTTGACCGACCTGGTGGCCAGGTTCAACCGGGGCCACCGCTGATGGGCCGGACGGGGCTGCTCCTGGGCGGCGCCGCCCTCCTGCTGGTCCTGGCCTGCCAGCCCCGCCAGGCGGCGGTCTATGCCCCCTGGGAAGAGGGCCTGACCCTGGCCTACGAGAATCCCACCCTGCCCCAGCCCGCCCGCTCCGCCGGTCGCCTGCAGGTGCGCGTGGCCCGCTCGCCCGTGGCCCCTGGCGGGCCAGCGGCCATCCAGCTTGATCTCACCAGCACCCAGGGCCGCACCAGCGTCAACCTGCTCTGCCGGGCCGGTGGCGTGAGCCTCGTGGCACCGGACGGCCAGAGCCAGACCCGCCTCCTGCCCGAGGGCTTTCCGGCGGGCGACACCTGGACCGAGCGGGGCATCACCTTCCGGGTGGTGGGCCGCGGGGCCTGGCAGGGCGCCCGCCTGCTGCCGCCGGGCACGGACCCCGTGGGCGTCTGGGTGGAGGCCACCCCCGCCCACGGCCCCCGCCATCGGACCCTCTATCTGCCGGACCTGGGGGAGGTGGAGTCCCTGGAAGAGCGGGCCGCTGGCTGGACCACCGTGAACCTCCTGGTGGCCCGCGGCTTCACGGACCTGCCCTCCCTCATGCGACCCTGATCCCCTCCGGAGCCCCCATGGCCGAGACCACCGCCGAAGACCAGGACATCCACCTCCCCCCAGGTGCCGAGAAGGGCATGGTCCGGGACAACCTGGAAGTAATCTGCTTCGCCATGGTGCTCATCCTGTTCTTCAAGGCCTTCGTTGGGCAGCAGTTCAAGATCCCCACCGCCTCCATGCGGAACACGCTGATGATCGGGGACCACCTGCTGGCCAACAAGTTCATCTTTGCCCGACCCCAGTGGGCCTGGGAGGAGGCGCTGTTCCCCATGCGCGGCGTGCGACGGGGCGACATCATCGTGTTCCGCTATCCCCTCGACCGTGACCAGGACTACGTGAAGCGTTGCGTGGCCCTGCCCGGCGACACCCTGGAGATGCGGGACAAGCGCCTCTACGTGAACGGCAAGCAGGTCACGGGCGCCTTCGAGCACATGTTCGGCCGCAACCCCGAGGGCCCCACCCCCGGCCCCTGGCCCCCCACCCGCACCGCCGGTGAGGCGGAGCGCCCCCAGGGCCTCTGGCGCCATGCGGATGCAGAGGTGCTGTCGCTCCACACCCGGAACCAGATGCAGGCCATGAACAGCCTCGTTCAGGACGGCTTCAAGGACAATCTGGGCCCGGTCAAGGTGCCTGCAGGCCATATCTTTGCCATGGGTGACAACCGGGACAACAGCCAGGACAGCCGCTACTGGGGCTTCCTGCCCATGGACCACCTGCGGGGCCGCCCCTTCATGGTGTGGTGGAGCTTCCGCGAGGGTGCCACGGACAACGACAACGGCCGGGTGCCGGAAGGCCCGGGCGATGTGGCCGGGGACTTCATCGACGCCGCCCGCCACTTCTTCACCCGCACCCGCTGGGAGCGCTCCGGCACCATCCCGGAGTAGCGGAACCCAGCCCAGGAGTGGGGGGAATTTTATCAATAAGCCACCAATAAAAACCATGGGCATGAGCTAATTCATGAATGAGTTTTTTCATGCTTTTATCGGTGTTCATCGGTGTTCATCGGTGGCTAATATCTTTTTTCATTAAACTCAATGTTTAGGCTAAATCGAATTTGACAACAAGATAAAAGCCTTTTTAACCACCGATGAACACCGATGAACACCGATTTAAAAGCTGATAAAGAACAACGGCGTTGAAAGGCGAATACCAGTTGCGACGGTGTCCGCATTTTCCCTGTGAGTACGATTTATTGAATGCATCGGGGGCACCTCTTGAAAGCCAGTCTCCTGTTCCTGCTCCTGGCCGCCCTGCCCCTCGGTGCCTGGGGGGACAAGGGGCATCGCACGGTGTCGGCGCTGGCCCTCACGACACTGCCGCCGGCCCCCCGGGCCTGGTTTGCGGGCCAGGAGAGCGTCCTGGTGGACCACGCCTCGGATCCGGACCACTGGAAAACGGATAAGAAGGAGGGCCCCCGCCACTACATGAACCTGGAGGCCTTCGGTGGCTCCGGCCACCTGCCCCGCAGTCTCGAGCAGGCCCGGGAAGCGGCCGGTTCTGACTACTACCGCAAGGGCGTGGTGCCCTGGGTCATCCAGGACCGCTGGCGGGATCTGGTGGCGGCCTTTCAGAGCGGGGATCCTGCCCAGGTGACCCTGGCTTCGGCGGTCCTCGGCCACTACATCGGCGATGCCCACGTGCCCCTGCACACGACCCTGGACCACGACGGCAAGACCACCGACCAGACGGGCATCCACAGCCGCTGGGAGACGGGCCTGGTGGGCCGCCTGGTGACCATCGAAGGCCTCCACGCCGCCCCGGCCAAGCCCGACCCCGCCCTCCTGAGCCGCCCCTGGGAGTGGCTGGAGCAGGCCCATGCCCTGGTGCCCAAACTGCTGGCAGATGACCGCGCCGCCGACCGCACCACCCCCCGCACCACCCGCGGCAAGACCCGCGGCTTCGCCTACTGGGCCATCTTCGAAGCCAGCCAAGGCCCCATGGTGAAGCAACAGCTCGAGCGCGCCGCCCAGCACCTCGGCGACGCCATCCTCAACGCCTGGATCGAAGCGGGTAGCCCTGCTTTCCCAAAAAAATAAAAGATCACCACGAAGGACACGAAGACAAAACCGCAAAAACTGAAAAAGAATTTTTTTACCACAAAGAACACAAAGAGCACAAAGAACACAAATCAAAAAGGCTTTTGTCCTTTTTGTGACCTTTGTGTTCTTTGTGGTTAATTTGCTTTTTGCTTTTCTTCGTGGTCTTTCTGTCTTCGTGGTCAATTTTTGGCTTTTCTTAGTGCCCTTCGTGGAGAGTTTTTTATTAACTCACTGAGGTGCTTCCCACCTCTTGCGGTCGAGCCAGACTTGTTCTTCTTTGCCTTTGAGGTCTTTGCCTTTCCAGGTCAGCTTCACGGGGCCGGTGGCGTCTTTTTTGGTCACGGTGATGCCGGGGCCTTCGCCGGTGCGCAGGAGGCGGTCCAGCTGCTCGACGCTGGCCACCTGGGGGAGGAAGGGCAGCGGCAGGGCGGCGAGGGTGGGTGAGCGCTGATCCACCTTCTGGCGGGGCACCTGCAGGCGGTAGCCGTTGGCCCGGTCCCCCTCCAGCAGCATGAGCCGCTCACCCGGGGCGTGGAGCTCCAGTACCAGGCGGCCGGTGGTCAGGTCCAGCAGCAGGCTGAGGGTGCCCACCCCCTCGCCGCCAGGGCCAGCGTAGCCCCAGCCGTACTGGGCCCGCAGAGGGGCCGCCGGGGCGGGCTGGACGAGGGCCGGGGGCGCCGCGTGCAGCATCAGAGCTGGTCCTCATCCTCGTCGTCATCGAGAACAACCTTCGCCGGAGCCGGCTCAGTGGCCTCAGGGGTGGTCGCCTGGGCCCGAGCGATGCGGGCCCGCAGCTCGGACAGGCGCTTGGCCAGCGCGGCCCGCTCGGGGAACACGAAGGCCAGGGCCCGCTCCCACTGCTCGGCGGCCTCCGACAGTCGTTCCAGCTTCACCAGGACCTCCCCCAGGTGCTTCCGCACCTCGGGGCTGTAGGGCGTCAGCTCGGTGGCCCGGCGCAGGGTGGCCTCGGCTTCCTTGAAGCGCCCCAGCTTGAACTGGGCCCACCCCAGGCTGTCCACCACGCTGCCACTGTTCGGTGTGGCCTTGACGCTCTTTTCAATGAGGGCGGCCGCCTCCTCGAGGTTCTGGTCCTGCTCCAGCAGCAGGTAGCCGATGTTGTTCTGGACCAGGGGATTGTCCGGCTCCAGGGCCTGGGCCTCACGGAGCACCGCCAGCGCCTCGGCGTGGCGGTCCAGCTGATCGTAGGCCTGGCTCTGCATGACCAGCAGGTCCACGCTGGTCACGGGCGCCAGGCGACGGGCGCGCTCCAGGGCCTCGAGGCACTTGTCCCAGCGCTGGAACTCCTGCCAGAGGGCCGCCATGCCCTCCAGGTGCAGCTGCTCCAGGGCGGCCTCGGCTTCCGTGCGGGAGAACAGGCTGTAGGACAGCTGAGACTCGGGCAGCCGGGCCGCCTGGCGGAAGAAGGCATTCTTCGGGTGGCGCGCCACGCCGTCGCGGATGACCACCAGGGCGCTCCGCCAGTCCTTCTGGCTGATGAAGGCCTGGGCCTTGAAGGCCAGGGCTTCGCCATCGGTGCGGGGGCTGGCGGGGCGCTGGCGGAGGAAGTCCAGGAGGGCCTCCGTCCGGCCCTGGGCCAGCAGGGACTCGGCATACAGCATCTGGGCGCCATCCTCGATCCAGTCCACGCCGGCGGGCGCAGTGACCAGGACGGCGAGTCGCTTTTCAGCCTCGGCGAAGCGGCCCAGGTTCATGAGGGCGCGAGCCGCATGGAAGGTCAGGGTGGGGCCGGGCTTCAGGGCCTCGGCCCGGGCCAGGGTCTCCAGGGACTCGCTATAGCGGGCCGTCTGCATGCGGATGAGGGACACGTTTTCCCACAGCCCCGCCTCCGTCGGCAGGTGGCGGGCCAGCAGGAGGAAGCTCTCCTCGGCATGGGCCAGGTAGCCCACCTTGATCTGCTCCCGGGCCAGCTCCTCCAGCAGGCGCAGGTTGCGCTCTTCGGGGTTGCGGGCGCTGAGGGCCAGCAGGGCCTCTCGCTTGCCATCGTAGTCCTGGATGGCGCGGGAGTGGATGAGGGCCCGCTCCCAGGCCGGGGTGAAGCTGGGGCGCAGGCGGCCGAGACGGATCCAGGCCCGCAGGGCGCCTTCGCTGTCCTTCGTCTGCTCGCAGACCTCGCCCAGGCGGGCCCACAGCTCCGGGTCCTGGGGCAGGCGAGCCGCAGCGGCGCGCAGTGCCCGGGCGGCCAGGGGTGCCACCTCAGGGTTCTTTTGGGCCCGCTGGTACTGGAGCAGGCCCAGGTGCGCCTGGGCCTCAGCGCTCTGGGGCGCCAGCGCCACGGCCTTTTCGGCGGGGGCCACGGCGGCCTCGGGATCCATGGCCTCCTGCAGGGACTCGGACAAGCGGAGGTAAGCCTCGGCGCTGTCCGGCACCAGGGCGATCACCTTCCGGTACAGGATCACGGCCATCTTGGGATCCTCACCGCCGCCCCGGAACTGGAGGGAGCGAGCCGTGAGCATGAGGGCGCGGGGGTCCTCAGCGGCGGGGGCCGCCAGGGCAGCCAGCGCCAGGAGCATCGCCAGGACGGACCTGCGGCACTCAGGCATCGGGGTTCCCTTCTTCCTTGAGCATGGCCAGGAGACGCTTGTGGCTGGGCTGCCAGGCCTCCGGAGGCAGGGTCCGCTGAATCGCCGTTTCCCCGAGGCGGGGCAGGATGCAGTGGATCTGCACGGTCGAGGCCTGGGTGCCTGGGGCCGAGGCCCGCTGGGCCTTCTTGTCCCGGGCCAGCAGGGGCAGGCAGGCCTCCCAGGGGGCGACCCAGGGAGCCAGGGGAGCCAGTCGGTGCGCCAGGGTGGCCAGCAGGGCCGCCGGTAGGGGCTTCAGGCCCTGTTCCTCCGCCAGCAGACAGGCGCCCAGGAGGCCCAGGCCCACAGACTCGCCATGGAGCAGCTCGTAGCCCGAGGCGGCCTCCAGGGCGTGGCCCAGGGTGTGGCCCAGGTTCAGCAGGCGCCGCTCGCCGGACTCCCGGGGATCCCGGTGGACCACGCCGGCCTTGAAGGCCAGAGCCCGCTCCACCCAGCTGAACTTCACGGGACCGTCCTGCAGCATCTCGTCGGCCCAAACCAGGTCACCCAGGATGAGGGCGGTCTTGATGAGCTCCCAGCGACCGTTCTCGACTTGCCGAGGTGGCAGCGAGGCGAGGAAGCCGGTGCAGGCCACCAGGCGACGGGGGGGATGGAAGGCCCCTACCAGGTTCTTGCCGGCCTCCAGGTCGGCGCCGGTCTTGCCACCCAGGGCCGCATCGGCCATGGCCAGGACGGTGGTGGGCCAGGCCTGCCAGGCCACGCCCCGGAGGTAGAGGGAGGCGGCCAGGCCCGCCAGGTCGGTGAGGACGCCCCCGCCGACGGCCACCACTGTGAGGTCCCGGTGGAAGGGCGTCTGCGCCCAGTGCTCCAGCCAGGGGATCACGGTGGCCAGGCGCTTTTCTTCTTCGGGCACGGACACCCAGAGGGCCCCCTCTGGCTCAGGCAGGCCTGCGGCCAGCCAGGCCTCCCGCAGGCAGCGATCCCCCACCAGGGTCCAGGGGCCCGCCGGCAAGAGCTCCGCATCCGGGTGCTCCAGAAGGAACACCTCGGTGGCAAAACCCGGCGGGGTGGCCAGTCTCATGAACGGCCCTTCAGTACGGCTTCGGCCTTCATCAGCGTGTCCCCACGCAGCCACTGGATCACAGCCTTGTCCCCGGCCTTGAAGGCACCCAGGGCGCCCATGTAGTCGTAGATGCTCTTCACGGGTCGGTCCCCGAACTGCACCATGATATCGCCAGCCTGCATGCCGATGGCCTCGGCAGTGGAGCCCTTGGAGACGCCGGTGATGCGGAAGCCCTTGGGGTTCTCGCTGTAGTCCGGCAGGGTGCCGAAGGAGATGCGCATGGGGCCACCATCGCCCTTCATGGGCACCTTGGCGGTCTCGGCGTCGAAGGCCGGAACGATCTCGCCATTGGCCAGGTCCGCCGCCACGGTCTTGCCGTAGGCAGCCAGCTGCGCCATGCCCTTGAAGTTGATTCGGTCCGCGGTGTCCGTGGGCCGGTGGTACTCGCCGTGGACGCCCGTGAAGAAGAAGAAGGTGGGGACCTTGGCCTGGCTGAAGCTCATGTGGTCCGAGCCACCCACGCTGGCGCCCACATCCCCCATCACGGAGAAGCCCTTGGGGACCAGGTTCTGCGCCGCCACCAGCGCCGCCTTGGAGGCGCCCAGACCGCCCATGAGCAGCTTGGGGGCCTGGTCGTCCAGGCGGCCCACCATGTCGAAGTTGAGCATGAACTTCACGGACTCCAGGGGGTGGGTGGGGTGCTGCACCCAGTACTGCGAGCCCAGCAGGCCCTCTTCCTCGCCGCCGAAGTGGAGCACCAGGATGGAGCGACGGGGGCGTTCCTTGTTCAGCTGGCGGGCCAGCTCCAGCACCAGGGCGGTGCCGGAGGCATTGTCGTCCGCGCCGGGGTGCACCTTGCCTGCAGCCTCGGCGCCGCCCAGGCTGTGCCGCTCGCCCATGCCCAGGTGGTCCATGTGGGCTCCGAGGACGATGATTTCTTTCTTCAGGACGGGATCCCGGCCGGGGATGAAGCCCACCACATTGGGGATCTGGCCTTCCTCCCGCTTGAGCTTCAGCTCGAGGGTCAGCACGGACCAGGGTGCCAGGATGAAGTCCTTGCTGGCGGGCTTGCCCGTGTCCTTGATGGTCTTGAGGCGGGCGGCGAGGTCCCCGCAGGCCGAGGCCAGGGCTTCCGGGGTCATGCCCACCACCGGTACCTCCATCTTCACCGGGCCCTCCTCCCGCAGGAGGGGCCGCAGGCCCGCATCCTCGAGGATGACCACGGCGGCCACTTTGGCCATCTCCAGGCGCTTCAGGCGGGCCAGCAGGCTGCGCTCGCCCTTGGGCAGGTGGGCGAAGGCGTCCAGGTCCGGCACGCTCCGCGCAATCACCGCCACCCGGCCCTTCAGCTCGATGCCCGCCAGGTCGTCATAGCCGCCGGGGATCTGCACCCCGTAGCCCAGGAAGGCGAGGGGCTTGTTACGCAGGTCGGCGTCGGCGCTGAGGCCCAGGGCCTCGATGTCCTTGCCCCAGACCAGCGGGCGGGTGGTCTCGCCCTGGGTGAGGGCGGCGGCCTGCTTCTCGCGGACGACCTTGGCGATGAAGGGGAAGTGCTGGAGCTGGGTGGCGATGCCGAGGCCCTTGAGCTCAGTCTCGATGCGCCGGGCGACGGTCTCCAGCTCCGGGTAGCCATTGCCACGGCCCTTCATATCGGGAGCAGCCATGTACGTCACATCTCGGCGGAGCCTGGCTTCCACCTCAGCATCCGGCACTGGCGGGGCCGGGGGGGCAAGGGCGAGCAGAGCGGCTGCGATGAGGGTCGGCGTCAGGGGTCCCATGAAGTCTCCGGCAAGAACCTCCAGTCTACAGTCCCGACGGGAAATCGGATCCTGCCGTTCCTGTGGGAGAATGGACCTCATGTCTGAACAGGAAGCCTTTTTCCAGCCCGACCAGGCGGCCCTCCGCCCCATGCGCCATGCGCTGCTGTGGCGGCTGGCCAGCTACCTCAAGCCCCAGTGGCGGTCCCTGGTGGCCCTGTTCCTGCTCATGGGCCTGGGAGCCCTGCTGGAGGTCCTCCCTTCCGAGCTGACCCTACGCCTCATCAACCGCTTCATGGCCCAGGGTAACCTCGCCGGGGCCACCCCCCTGGTGGCGGGCTTCCTGGGCATCCTGGTGGCAGGCTTCTTCGTCAACTTCACGCGCTATTTCCTCCTGGCCAAGGTGGGCCAGCGGGCCATGGTGGACCTCCGGGTGCAGCTCTTCGGGCATCTCATGGGCCGCAGCACGGACTTCTTCCACCGCAACCCGGTGGGCCGCCTCATGACCCGCGTCACCAGCGACGTCCAGAACCTCAACGAGATGTTCGCCTCGGGCTTCGTGGCCATCGTGGGGGATGCGCTGTCCCTGCTGGCCATCGTGGGCTGGATGTTCTGGACCCATGCCGGCATGGCCACGGTGGCCCTGGGTATCCTGCCCTTCCTGCTGGTGGCCACGGAGATCTTCCGCCGCCGGGCCGGCGAGGCCTTCAGCGAGACCCAGCGGCGCTATGCCGCCATCAATGCCTTCCTCCAGGAGCAGATCTCCGGCATGGGTCTGGTGCAGATCAACAGCCAGGAGGTCCGCAGCAGCCTGCGGTTCCGCACCCTCAACGAGGACTACTTCCAGGCCTTCCTCCGCACCATCTTTGCCTATGCCGTCTTCTTCCCCGTGGTGGAGTTCATCACGTCCGGCACCCTGGCTGCCCTGATCTTCTACGCAGGGTTCAAGCTCCAGGCCGGCGCCATCACCTGGGGCCTGCTGCTGGCCTTCGTGCAGCAGTCCGGCCGCTTCTTCCGCCCCATCCGGGAGCTGGCCGAGCGCTACAACGTGATGCAGACGGCCCTGGCTTCCAGCGAGCGGATCTTCCGGCTGCTGGACAACCAGGAGGAGATCCGCGAGGCAGCGGACGCCAAGCCCGCCGCCTTCGCCCAGGAGATCCGCTTCGAGGGGGTCACCTTCGCCTACGAGGCGGGCGGCCGCACCGTGGTCCGGGATCTCAGCGGCGTCATCCCCAAGGGCCGGCGGGTGGCCGTGGTGGGCCACACCGGGGCCGGCAAGAGCACCCTGATCAACCTGTTGATGCGCTTCTACGATGCGGACAAGGGCCGGATCACCGTGGACGGCGAGGACGTGCGGAACCTGAAGGTGAAGGGGCTCCGCGCCCTCTTCGGTCTGGTGCTGCAGGACGTCTTCGTGTTCTCCGGCACCCTGCGGGACAACATCGTGCTGGACCGCCCCTTGGATGCCGATCGCCTGACCTCGGTGCTGGAGCAGAGTCAGCTGCGGGACCTGGTGGACCGGCTGCCCGAGGGCCTGGAGACCCAGGTGGGCGAGCGGGGCCAGAAGCTCAGCGCCGGTGAGCGGCAGCTGCTGGCCTTCGCCCGCATGCTCTACCTGGAGCCCGCCGTGCTGCTGCTGGACGAGGCCACCGCCAACATCGACTCGGAGACCGAGGCCAAGATCCAGCGGGTCATCGAGCGTGTGAGCCACCGCCTGACCACCTTCACCATCGCCCATCGCCTGTCCACCATCCGGGACGCCGACGAGATCTGGGTCCTGGATCAGGGCGTCCTGGTGGAGCGCGGCACCCACGACGGCCTCATCGCCCAGGACGGCGTCTACGCCAAGCTCGTCCGCCTCCAGTTCGCCGATAGCGAAGCGGCATAGCGCTGGGGAAGCTTCAGCAAAAAGACCAAAAAGAGCAAAAAGAGAGAATAGAAAAAAAAGATCACCACGAAGACACGAAGACACGAAGACACGAAGAAAAGCAGGAATACAGAAAAGCAAATTAACCACAAAGGACACAAAGGACACAAAGGACACAAAAACCGAATCAGGTTTTCTTTGTGCTCTTTGTGTTCTTTGTGGTTAAAGGTTCTTT
>CAIRQL010000278.1 GCA_903880675.1 uncultured Holophagaceae bacterium | reverse complement strand
GAATCTGGCGATGGCAGCGAGGGTCCCGGCCAGGATCAGGGTCGTGGAGATGGCCTGCCAGCCCGTGATGCGAGGGAGCAGTCGGAGCTTCATGGCTTCTCCTCGGGGCGGGGTGTCTCGCCCTTTTTCTCAGCAGCTTCAAAAGCGGCTACTTCCGTGCGGCGGTTGGTGATCCACCAGATGCCACCCAGCACCACCCCACCCACGGACAGCACGTTGGGGACCTTGGACAGGGCACTCATGGTGAGCATGGGCAGAGGGACCCTGCCCAGCCGTGAATCGAAGCCTAGCTGTTCAAAGGGAACCGAGCTGAGATAGAACATCGAGGTGCCACCCACATCGTCCTTGCCGTAGATCCTCGGCACATACTTGGTCGGCTCTGCGCCCAACCGGCGGGCCGCCTCAAGCAGCAGCTCATCCCGATCACCAAACAGGGTCGCCCCCACAGGACAGGCCTCGGCGCAGGCTGGCAGCTGGCCCTTGGCCAGCCTGGGCGCGCAGAAGCGACACTTCTGGATGCGAGGCTTGGTGCTGCTCCACTCGTACTTCGGCACGTGGTAGGGGCAGGCCTGGAGGCAGTAGCGACAGCCGATGCACTTGTCGGCATCGTAGGCGACCGGGCCATCCCCCAGCTTGACCAGCGCGCCCACAGGACAGACCGACACGCAGGTGGGGACATCGCAGTGCTGGCAGAGCCGGCGCACATAGAGGTCGTTGTACTTGTGCAGCGCGGTGTAAGCCGTCAGCGACAGGTTTTTCTCTTCATTCGGGGGAAGCTGATTTTCCTGTTTGCAGGCCGCCTGGCAGGCGTTGCAGCCCACGCAGAGGGTCAGGTCAATCAGCATGGCTTTTTCCTGGCTCAAAATCCCACCCCCAGCTTGTGAAAAGCTCTGGACTCGAATTGGTGATCGCAGCACCGCTGGCGACCACTGCACCAATCAACTATCAAGTCCTGTGCCACGGCAGACGGTGGGCTCACGGCGCATCTTTTTCTTGTTATTAAAGTGGTTATAAATATCAGCCAAGCCCAACCCGTCGCGTGCAGCCTGCTGCCCACCGTGCCATGTGGCAGAACCGTCAAATGCGACGGCGAAGGAAACAGGAGCGCGCTCCTACACTTCGTAAATGATCTCTGGAAATAATTTCTCGTTTTCTGGTTATCCAGCGAGAAAGGCCTACACTGATAGATGACCGATGCGTAATCAACGATCGGGTCGGAGCTCTTTTGGCAACCCATCCGGGTTCTTGCGCCTTCCACTTCACCAGGGCCACAGGTGCCCGCTTCCGCTTTGACCCAGTGCAGGGAAAGCGCAAGCGCTCCATCACGGCCCACGTCTTTGAAGTGCTCCTGAAGCGCCTGGAGATGAATGCGATCCTCGACACCACACCCAATGGTGTCTGCATCGTGTCCTGCGAAGGCGTCACCCGGTGCAATCCCGCCGCCCTGCGACTGTTCGGCGTCGCCTCCCTGGAAGAGCTGCGGCGCACCTTCGGACGCAAGGGTGAGGGCTTCGCCTTCTGCTCGCCAAACAGCCCCTTCCCCCTGCGCGAGCATGAGCGTCCCCTGATGCGCGCCCTGCAGGGCGAGAAGGTGACCGAGATCCTCCAGGCCACTCACGGCGAGACCGGCCAGGAGGTCACCCTCAGGGTCACCGCCGCACCCATCCTGATCCGGGGCCGGATCATCGGCGCTGTCGTCATCCACACGGATATCAGCATGGGCATCCGGGAGGGTGGCTTCCCCAGGCCCCACCGGGAAACGGTGCCGGCCCCTGCCCCGCCCGACCACCCCACCGAGCTGCTGGCTCACGAGACGCACCTGCGGGAGCAGGCTGAAAAGGATCTGCAGCATGCCCACGCCGAGATCCAGGAGCTGAAGAAGCATCTACACGCGGAGAACAAGCACCTCTTCCAGGAGATCAGCCACGCCGCCAACTTTGGCGAAGTGGTGGGCCAGAGCCCCTGCCTGGAGGCCGTGTTCGCCCAGGTGGAGGCCGTGGCGCCGCAGGATTCGACGGTCTTGCTGCTGGGGGAG
>CAIRQL010000277.1 GCA_903880675.1 uncultured Holophagaceae bacterium | reverse complement strand
CATGGGAATCCTTTGGCCTGACTGAATGATAGCGATGCGCCTTGGGACTGGAAGAACAAAAGAGGGAGAGACTTAGGGATTGCCCCAGGTGTTGCCGGAGGGTTCGCTAGACAGGGCCGCCTGGAGCTCGCGGAGAAACTGCGCCCGAGGCACGGAGCGGAACCCATAGCCCGCCAGACCCTCGTGGGGTAGCTGCCCGTCCAGCAGGACAAAGCCCCACTCCGCGAGGCGGGCGTCCAGGGCCGCCAGGGCTGCCCGGCTGGCTTCGGGCGCCAGGCTGAACATGCTCTCCCCGAAGAAGGCGCCCCCCAGGGCCACACCATAGAGGCCGCCCAACAGGTCCCCGTCCCGCCAGGCCTCCACGCTGTGGGCGTGGCCAGCTTGGTGCAAGGCCACATAGGCCGCCTGCATCTCTGTGGTGATCCAGGTGCCCTCCTGGCCGGGTCGGGGCACCCTGGAGCAGTGGCCGATGACGGCCTCAAAGGCCGTATCCAGGCGGATCTCGAAGGGGCGCTGGCGCAGGCTCCGGCGGGTGCGGGCGGAGAGGTGCAGCTGGCCAGGCTGCAGCAGGGCCCGCTCCGGCGGCGACCACCAGAGCAGGGGGTCGTCCTCCCCGAACCAGGGGAAGATGCCGCTGCGGTAGGCCAGCAGAAGCCGGGGCACGCTCAGGTCCCCGCCGATGGCCAGCAGGCCGTCCTCCGCCAGTTCCGGGTCCGGGAAGGCCAGCTGCTGGGTCAGGCGAAAGACAGGCACAGCCGGCCGTCCTTGAGGGCCACGGCGGCCTTTCCGCCCTTGGCCAGGGGGCCGAAGAGCAGGGCTTCCGCCAGGGGCCGCCGCAGCTCCCGTTCAATGAGGCGCGCCATGGGGCGGGCCCCGAAGGCCGGGTCGTGGCCCTTCTCCGCCAGCCAGGCCAGCGCCGCCGGGGCGCAGGTGAGGGTCACGCTCTTTTCTGCCAGCTGGACCTCCAGCTCCCGCAGGTGCTTGGCTGCCACCTTGGTCATCTCGCTGCGGCCCAGGGGGGCGAACTGCAGCGTGGCATCCAGGCGGTTGCGGAACTCGGGGCTGAAGGCCTTCTCCAGGGTGCCGGTGGCCGAGCGCCGGGCCCCGGCATCGGCGAAGCCCACCTGCCGGGCCGACAGCTCCCGGGCACCCACATTGGTCGTCATTACCAGCACCGTGTGGCGGAAGTCGGCGCTGCGGCCGTGGCTGTCCGTCAGGGTGGCGTGGTCCATGACTTGGAGCAACACGCCAAAGAGGTCCGGGTGGGCCTTCTCCAGCTCATCCAGCAGCAGCACCGCGTGGGGCTGCTTGCGCACGGCGTCCGTGAGCAGGCCGCCCTCCTCGTAGCCCACGTAGCCCGGCGGCGCCCCGATGAGGCGGGCCACGGCGTGTTTCTCCTGGTACTCGCTCATGTCGAAGCGCAGGAAGGCGATGCCCAGGGCCTTGGCGAGCTGCTTGGCCAGCTCGGTCTTGCCCACTCCCGTGGGCCCAGCGAACAGGAAGCAGCCCATGGGCTTAAGCGGGTCCCGCAGGCCCGACCGCGCCAGCTTGATGGCGCTGGCCACGGCCTCGCAGGCCGGGTCCTGGCCGAAGATCTGGGCCTGGAGGGCGGCTTCGAGCCCGGCCAGGGCCTTGCGGTCGTCCGTGCTCACCGAGGCCACGGGCACCCGCGCCATGCGGGCCACCACGGCCTCAATTTCAGCCGCATCCACCGAGCGGGACTTCGCCTTCTTGGGCAGCAGCTTGCGGGCGGCACCGGCCTCGTCGATGACATCCAGGGCGCTGTCCGGCAGGCGGCGCTCCGGCAGGTGGCGCGCCGCCAGGCTCACGGCCGCTTCCAGGGCGCCCTCGGAGTAGGTGACGCCGTGGTGGGCCTCGTAGGCGGCCTGCAGGCCCCGCAGCACGGCGAGGGCATCGGCAGCGGAGGGCTCGCTCACTTCGACCACCTGGAAGCGGCGGGAGAGGGCCCGGTCCCGGTCCAGGGAGCCCTTCATATCCTGGAAGGTGGTGGCGCCGACGCAGCGCAGCTCCCCCGAGGCCAGGGCCGGCTTGAGCAGGTTGGCGGCATCCATGGCGCCCCCGCCCGTGGCACCAGCACCCACCAGGGTGTGCAACTCATCCACGAAGAGGATGGCCCCGGGGGTCTCGCCAAGGGCCGTCAGGACCGCCTTCAGGCGCTCCTCGAAGTCGCCGCGGTAGCGGGTGCCCGCCAGCAGGGCCCCCATGTCCAGGGCGTAGATGCGGGCGGCCTTCAGGGGGGCGGGTACCTTCCCTTCATGGATGCGGCGGGCCAGGCCCTCGACAATGGCGGTCTTGCCCACGCCGGACTCGCCCACCAGCAGGGGGTTGTTCTTCCGGCGCCGGCAGAGGATCTGCGCCATGCGGGTGATCTCCGGCTCGCGGCCCACCAGGGGGTCCAGCCGCCCCGCCGCAGCCCGGGCCACCAGGTCCGTGGCGTAGGCCTCCAGGGGCTTGGGGGAGATGGCTTCCGGTTCTTCGGCCGAGGGCTCGTCCACCGGGTCGGCGGGAGCCCGCTTAGGGGCCTTCCGGGCCGGGCCGTGGCTCAGGACCTTGAGCAGGGCCAGGCGTCGCACGCCGTGCTTTTCCAGCAGGTGGCGGGCGGGGCTGGACTCCTCCTCCAGGAAGCCCGGCAGGAGCTCGCCTCCCTGGATGGCGCTCTTGCCGGCGCTGAGGCTGTGGAGGAGGGCCCGCTCCACCACCCGGACAAAGCCGAGGGTGCTGTGAGGCTGGGGGGGCTCGCCTTCGGTGATGGCCTCGAAGGCCAGGGCGAGGATGCCTTCCAGCTCCTCCCGGAGCTGGTCCAGCTCCACCCCGCAGGCCCGGAGGATGCCGGCGGCGTGGGGCTCGTCCAGCAGGGCCAGGAGCAGGTGCTCCAGGGCGACATCCTCATGGCGGCGGGACTTGGCGAGCTCGAAGGCCCGCTGGAAAGACTTGTCCAGCCCTTTGCTGATCTGCGGTGCTTCAGGCATGGTCGGGCTCCACAGTGAGGAGCAGGGGAAAGCCCTCCCGCTCGGCCATCTGGCGACCCCGCTCAGCGCGGGTCTCGGCCACATCCTTGGTATAGCGCCCGGCCACACCCGTACCGGCCTTGTGGACCGCCAGCATGATGGTCACGGCTTCCGGCTCGGTCTTGCGGAAGACCGTCTTCAGCAGCCACACCACGAACTCCTGAGTGGTGTAGTCGTCGTTGTGCAGGAGCACCTTCCAGAGCCCGGGCGGCCGGGTGCGGGACCGGCTGCGGGTGAGGACCTGCTCCTGCTTGCGGGGGGTCATGGCTGGCGTCTCCGGGGACACAAGCATAGCCGCCTGGGATGGTTCCGCAGGCTCAAGACCCGGCTGCGGTCCCCAGCAGGCGGCCCTTCAGGGACCCACAGGGCAGGGGCCCCCAGCTGCGGCCGTCTCGGCTGATGGGGCGGTTGTCCCCCAGCAGCAGGTAGCCCTCCCCACAGGCCCAGGTCCCCTGTCCCTCCCGCTCGGGGAAGGCCACCCAGGGCTCCGCCAGCCGCTGGCCATTCACTGCCAGGTCCGGTCCCGACCAGCTCACCCGCTCCCCTGGGAGGCCCACCACGCGCTTGAGGGACGCGCCCTCGGGACCGGTCACCAGCCAGACCTCCCCGCGCCGGGGGGCGTGGGAGGCCCAGGCCCGCAGTGCCCAGCGGAGGCTGTCGTGGGGGATGGCGGGCTCCATGCTGTGCCCGCTCACCCACAGGGGGCGCACCACCCCCAGGGGCGCCAGGGCCAGCGCCAGGGCGGCTGCGGGGATCCAGAGCCGCATGGGGCCTAGGCCGAGACGGCCAAGCGGCGGCCGAGTCCGTCCGTGAGGGCCACTTCCTTCAGGCGGGCCGGGGCCGCCACGAAGGGCGTCAGCTCCGCCAGCAGGCGGCGGGCCAGGGCCGGGGGGCCGTCCAGGCCCAGGTCTTCCAGCAGATGGCCCTGCAGGGGGGCCAGGCTCCGGTCCAGGGCGGCCTCCAGATCCCGGAAGTCCACCACCACATCGAAGGCGTCCAGGCCTGTGCGGACCGTCACCACTTCCACCGTGTAGTCATGGCCCTCCCAGGCTCCGACGGTGCGGAAGACCACGGAGAGCGGGCGGGTTACGGCGGCTTCGAAGGTCAGGGCGGGGGGGGTGGCCAAGGGGACTCCAGGGCTGACTTCAGGTCGAGGCTTCAGTTTGTCATGGCCACCGATACACTGGGGCATCAAGACCGCCATACCTGACAACAGGGTTATCGATCGACCGGCCCCGGCCGCCGTCGACCCCAGCCGCTCGGAGGAACCCATGAAGGTCCTGGAAATCGTGCTGTTCTGGCTCATGACGCTGGGCGCTATTGGCTTCTTCATCTGGACCATGCGGCAGCGCCTGGCCACGCTGCAGGCCGGCCTGCCGGACAACCGCTTCGACCAGCCCTGGGTGCGCCTCAAGGGCGTCTTTGTCCTTGCCCTCGCGCAGAAGCGCATGCACCGCGACCGCTATGCCGGGATCTATCACTTCCTCATCTTCTGGGGCTTCTGCGTCCTCGGCCTGCGCAGCGTGGAGCTGGTGCTGGAGGGCCTCTTTGGCTGGCACCTGACCACGGCCCTGGGCACCTTCGGCCTCGGCTACCAGACCACCAAAGACATCTTCGAGGTGCTGGTGCTGGTGGGCATCGGCATGGCCATGCTGCGCCGGGCCGTGGCCAAGCCCTGGCGCCTTGAGAATTCCCTGGACGCCTGGGGCACCCTTTCTTTCATCGCCGCTCTCATGGTCACGGACCTGCTGGCGGACGGCGCCTACATCTGGCTGTACAACCCCGCCTGGAAGGACTGGGCTCCGGTCAGCCTCTGGGTGGCGAACCTCCTGCGGCCCCTGGGCGGCACCGCCCTGCTGGTGGTCTACAAGAGCATGTGGTGGCTGCACCTGGCGGCCCTCTACGGCTTTGCCAACTTCCTGCCCTACTCCAAGCACTTCCACGTGTTCACGTCGCTCTTCAACATCTACTTCCGCGAGCTGGAGCCCAACAAGAACCTGAAGCCCATGGACATGGAGGCCGAGCACTTCGGCATCAACAAGATCCAGGACTTCACCTGGAAGCAGATGCTCGACTTCT
>CAIRQL010000276.1 GCA_903880675.1 uncultured Holophagaceae bacterium | reverse complement strand
GGGGGCGCGGCAGCGGCACCCCGGGATGACTTCCGGCTTCGCCGGAAGCCGCCTTCGGCGGGCCCATGCACGGTGGGTCGGCGCGCGACCGCTTGCCTTCGTGCCCTTTTAGGCAGTTCTTCGTGTCCTTAGTGGAGATCCTTGAAGGCCCAAATCGGCGGCATGCCTAGTACCGGATCTTGTCTGGCTTGGCGTCCCAGGCCCGGAAGACCGCCAGGGCCTCCTCTCGCATGAGCTGGGTGAGGGGGAGGCTGCGGTCGGGCAGGGGCAGGGCGACCTCCCGGTAGAGCCAGGCATCGTCGAAGGCGATGGCGGCGGCGTCGGCCTGGTCGTTGGCGTAATAGATGCGGCCCACGCGGGCCCAGTAGATGGCCGAGAGGCACATGGGGCAGGGCTCGCAGCTGGTGTAGATCTCGCAGCCCTGGAGGGAGAAGGTGCCGAGGCTTGCGCAGGCCTGGCGGATGGCCGTGACCTCGGCATGGGCGGTGGGGTCGCAGGTGGAGGTGACCCGGTTCCAGCCCTCGCCGACGATGACGCCGTCCTGCACCACCACGGCGCCGAAGGGGCCCCCCTCGCCGGCCTCCATGTGGAGGCGGGATAGCTCGATGGCTCGGGCCATGAAGGTGCGGGGATCGGTCGGCATGGACATGGGGGATCCTGTGGGCAAACGGGCGATTCTAGCGGGAGGCGTCCGGGGCTGCGAACGGGGATTCGGGTGGGATGGCGCTGGGCGAATAAAGGCCCACTTGGTCGCCATCCAATCCCTCGTCAGCTACTTGTGCAAAAACGAAGTCTATGGATGGGGGCAGGCAGGCGCCATGCCAGTGAAAAATTTTGACTTACTTAAATAAAAAATTTACACTTCATCCCATTCTGCACGAAATTCTTCGCCAGTTCCGCAAAGATGGAACCAGCGGGATTCCCGGGCACGCCGGAACCCGCTCGCACCCCTCGGGGGGCCATGCCCCCAGACGAATCGCCGGGAAGGCCCGATGCCCAACCAGACCGCAGAAACACCCAGGCTCGCCATCAAGGGCATTCGCAAGGTCTATCCCTCCGTGGTGGCCAACGACGGCATCGATCTCACGGTGATGCCCGGAGAGATCCATGCGGTGCTTGGGGAGAACGGTGCTGGCAAGTCCACCCTAATGAAGGTGATCTACGGGGTCATCCGCCCGGACGAGGGCGAGATCATCTGGGAGGGCCAGGCGGTCACCGTGCCCAACCCCGCCCAAGCCCGGGCCCTGGGCATCGGGATGGTGTTTCAGCACTTCTCCCTGTTCGAGACCCTGACGGTGGTGCAGAACGTGGCTCTGGCGCTGCCGGGCGACTTTGACCTGCCGGCCCTGGCCAAGCGCATCGAGGAGGTCTCCGAGCGCTACGGCCTGCCGGTGGACCCGCGTCGCCTGGTCCACGCCCTCTCAGTGGGCGAACGTCAGCGGGTGGAGATCATCCGCTGCCTGCTTCAGAATCCCCGCCTGCTCATCCTGGATGAGCCCACCTCGGTGCTCACGCCCCAGGCGGTGCGCAAGCTCTTCGAGACCCTGCGGAAGCTGGCCTCCGAGGGGGTGAGCATCCTCTACATCAGCCACAAGCTCGACGAGATCCAGGAGCTCTGCCACCGGGCGACGGTGCTGCGGGGGGGCCGGGTGACCGGCACCTGCAACCCGGCCCAGGAGACCCCCAAGACCATGGCCCGCATGATGATCGGGGAGGACCTCCCGGCCTGCAGCCACGGCGAGCCCGGGGCGGAAGGTGAGCTGCGCCTGGAGCTCCGTGGCCTGGACCACCCCACGGACGATCCCTTCGGCACCCAGCTGCGGAACATCTGCCTGCAGGTGCGCAGCGGTGAGATCGTGGGCATTGCCGGGGTCTCGGGCAACGGCCAGCAAGAGCTGCTGCGGGCCATCTCTGGCGAAGAGGTGGTGCGGGATCACCAGACGGTGCGCATGTGCGGCCAAGATGTGGGCCACCTCAACCCGGCCCGCCGGCGGGCCCTGGGCATGTGCTTCGTGCCCGAGGAGCGCCTGGGCCGGGGGGCGGTCCCCCGCCTGACGCTCACCGAGAACGCCCTCCTTACGGCCCACCGCAAGGGCATGCTCAGCGGTGGCCTCATCCGCTTCAAGGTGGCCCAGCGCTTCGCCGAGGACTGCATCGCCCGCTTTGACGTCAAGTGCGGCGGGGCGGCCTCCGAAGCCAAGTCCCTCTCCGGAGGCAACCTCCAGAAGTTCATCGTGGGCCGCGAGATCATGCAGGACCCCAAGCTGCTGGTGTTGGCTCAGCCCACCTGGGGCGTGGACGTGGGGGCCGCCTCCTTCATCCGCCACTCCCTGTTGGAGCTGCGGAACTCAGGCACGGCGATCCTGGTGATCTCCGAGGAGCTGGAAGAGCTGTTCGAGATCTGCGATCGCATGGTGGTGATCGCCAAGGGCACCCTGTCTCCCAGCACGGCCACATCGGAGACCGATGTGGAAGAGATCGGCATGTGGATGAGTGGCATGTGGCCTGGCGCAGCCGAGCAGGATGGGGCTCCCCATGTGGCTTAAGTTCGAACCCCGGGCGGAGCCGTCCCGGCTCATGACCTACCTGTCGCCCCTGCTGGCGGTGGGCCTGATGTTCCTGAGCGGCCTGCTGCTCTTTTACGTGCTGGGCAAGGACCCCATCGAGGGCTTCCGGGTCTTCTTCCTCTATCCCATGAAGGACGCTTACAGCATCGCCGAGCTGTTCCTCAAAGCCACGCCCCTCATGCTCTGCGCGGTGGGCCTGTCGGTGGGCTTCAAGGCCAACGTCTGGAACATCGGCGCCGAGGGGCAGCTGCTCATCGGCGCCCTGGCCGGTGGCTGGGTGGCCCTGCGCTTTGAGCACAGCACCAGCCCCTTCCTGCTGCCCGCCATGATCCTGGCCGGTGCGGTGGGGGGCATGCTGTGGGCCGCCATTCCGGCTTTCCTGCGCACCCGCTTCAATGCCAACGAGATCCTTACCAGCCTGATGCTGGTCTACGTGGCGGAGCTGGTCGTGTCCTGGCTGGTGCACGGCCCCTGGAAGGATCCGGACGGGTTCAACTTCCCCCAGACCAAGGTCTTCAGTGCCGCCGCGACGCTTCCCCTGATGCTGGCGGGCACCCGGGTGAACATCGCCCTGCTCTTCGCCCTGGGCGCATTGGTGGCGGGGTGGCTCTTCATGAACCGCAGCTTCCTGGGCTATCAGATGAAGGTGGCCGGGCAGGCTGAGAATGCGGGCCGCTATGCCGGCTTCTCCGCCCGGCGCTCCGTCTGGTTCGGCATGCTGGCGGGGGGCGCCATGGCGGGCATCGCCGGCATCTCCGAGGTGGCGGGACCCGTCGGCCAGATCACCGAGAAAATCAGCCCCGGCTATGGCTTTGCCGCCATGATCGTGGCTTTCGTGGGTCGCCTGAGCCCCATTGGGATCCTGTTCAGCAGCCTCCTCATGGCCATCCTGTACGTGGGTGGCGAGCAGGCCCAGCAGTACCTCAGCCTGCCCTCCTCCATCTCCAAGGTCTTCCAGGGCATGCTCCTGTTCTTCCTGTTGGGCTCTGATGTGTTCATCAATTTCCGACCCCGGTTCGTCCGGCGCAGGAAGTAGGGGCGGCCATGGGACTGGACTTTCTCAGCTCGATCCTCTTCGCCACCGTGGTGGCGGGCACGCCCCTGATCATCGTCGCCGTCGGGGAGCTGGTCACCGAGAAGGCCGGCGTCCTGAACCTGGGGGCGGAGGGCATCATGAGCGTCGGTGCGGTGGCGGCCTTCGCCGTTGCGCACCACACCCACAACCCCCTCCTGGGCATCCTGGCGGGCATGGCGGCGGGCATGGCCATGTCCCTGCTCTTTGGGATCTCAGCCCTCACCCTCATGGCCAACCAGGTGGCGTCGGGCCTGGCCCTCTCCATCTTCGGCGTGGGCTTCTCCGCCTTCGTGGGCAAGCCCTATGAATCCGTGGCTCTGGCCAGCGTGCCCCTGGTCCCCATCCCCCTGCTGCACAAGATCCCGGTCCTCGGGCCGGCCCTCTTTCACCAGCAGGGCCTGGTCTATTTCTCCTGGGCGCTGCTGGGTGCCGTGGCCTGGTTCCTCTATCGGAGCAAGGCGGGCCTCATCCTCCGAGCTGTGGGCGAGTCGCCGGTTTCGGCCCACTCCATCGGCTATGGGGTGGTCAGAATCCGATACCAGGCGGTCCTCTTTGGGGGCGCCATGGCGGGCATCGGTGGGGCCTTCATGTCGGTCTTCTACACCCCCATGTGGGTGGAGGGCATGGTGGCTGGCCGCGGTTGGATCGCTCTTTCTCTTGTGGTATTTGCCACATGGCGCCCGCTGCGGGTCATGATAGGGGCATACCTTTTTGGCGGGTGCATGATCATGCAGATGTTCGTACAGGGGTCTGGGGCCAGGGTCACGATCCCGGCACAGTTCCTGTCGGCCCTGCCCTATGTGGCCACCATCCTGGTCCTGGTGTTGATCTCCCGGAACCGGGGCACCATCCGTCTCAACTCTCCTGCTTCCCTCGGGCAGACGTTCCTGCCCGACGCCTGAACCCCCCCCAACCTTCTGCCCCTCAGGGGCGGATCCCCCCCAACCATGGAGGAACACCGCATGAAGACCTGTAACCTCGCTCTGGCCGGCGCCCTGCTCGCCACCGCCGCCCTCAACGCCGCCCCCCCGGCCGCCCCCGTGAAGATCGGCTTCATCTATGTCAGCCCCGTTGGGGACGCTGGCTGGACCTACCAGCACGACCTGGGCCGCAAGCAGATGGAGGCCGCCTTCAAGGGTCAGGTCACCACCAAGTTCATCGAGAACGTGCCCGAGGGTGCGGATGCCGAGCGCATCATCCGCCAGATGGCCCAGGACGGGAACTCGATCATCTTCACCACCTCCTTCGGCTACATGAACCCCACCGAGAAGGTGGCCAAGACCCTGCCCAACGTGACCTTCTTCCACGCCACCGGCTACAAGTCCGGCGCGAACATGGGCATCTACAACGCCCGCTTCTACGAAGGCCGCTACCTGAACGGCGTCATCGCCGGGAAGATGAGCAAGACCAACGTGGCTGGCTACGTCGCCGCCTTCCCCATTCCCGAAGTGGTGATGGGCATCAACGCCTTCGCTCGCGGCATGAAGAGCGTCAACCCTAAGGCTGAAGTGCGCGTCATCTGGGTGAACAGCTGGTTCGATCCGGGCAA
The DNA here is from genome assembly GCA_903880675.1 of uncultured Holophagaceae bacterium. Classification (GTDB taxonomy): domain Bacteria; phylum Acidobacteriota; class Holophagae; order Holophagales; family Holophagaceae; genus Geothrix. The sequence continues at coordinate 11,459 of CAIRQL010000276.1, read as the reverse complement.
GGAGCGCGAAGCTGCCATGACCCTCATCGCCCAGGGCGCCGACATGATTACCCACCACACCGACTCCACCGCCGTGGTGCAGGCCGCCGAGGAGAAGCACAAGGAAAAGGGCACCTGGGCCTTCTCCTACCACTCCGACATGTCCAAGTACGGGCCCACTGCCCAGCTGTCCGGCACCACCCACGTGTGGGGCGACTTCTACGTCAAGACCGTCAAGGAAGTGCTCGACAAGAAGTGGAAGGGCACCAACGTCTGGGGTGGCATCAAGGACGGCATGATCCAGCTCGCCCCCATGAGCAAGTCGGTTCCCGCCGATGTGCAGAAGCAGGTCAAGGGCTTGGAGGCTTCCATCAAGGCCGGCAAGTTCCATCCCTTCGCGGGCCCCGTTGTCGATCAGGAAGGCAAGGAGCGCGTCGCCAAGGGCAAGGACATGTCCGACAGCGATATGAACTCCATGAACTACTACGTCCAGGGCGTGGCTTCCACGTTCCCCAAGAACTAGAACGCAGACCAATGCGGGCGGAAAGGGGCCGAGAGGCCCCTTTCCCCTGCCATGATTTGCAGCTTCCCTGCCACCGGGTGATGCCCGGGCGGCATCCAACCGCCATGTCCCTATGGAGGCCTCATGATCGGAGCTTCTTCCATCCGGAAGGAAGGTCGCGCCAAGGTCCTCGGCACCGCCTGCTACACCGATGACAAGCTCGTCCCCGGCGCCCTCCACGGGGTCACCATCCGCTCCCAGGTGCCCCGGGGCATCCTGCGGGGCATCCACTTCGGCGAGGGCATCCCCTGGGCCGAGGTCACCATCGTCACGGCCGCAGACATCCCCGGCCAGAATCGCGTGGCCTCTGTGGTCCACGACCAGCCGTTCCTGGTGGGAATCGGCGAAGAGATCACGCACATGGAGCAGCCGGTGGTGCTCTTGGCCCACCCGAACCGCCTCCTGGCGGAGCGGGCCCGAAACGCGGTCCGCCTCGAGGTGGAGGAGCTGCCGGCAGTGCTGGACATCGACGCCTCCCTGGAGCTGCGTCCCCTCATCTACGGCACAGCCAACCTGCTGAAGGAAATCCGCATCGCCAAGGGCGACCCCGAGTCCGTCTGGGCCACGGCGGCCCACGTCATCGAGGGCGAGTACCGCACCGGCGCCCAGGAGCAGATGTACCTGGAGCCCAACGCCATGGTGGCCTCCGTAGAGCGCACCGACGGCGTTGCCCACGTCACGGTCTGGGGCTCGCTCCAGTGCCCCTACTACGTGCACAGTGCCCTCAAGCAGCTGTTTGGCCTGCCCGCCGAGCAGGTGCGCGTGGTGGCCATGGAGATGGGCGGCGCCTTCGGCGGGAAGGAGGACTACCCCTCCGTCAACGGCGGCCACGCCGCCCTGCTGTCCTGGAAGGCCGGCCTCCCCGTGAAGCTGATCTACGACCGCGAGGAAGACCTGGCCTGCACCACCAAGCGCCACCCCTCCCGCACCCGCCTGCGCACGGCCTTCGATGCCGAGGGTCATCTGCTGGCCCTGACGGCGGACTTCGTGCTGGACGGCGGCGCCTACGCCACCATGTCCCCGGTGGTGCTGAGCCGCGGCGCCATCCATGCGGCCGGCGTCTACCGCTGCCCCCATGTGCGCATCCACGCCCGGGCCGCTGCCACCAACACGCCCCCCCCGGGAGCCTTCCGTGGCTTCGGCGCCCCCCAGAGCCTCTTCGCCCTCGAGCGCCACATGGACATCTGTGCGGTGAAGCTGGGCCTGGATCCGGTGACCCTGCGCCGCCGCAACTTCCTCCACACCGGGGACACCATGGCCACGGGCCAGATCATCCGCGAGGACCTGGACCTGGACGGCATCATGGACCGGGCCCTGGCGGAGCTGGGCTACCACGACAAGAAGGCCGCCCATACGGTGCTCAACCAGGAGGACTCTCCACTCAAGCGGGGCGTGGGCTTCGCGGTGTTCATGCACGGCTGCGGCTTCACCGGCGGCGGCGAGGCCTACCTGGCTTCCGTGGCCGGGGTGGAGGGCTGCCCCGATGGCACGGTGGCGGTCCTGGCTGCGTCCACGGAGATGGGCCAGGGCAAGAACACCGTCTTCGCCCAGATCGTCGCCGAGACCCTCAAGGTCCCTGTGGAGCAGGTGGAGACGGCCGAAGTGGACACGGACCGGGTGCCCAACAGCGGCCCCACCGTGGCCTCCCGCAGCACCATGATGGTGGGGCGGATCCTGCAGGATGCGGCCAGCGCCTTCCGGCAGTCCCTCATCCAGCAGGGTTTTCTCACCGAGCCCTACACCCCCGAGTCCTTCCGCGAAGCGGTGCGCCGGGCCGTGGCGGCCCACGGGTCCCTGCGCAGCTACGGCCAGTACCACCGCCCCCCCAACATCCAGTGGGACGATGCCACCTACCAGGGCGACGCCTACCCCACCTTCTCCTGGGCCTGCTATGCGGCCGACGTGACGGTGGACCTCGACACCTTCGAGGTGAAGGTGGAGGACTTCGCGGCCGTGCAGGAAGTGGGCCGGGTGGTGAACCCCATGCTGGCCGAGGGCCAGGTCGAGGGTGGCGTGGCCCAGGGCATCGGCTGGGGCCTCTGGGAAGAGGTCACCACGCGCCAGGGCCGCATGATCAACAACCAGATGACGAACTACATCATCCCCACCAGCGCGGACCTGCCGCGCATGAAGGTGGTCTTCCTGGAGAACCCCCACCCCGCCGGTCCCGGCGGCGCCAAAGGCCTCGGGGAGCTACCCATGGATGGGCCCGCTCCGGCCCTGGTGAATGCGCTGGCCAACGCCCTCGGCCCCCTGCGTCTGGACGAGGTTCCCATGACGCCGGATCGGCTCCTGGAGCGCTGCGAGGAGGTTACCCATGGCTGAACCCATCACCCTGTCGCTGACGGTGAACGGCGAGTCCCGCACCCTGAGCGTGCACCCCTTCGCCCGTCTGCTGGATCTCCTGCGGGAAGACCTGCGCCTCATGGGCACGAAGGAGGGCTGCGGCGAAGGCGAGTGCGGGGCCTGCTCCGTGCTGGTGAATGGCCAGGTGGTGAACAGCTGCCTGGTGCCCGCGGTCCAGGTCCAGGGCGCCGAGGTGGTGACCGTCGAGGGCCTGGCCCAGGGCGAGAGCCTCTCCAGCCTGCAGGCGGCCTTCCTGACCTATAACGGCGCCCAGTGTGGGTTCTGCACCCCCGGCATGCTGGTAGCCGCCACGGACCTGCTCCGCCGCTGCCCCACCCCCGACGATGGCGCCATCCGCGACGGCCTGGCGGGAAACCTCTGCCGCTGCACCGGCTATTCCAAGATCCTCGATGCGGTCCACGCCGCCGCCGGGGAAGGGGAGGCCGCCCGATGAGAGGTCAGCTGCACAACGTCGAAGTCCGGGTCCCCGCCAGCCTCTCGGACGCCCTGGCTCTGCTGGCCCGGGAGCCCGGCGTCTGGACCCCCCTGGCCGGGGGTACGGACCTTATGGTGGTCCACAACGCAGGCCATCTGAAGGCCACCCGCTTCCTCGACCTCTCCCGCTTCGAGGAGCTCCGAGGCATCCGGGAAGAGGCGGGCGCCCTGACCTTCGGGGCCCTCAGTACCTTCACGGATCTGCGGGACAGTGTCGCGGTGCACCGGCACTTCCCCAACCTGGTGAAGAGCGCCCGGGCCACCGGCGCCCTGGCCATCCAGAACCGCGGCACCCTGGGGGGCAATATCGCCAATGCGAGCCCCGCCGCGGACACCCCGCCCAGCCTGCTGGCCTACGGCGCCGAGGTGGAGCTGCTCTCCGTGCGGGGGTCCCGCCGGGTGGCCTACGACCGCTTCCACCTGGGCTACAAGGTCATGGATCTGGCGCCCGATGAGCTGGTGGCGGCCATCCACGTGCCTCTGCCCACGGGCCGTGGCTTCCACTACTTCCGCAAGGTGGGTACCCGTCAGGCCCAGGCCATCTCCAAGGTCTGCCTGGCCGCCTGGGCCCGCATCGAGGGGGGCGTGGTTGCTGACCTTCGCATCGGCCTCGGCTCTGTGGCTCCGGCCCCCATCCGGGCCCGCCACGCCGAGGCTGCGCTCCTGGGCCAGGCCCTGGCGGCCCTGCCCATCGAGGCCGCCCGGGAAGCCCTGCTGGCCGACATCAGCCCCATCGACGACATCCGCGCCACCGCCCGCTACCGCAGCGTGGTGACGCGCAATGTCCTGGGCCACATGCTCCGGGAGCTGGCGAACTTATGACGCGGAAGATCGCACTGCTGGCCGTCGGCGGCAATGCCCTGCTCCGAGAGGGGGAGTGGGGCCACCAGGAAGATCAGCTGGCCAATGCCCGCGAAACGGCCGAAATGCTGGCTCGAGTGGTGGCCGAGGGCTATGCGCTCTGCGTGGTCCACGGCAACGGGCCCCAGGTGGGCAACCTGCTGATCCAACAGGAAGCTGCCTCTGCCCAGATTCCCCCCTACACCCTGGACATCTGCGGGGCCATGACCCAGGGCTCCATGGGCTACATGCTGGAGCGCATGCTCATCAACCGCCTGCGCTTCATGGGCCTGGCGGCGCCGGTCACCTCCTTGCTCACCGAGGTGGTGGTGGACAAGGAGGACCCGGGCTTCCAGAACCCCGCCAAGCCTGTGGGCCCCTTCTACGAGGAGGTCCGGGCCCGGGAGTTGATGCGCACCAAGAAGTGGAAGATGAAGGAGGACGCCGGCCGCGGCTGGCGCAAGGTGGTCCCTTCGCCCCGGCCCCTGGAGATCGTCCAGCTGGAAGCCATCAAGCTCCTGCTGGCCTCGGGCAGTTCCGTCATCGCCGGGGGCGGCGGGGGGATCCCCGTCATCCGGGACGCCAGCGGCTTCCTGGTGGGCGTGGAGGCCGTCATCGACAAGGACCGCCTCAGCGCCCTGCTGGCGGCGGAGCTAAAGGCCGACCTCTTCATCATCCTGACGGGTGTCGCCAAGGTGGCCCTGGACTTCGGGAAGCCCACCCAGCGCTGGGTGGATCGCCTGGGCGCTGCCGAGGCCCGAAAGCACCTGGCCGAGGGCCAGTTCCCCCCCGGGAGCATGGGGCCCAAGATCGAAAGCGCCCTGGCCTACCTGGACGCCGGGGGCCAGGAGGTCCTCATCACCACCGCCGAGGCCCTGGCCACCGAGGACCCCGCCACCGTTGGCACCCGGATCGTCCAGGGGTGAAGACCGGCTGGCCGGGAAAATAGGTAGATAATTTTTTATCCATGATAAAAAATTATTGACTCAATTCTTGAATTTCCTACAATGACTATGGTTTCTTCACGCTCAGGTAATAAAAGAACAAAGCTCGGCAGTGAAAGGAGAGGGAGCCATGGAATTCACGCTCAACGATCAAGCGGCGGCCTGGGGTTCCGATCCCGACCTGTCGGTGCTCACCTACCTGCGCGAAGTGGCGGGCATCCTGAGCCCCAAGGACGGCTGCTCCAGTGAGGGCGTCTGTGGCTGCTGCACCATCCTGGTGGATGGCAAGCCCCGCCTCAGCTGCCGCATGAAGATGAAGGAAGTGGAAGGCAAGAGCCTCACCACCGTGGAAGGCCTCAGCCCGGCCGAACAGGCTGCCTTCGCCGACGGCTTCGTGGTGAAGGGCGGAGTCCAGTGCGGCTTCTGCACCCCGGGCATCGTCATGAAGGCGGCGGCCTTGGTGCGGAAGAACCCCGACCCCACCCGCCAGGAGATCACCGACGGGCTCTCTGGGAACATCTGCCGCTGCACCGGCTACAAGAAGGTCGTGGACTCCATCGCCTGCGCCGCCGAGGCCCTGCGGGAGAACAAGGCCGTGGAATACCCGGGGGGCACCGGCAGGGTGGGCACCCGGCACCCCAAGTACACGGGCCGCGAGGCCGTGCTGGGCCAGCGGGTCTTCGTGGGGGACATGAAAGAACCCGACATGATCTATGCGGCCCTGCGCTACTCGGACCACCCGAGGGCCAAGGTGCTGCGCATTGACATCTCCGAGGCCGTGGCCACCCCCGGCGTCGTGAAGGTGCTCACGGCCAAGGACATCACCGGCAAGCGCCAGATGGGCTCCATCACCATGGACTGGCCCGTGCTGGTGGCCGAGGGCGAGACCACCTGCTTCGTGGGCGACGTGCTGGCCACCGTGGCTGCGGAGACCGAGGCCATTGCGCGGGAAGCCGCGGCCAAGGTGAAGGTGGAGTACGAGGTGCTCGAACCCGTCACCGACATGTTCGAGGCCCTGGCGCCGACCTCCAGCCAGGTCCATCCCATGTTTGCGGGCAACGTCCTGCATCGGGCCGCCGTGACGGTGGGCGATGCCGAGGCGGCCCTGGCCGCTTCCGCCTACGTGACCCGCAACCGCTTCACCACCCAGCGCGTCGAGCACGCCTTCCTGGAGCCCGAGGCCAGCCTGGCCCTGCCCTGGACCAAGGACGGCCAGCCCGGCGTGAAGCTCTACAGCTGCAGCCAGGGCGTCTACGAGGACCGCCACCAGGTGGCCCTGCTGCTGGGGCTGCCCAATGCCTTGGTGAATGTGGTGCAGGTGCAGAACGGCGGCGGCTTCGGGGGCAAGGAAGACATCACCACCCAGAGCCATGCGGCCCTGCTGGCCTGGCTCACGGGCCGGCCGGCCATGGTGCGCCTCACCCGCCAGGACTCCCTGCGCATGCACACCAAGCGGCACCCCATCGTGATGGACTACGCGGTGGGTTGCGACAAGAACGGCCAGCTCACGGGCATGGTGGTCACCATGCACTCGGACAGCGGCGCCTACTCCAGCGTAGGCCTGGCGGTGATCGAGCGGGCGGTGTCCCACTCGGCGGCGGCCTACTACATGCCCAATGTGAAGGTGAACGGCACGGCCGTGGTCACCAACAACGCCCCCTGCGGCGCCTTCCGGGGCTTCGGGGTGAACCAGTCCAACTTTGCTTTCGAGTCCTGTCTGGATGAGCTCTGTAAGCAGGGCGGCTTCGACCGCTGGCAGTTCCGCTGGGACAACGCCCTCACCGAGGGCCGCACCATCGCCACGGGCCAGACCCTCACGGCGGGCGTGGGCGTCCGGAAGTGCCTGGAGGCCCTGAAGGATCGCTTCTATGCGGCCAAGTGCGCGGGCATCGCCGCCGGCATGAAGAACACCGGCATCGGCTGCGGCCTGGCGGACTTCAGCCACGCCAAGATCATCATCCGCGCCGCCGACCGGGTGGAGCTCCACCACGGCTGGTGCGAGATGGGCCAGGGCAACTTCACCATGGGCGTCCAGTCCCTGGTGGAGGAGACGGGCATCGACCCGGCCTTCATTGAAGTGATCGTGGAGACCAACGAAGAGGCCGAAGCCGGTATGACCACCGGGTCCCGCGGCACCTCCCTGCTGGCCAACTCGGTCATCGCCGCCTGCAAGGAGCTGAAGGCGGACCTGGCCTCGGGCAAGAGCCTGACCGACCTGGTTGGCAAGGAGTACCGGGGCAGCTGGGTCTGCGACTGGACCGTGCCTCCGGGCAAGCCCCCCAAGCCTGGCTACGATGTCATCACCCACTACTCCTTCGGCTTCGCCGCACAGCTGGTGGAGCTGGACGAGACCGGGAAGATCACCCGCATCACCGCCGCCCACGATGCCGGGAAGATCATGAACCCCACGCTCTACGAGGGGCAGATCGAAGGCTCCCTGCACATGGGCCTGGGCTATGCGGTGACCGAGGAGTTCCCCTACAAGGACGGTCGCCCGGTGTCCCTCAAGATGGCGGACCTGGGTCTCATCAAGGCCAAGGACATGCCGCCCATGGACATCATCGGCATCGAGGTGCCGGACGCCGTGGGGCCCTACGGCGCCAAGGGCGTGGGTGAGATCGGCCTGGTGCCCACCGCCGGGGCCGTGGCCAACGCCCTCTGCATGTTCGACGGCATCCGCCGCACCACGCTGCCCCTCAAGGAGATGAAGCTCCTCGGGAAAAAGAACAAGGTCTGAGCCCAACCAACCCCATCCCGGCGACCCTCGCCGGATTTCACTTCTTTCCACACCCCCGGAGTTTCACCCATGTCCAACCTCGACACCCGCATCGCCGAACTGGCTGCCAAGTACCTGCCCCTCGCAGCCGAAATGCTGAAGGAAGTCATCCGCATCCCCGCTGACTATGTGGAGAAGCCCGTCGACCAGGGTGGCGATCCGTTCTGTGGCACCTCCAACCACGAGTTCCCCCGCATCGACTACCTCCGCAAGAAGATCGTGGCGATCAAGGCCGTGCGCCGCGAGGAGGACGCCTACTTCGACGACTTCGGCAACCTGGTGTGGCGGGTGGAGGCCTCCAACGACGGCATCCCCTCGGACCAGAAGAAGGTGATCTACATCGACGGCCACACGGACACCGTGAAGCCCCTGCGGGCCCAGTGGCTCCAGAACACCGGTGGCATCGACTGCTTCGACGGGGTCATCGACGCCACCAAGGTGAACAAGGCCTTCCTCAACAAGGAGCTGGGCTACCTGCCCCCCGAGAGTGAGTGGAACCACCTCATCTTCGGCCGCGGCGCTGCGGATCAGCTGGGCGGCGTCATCTCGGCTGCCATCGCCACCAAGATCATGCTGGAGCTGGAGGCCGAGGGTGCCCTCAAGGGCGTGATCGTGTACTCCTACGCCACGGTCTGCGAAGAGGACAACGACGGGGCCGGCCCCATGTACCTCAACCGCCAGGTCTTCCCCACCGCCGCGCCCGCCGTGGTGCCCGATGTGGTGATCCTCACGGACAGCTCCGGCTGCTCCAAGAACGGCGCCCTGGGCATCTACCGCGGCCAGCGCGGCCGCATGCAGATCGAGGTCACGGTCAAGGGCAAGTCCTGCCACGGCTCCATGCCCTGGGAAGGCAAGAACCCCCTGGAGTTCGGCGGCGCCATCGTGAAGGAAGCTGCCGATAAGTACGATGCGCGCATCGGCTTCAAGGACGATCCGTTCCTGGGCCACGGCACCCGCACCGCCTCCTGGGCCCGCCTGGACACCCCCAGCGACTGCGCCGTGCCCGAGAAGTTCACCTTCCGCTTCGATCGTCGCCTGACCATCGGCGAGACCCCCGAGCAGTCCTGCGCGGATGTCGAAGCCCTCGACACCGTGGCCGTGGCCCGCAAGGCTGGCCTCACGGTGGAGATCTCCATCCCCACCTACACGGACGCCTCCTGGAAGGGCTATGTCCTCAACAACCCCCAGGTCTACCTGGGCTGGCTCACCCCCGAAGAGCACCCGGCCGTGCAGGCCGCTGTGGCCGCCTACAAGCTGGTCATCTCCCCCAATGTGGACGGCAAGGTGGGCACCGGTGGCGTCCTCACCAAGGAGCCCCGTGTGGACCGCTGGGTCTTCAGCACGGACGGCGTGGGCTACCCCATCCCCACGGACGCCAGCGTCCCCGGCGCAGCCACGAAGCAGTGGGTGAACAACGGGGTCTACAAGCACCCCGCCATGATCGGGTTCGGCACAGGCATCGAGCAGAACACCCACAAGATCGGCGAATGCGTGGACGAGCGCGAGCTCCAGCACAGCGCGGCCTTCCTGGCCCGCTACCCCACCGTCTTTGCGGGCACCGTCTAGCCGCCTGCCCTCTTTTCCGTTTCCGACCGGAGCACTGCCCCCATGGAAAAAGCCTTCCGCTCCGCCTCGCTCGAGCTGCTCACCGCCTGGATCTTCGGTGAGCTGGACCTGGGGGGCGCCGTCCTTGGCATCCCCCGGGAGAACTTTCGGATCCCCAGTCCGAAGCTCGCTCGGGAGATGTTCGGGCACACCGTGGCTGCGCCCCTGGGCGTGGCGGCGGGACCTCACACCCAGCTGGCCCAGAACATCGTGGCCAGCTGGCTGTGCGGGGCCCGGTTCATCGAGCTGAAGACCGTGCAGATCCTCGACGAGATCGAGGTGAGCCGGCCCTGCATCGATGCGGCGGACGAGACCTACAACTGCGAGTGGTCCCAGGAGCTCAAGCTCGAGGAGTCCTTCACCGAGTACCTCAACGCCTGGGTGCTCATCCACGCCATCGCTCACCGCCTGGGCCTGCCGGATCCCGGCATGCACTTCAGCATGAGCGTGGGCTACAACCTGGAGGGCATCCAGAGCCCCCGGGTCCAGCAGTTCATCGCCGACATGCGCAATGGCGGGGCTGCCCTGGCGGCGGCCATCGAGACCGTGGCCAAGGTCTATCCCGCCGTGCGGGACATCGCCATTCCCACGGAGCTGTCCAACCAGATCACCCTCTCCACCATGCACGGCTGCCCCCCGGCGGAGATCGAGCGCATCGCCCGGTTCCTGCTCACGGACATGGGCATGCACACCTGGGTGAAGCTGAACCCCACCCTGCTCGGACCCGAGCGCCTGCGGGGCCTGCTCAACGACACCCTGGGCTTTGACATCACGGTGCCCGACGAGGCCTTCGGCCACGACCCCAAGTGGGAGGATGCCCTCAGCATGGTGAAGAGCCTGGCCCAGGTGGCCGGCCCCCTGCCCAACGAGTTCGGCCTCAAGCTCTCGAACACCCTGGAGGTCATCAACCACCGGCCCATCTTCCCGGCCAACGAGAAGATGATGTACATGTCCGGCCGGGCCCTGCATCCCCTGACCCTCACCCTGGCCCACCTGGTCACGGAAGAGCTGGGCGGCGCGGTTCCCATCAGCTTCTGCGGCGGTGCGGACGCCCGCAACTTCGCTGACCTCGTGGCGGACGGCCTGGGTCCCGTGACGGTCTGCACGGACCTGCTCAAGCCCGGCGGCTATGCCCGCCTCCAGCAGTACCTCGAGAACCTCGAGCGCGCCATGGACGAGGTCGGGGCCGACAGCCTCGATGCCTTCATCCAGGCCCGCTCCGGCGGCCACGGGGCCCGGTTCAACCTGGCCCGCCACGGCGTCAAGGCTGTGGGTGACGACACCTACTTCCGGCGCGTTCGGCCCTTGGACTTCAAGGGCGATAAGCCCCTGGGCCACTTCGACTGCATCGCCGCGCCCTGCGTGGACGCCTGCCCCACCAACCAGAACATCCCGGACTACCTGTGGCTGGTGGCCCACGGCAAGCCCACCGAGGCCATGGAGGTCATCCTCCGCACGAACCCCCAGCCCGGCACCACGGGCAGCGTCTGCGATCACCCCTGCACCGAGCGCTGTGTCCGTAACTTCTACGATGCGCCCCTGGCCATTCGCGAGATCAAGCGCTTCGCCTTCGAGAACGCCGGACCCCTGCCCGCCGAGCGGCGCGGCACGCCTCTGGGCGTGAAGGTGGCCATTGTGGGGGCCGGTCCGGCAGGCCTGTCTGCGGCCTACTACCTGGCCAAGGCCGGCTTTGAGGTGGAAGTTTTCGAGGCCAAGCAGGAGCTGGGCGGCATGGTGGGCGGGCTGATCCCGGCCTACCGCCTGCCCAAGGCCACCCTGGAGGGCGACCTGGTGCGCCTGCGGGAGCTGGGCGTCGAGATCCGCCTGGGCCAGGTCCTGGGTCGGGACTTCACCCTGGCGGACCTGCGGCGGGACCACGCCCACGTGTTCCTGGCTATCGGGGCCCAGAAGG
>CAIRQL010000275.1 GCA_903880675.1 uncultured Holophagaceae bacterium | reverse complement strand
TCCACGCCCATGAACTGCATGAGCAGGGTGCGCCGGAGCAGGACCGTGGCCAGGCCGATGGTGAACAGGAGGAAGGCCACCACCAGGTATCCCTGGAGGCCGCCGCTGAGGATCGCTTCCATGCCGGTCATCGGGGGCTCCTCACAGGTTCCGCTTTGTCAGCGCAACGGCGCCGATCATGGCCACCAGCAGCAGGAGACCCGCCACCTCAAAGCCCAGCACGTGTTCGGCGAACAGGGCCGTCCCCACCTTCTGTAAGGTCATGGCCGTGGGCACGGCGGCCCCGGACTTGGCCAGCGCCGCGACGCCCGCGGAGGCCGACACCAGCTTCACGGAGCCCAGGGCCAGGAGGGCCGCCAGGGCCACGCCCACCCAGCGCTGCACCGGCCGGGATGCCTGGGCAGGCTCCTCCTCGTGGCTGTTGAGCATCATGATGACGAAGAGCACCAGCACCATGATGGCGCCGCTGTAGACGATGAGCTGGAAGGCTGCGGCCACGGGGTTGGCGAGGAGCAGGAACAGGCCCGCCAGGCCGAAGAAGGTCGCCACCAGGCAGAGGCCCGCCACGATGACGTTCTTCTGCAGGAGCATCCCGAGCGCGGCGCAGAGGGTGATGAGGGCGAAGGTAAGGAACATGGGCCTCTCCCTACAGCGCGATCGTGCGGCGAGGCACGGAGGGGGTGGGGTCCTGGGTGATGTGCGCCTTGCCGTCCGCATCGGAGTAGGTGTTCATCAGGTCCCACTTGCCGTACTGCATGGACAGACGGTCGTAGGCCGCCAGCTCGTAGTCCTTGCGGAGCCAGATGGCGTCCTTGGGGCAGGCCTCTTCGCACATGCCGCAGCAGATGCAGCGGAGCATGTCGATGGAGAACTTGGCCGGGCGCTTCTCCTGGAAGCCCTGAGTGATGTTCAGGTCGCTGAACTCCTCGGCCTCGATGCTGATGCAGCGGGCCGGGCAGGCCTCCTGGCACATGAAGCAGGCCACGCACTTGATCTCACCGCCCTCGAAGCGCTTCAGTTCATGGAGGCCCCGGTAGCCTTCCGGGATCTCCCGCTTCATCTCCGGGTACTGCACGGTGTAGCGGTTCGCGGTGCTGGTGAACAGGTTCCTGATGAAGTGGCCGAAGGTGATGGCCATGCCCTGCAGGACCGGCCAGACATAGGTGCGGTCCAGCCAGGTCAGTTCCACCTTCTTGACGATTACGCCCATCGCCCCCTCCTCAGTGTCCCTGGCTCATGCGCCAGGCGTGGAAGACCAGATTGGCCATGGACAGCGGCAACATCACCTTCCAGCCCAGATGCATGAGCTGGTCGTAGCGGAAGCGCGGCAGGGTCCACCGCACCCACACAAAGACCCAGGCGAAGAACAGGAGCTTCAGCACGAAGCTGGCCACGGACATCATCACCGTGGGGTCCTTGACGAAGGGCACCTGCCAGCCACCGAAGTAGAGCGTGGCGATGAGGGCCGAGGCCGTCATCAGGTGGGAGTACTCCGCCAGGGCCAGCAGGCTGAACTTCATGCTGCCGTACTCGGTGTTGAAGCCCGCCACGATCTCGCTCTCGCCCTCGGCGAAGTCGAAGGGCAGGCGGTTGGTCTCGGCGAACATGCAGGTGAAGAAGACCAGGAAGCCCAGGGGCTGGCGCACCACGAACCAGGTCCAGGGGGTGTGGCCCTGGGCCTTGATGACCTC
>CAIRQL010000274.1 GCA_903880675.1 uncultured Holophagaceae bacterium | reverse complement strand
CTTTTCCGACCCAAGCACCCAGGCCGTTCTCCGCTCTCCTCAGCTCCTCGGTTTTCCTCCGCGTTCCTTCCTTTCTTTTCAGCCACCCCTTGCCTGTCGTCCTCTGCGTTCTCTGTGTTCTCTGCCATGAGACTTCTTTCCCTGAAATCCCGGAAAATCATTTTTTTCTTTGCGGTGGTTAGATCCGCTGGCTCAGGCGATCCGGGGCTTGAGGGGTTTGCCGGCCTGGTTGCGCAGGCTGCCGGGGGACTGGCCGAAGCGTTTCTGGAAGGCGGTGATGAAGTTGTTCACGTGGGAGTAGCCCAGCTTGTGGGAGAGGGCCTTCATGGGCACGTCGCTCTCCAGCAGGGCCACCCGGGCCTGGTCCAGGCGGTGGGTGGTGATGAAGGCGAAGATGGTCTGGCCGTAGGCTTCGCTGAAGGCGGCGTTGAGCCGCTTGGCAGGGAGCTGAAAGGTCTCGGCCAGCGCCACCAGCGTCGGCAACTTCCCCTCCAGGCCCAGGAGGTGGTCCCGGCAGGCCGCCACGCGCTCGTTCAGCACAGAGTCGCTGGTGTCGCCGGTGCCCACCAGCCTCAGGTGCTCGGCCAGGCCTGAGAGGTACTCGAGGACCTTGCCCTGGGCATAGAGCTTCTGCATGGGGCCGGTGAGGGAGCGCGCCATCGCCTGGTGCAGAGGGTCGCTGACCTGGCGGGGAATGGTCCGGACCATCACCGAGGGCAGGACGCTCAGGTTGAGCGCTTCGAGCAGGGCGGCCGCCTCCGGCCCTCCCACCAGGCGCTCCAGGGCGGTGAGCCTGGTGGTGAGGGCCACCATGCTGGAGTCCGTGGAACCATCCACCAGGGGGAGCGTGCTGCGCTGCTGGGTATAGAGGAAGAAGTCCCGCCCTTCCTCGAAGATCAGGGTGGCCTCGGGCAGGCGCTCCTGCTGGCAGATCCGGCCCCCCCGCAGGCTCTGGGCCACGAAGGCCGGACCGCCGTAGTCAACGTGGATCTCAGCGACGGGGATCAGCTGACCCGAAGCCTGGGGGAGCAGGCGGTGGGTGCTGCGATAGATGCTCATGCCCAGGGCCAGGTTGCAGTGGTCGAAGTGGCCCTCACCAAACTCCGGGGGAAAGTTCAGGGGCTGCCGCTCCATGTCCCCATCCAGAGGACCAAAGGCAAAGCTGCTCTCGCTGGCGTCGAGGAGCCAGCGGAACTGGAGGCGGGTGAAGCTGGGTTCCATGGCGAGAGTCTAGGGCCCGGAAAGGACCACAGGAGCTCATTGGCAACAGATCATAGAAATCAGACCGCTTCTCATAGAACGCCCAACTTTAGCCCCTCGTGCCCCCACCGAATAATCGACAAAGGGGTCATTTCGCGCCCTGTTTCGTGGAAAAGGTGGCGACGATGGCCCAGCTGCATCGAGATCTGCTTCTGGTTTGCTTGGTTGCGGGGCAAGCCCAGGCCGTCGAGCTCCCCGGTGCGGGTTTGTTGGGTGTGCAGGGCGCCCTGGTGGTCCCGGCCAGCCCCGACCTGCGGAAGACGGCGGGGTCCCTGGGTTATGCCCTGGGCGTGCACGGGTCCTGGGCCATCCAGGGTCGGCACAGCGTGCGGCCCCGGCTGGATCTGACGTGGCTGCCCAGTGCCAGCCAGGCCAGCAGTGGCCCGGGGTCATCGCAGTCCATGACCACCAGGGTGAGCAGTCGCTCCCTGGGGGTGGACTACCTATACGGCTGGAATGACCGCTGCTCGCTGGGCTTTGGGTTCGCCGAGACCCGCTGGTCGGTGGCCAGCACCCACACCCTCACGCTGCTGCCGGGCGTCCCGGTGACTCAGAGCGGGACCGCCAGCTGGACGCGCCAGGCCCTGGGGCCCGTGGCCACCTACCGCATCACCCGCCAGCTGGAGGGGGAAGTGCGCCTCCTCCGCAGCCACATCGGCCAGGAAAACCAGGTGGCCAGCACAGTCACCACGGGCCTCCTGTGGCGCTTCTAGGGGATCTCATGAGCCGATCAGCCTATCGCTGTCTCCTGCCTGCCTCCGCCCTGCTGCTGGCCCTGGCCTGCGGTGGGGGTGACCGCGTCAGCGGGGACCGCGCCGCCACCGTGAACCAGGTGATGACCATCAGCCCCGCTGTGGCGACCCTGGCCCCGGGCCAGACCCTGCAGTTCACGGCCACCATCCCCTGGGGTGGCAGTGCCACCTGGTCCGTGGTGCCAGCCACCGGCGGAACCTTCTCGCCCACGGGCCTGTTCACGGCCTCTACCACTCAGGGCAGCTACCGCATCGTGGCCATGTGGAGCGGCGATGTGCGGTACTCCGCCACGGCCCAGGCCACCATCCTGCCGCCCCCCCCGCCCACGACTTCGAAGCCGGATGTGGTGTCCGCCAGTGGCAGCCAGCAGGGCTCGGCCAGTGGCGCCGTCCAGAACGCCTCGGTGGTGGGTGAGCCCGTGTCGGCCCGCACCGCCGCCGATGCCAGCGCCACCTCGCAGGTGCGCCACGGCTACGACCCCCTCATCAAGTAGCGCCCTTTTCTTCGCCCGTCCTCGCCTTTCCCAGGAGTCCCCATGCGCCATCCCTTTCTGACCCCCACGGTTGCCACCCTCGTTGCCCTGGGCGGCCTGCCCATGCTGGCGCAAGACGCGCCCGTGGTCGCCGTCCAGGCCGCCCCCCTGCCGCAGCTGGCCTACCAGGGCCGGCTGAAGGAAGCCGGCGTGGCCGCCAACGGCGCCCGCAGCTTCCTGTTCTCGCTGCTGGACAGCACGGGGCTGGAGGTCTGGAACTCCGGGGCCGTGACCCTCACGGTGGCAGATGGTCTCTACTCCGTGGTGCTGGGCAGCACGGGGATGACGCCCATCCCGTCCACGGTGCTGGGCCTCTCAGGCTTGAAGCTGCACCTGGTCATCGGTGGCACGCCGATGCTGCCGGATGTGGATCTGGTGCCGTCCTTCCAGGCCCGCTCCGCCTGGGAGCTGGTGGGGTCGTTTAGCGGTGATGTGACCGGCACCCAGAACCAGAGCGTGGTCTCGCAGATCCAGGGCATCCCTGTCGACCTCACCACCACCCGGCCCACCAGCGGGCAGGGGCTCATCTTCAACGGCACCAAGTTTGTGCCCAGCACGGTGCTGGGGCCCCAGGGTGCCACCGGTGCCACCGGCGCCACAGGCGCGACGGGTGCCACCGGCGCCGCCGGTGCCGCCGGCCCCCAGGGCCCCATCGGCCTCACCGGAGCCACGGGCGGCGCCGGTGTGGCGGGCGCCGCCGGTGCCGCAGGCACTGATGGCCGGACGGTGTTGAACGGCAGTGCCAACCCTGTGGTGGGCGTGGGCAGCAACGGTGACTTCTACCTGAACACCACCACCAACATCCTGTGGGGCCCCAAGGCCGCTGGCGCCTGGCCAGCCACGGGCGTGAGCCTGGTGGGGGCGCAGGGTGCCACTGGTTCGACGGGAGCCACCGGCACCACGGGTGCCGCCGGCCCCCAGGGTCTGCAGGGCATCGCCGGCGCCGCTGGCGCCACGGGCCCAGCGGGTACCGCAGGGAGCAACGGTGCCGACGGCAAGACCATCCTCCACGGGAGCGGGGCTCCGGTGGCTGCGAGCGTCGCAGGCGTGGTGGGTGACTACTACCTCGATAGCGCCGCCACGGTGCTCTACGGCCCCAAGGTTGGTGCCGACTGGGTGGGTGTGGCCAGCGTGAGCCTGGTGGGCCCGGTGGGTGCCACGGGTGCCACGGGTACCGCAGGCCCCCAGGGCAGCACAGGTTCGACGGGTGCCACCGGTGCCACCGGCTCCCAGGGTCTGGCGGGTCCCGCTGGTGGCACGGGCCCCCAAGGCCCCACGGGCCAGACCGGCGTCCAGGGCACGGCGGGCACCCCCGGCCAGACCATCGTGGCGGGGAAAGCAGTGCTGAATGGCGTGGGCAATCCCACCAGCGAAGGCATCGACGGGGACTTCTACATCAACACAGCGACCAACGTGCTGTTCGGGCCTCGTCTTGCGGGCGTCTGGCCCCAGACGGGCGTGAGCATGGTCGGGCCCATCGGCCCCCAGGGCATCCAGGGCGTGGCCGGACCCACGGGTGACACGGGTGCCACCGGGGTCACGGGACCCCAGGGGCCCCTCGGCCTCACCGGTCCCACGGGCCCCCAGGGGATCCAGGGAACCATCGGTGCCACCGGCGCCACGGGGGCGACAGGCCCCCAGGGCGCCATCGGCTTGACGGGCCCCACGGGTGCCAAGGGTGACACGGGCCTCACGGGTGCCACGGGCACCACAGGAACAACGGGTGCGAAGGGTGACACCGGTGCCACCGGCGCCAAGGGCGACACGGGCTTGACGGGTGCTGCGGGTCCCCAGGGAACCATCGGCTTGACGGGTGCGACGGGCGCCACAGGAACCACCGGCGCCAAGGGCGACACGGGGACCCAAGGCCTCCAGGGCATCCAAGGCGTGAAGGGCGACACGGGGTTGACCGGAGCAGACGGGCGGACCGTCCTGAACGGTGTCGCTGGCCCCGACGTGGCCCAGGGTGTCAATGGTGACTTCTACCTGGATACGGCCACCAACCTGCTCTATGGCCCCAAGGTCGCGGGTGCCTGGCCCACTGTCGGCGTGAGCTTGGTGGGACTGCAGGGCGTGAAGGGTGACACCGGTGCCACCGGCGCGACCGGGGCCACCGGTGCCACGGGTGCGACCGGAGCCATCGGTGCGACCGGCGCCCAAGGGCCCCAGGGCGTGGCTGGGCCCACGGGTGCAGCTGGCGACACGGGTGCCACCGGCGCCACCGGCCCCCAGGGGCTGGGCATGGTCTACAAGGGCGACTGGAACAGCCCGGTCACCTACATGCTGAATGATGTGGTGGTCTACTTCGGCTCCAGCTACAAGAGCCTCGCCGACAACAATGTCCACACCCCCCCCGACACCGACACCACCGCGTGGGGCATGGTGGCCCAGCGGGGGGATGGGGGTGCCACCGGCACCACCGGCGCCACGGGCGCCACCGGAGCCACGGGGGCCACCGGGCCTGCAGGTCCGACCGGGGCCACCGGTGCCACCGGCGCCACGGGCGCCACCGGCTCTACGGGCGCCACCGGCCCTGCGGGACCCACCGGTCCCACGGGCACCACGGGTGACACCGGCGCCAGGGGTGACCTCGGTGCCACCGGCGCGGACGGACGCAGCCTCCTCCATGGGGCCGTCAATCCGGTCACCGGGGTGGGTCAGGATGGGGACTTCTATCTGAACACCGCTACGAACATCCTCTGGGGGCCCAAGGCCTCGAGCGCCTGGCCCGGCTCCGGCGTGAGCGTGGTGGGTCCTCAGGGTGCTACCGGGACCACCGGCGCCACCGGTGACACGGGTGCGACGGGTGCCCAGGGTCCGCAGGGTGTGGCTGGCCCCACCGGCGCCACCGGCGCCACCGGAGCTACCGGCGCCAAGGGTGACACGGGTGCCACCGGTGCCCAGGGTCTTCAAGGTGTCGCTGGCCCCACCGGGGCGACGGGTTCCATTGGTGCGACAGGCGCCAAGGGTGACACCGGCGTCACCGGCGCCACGGGCTCCGTGGGCCTGGTGTGGATGGGCGTGTGGGACACCACCGTGAGCTATGCGGCCAACGAGGCCGTGGTCTACAACGGCACCAGCTACATCTGCAAGGTGGCCAACAGCGCCCGGATCCCGGTCTCCAACAACACCTACTGGAACACCCTGGCCCAGCGCGGCCAGCAGATCTACTGGAACGGCACCTGGGCCGCCGGCACCACCTACGCCCAGTACGACGGCGTGGTCTTCAACGGCTCCACCTACACCAGCCTGGTGGCGGGCAACACCGGCAACTCACCCGAGGCCAGCCCCGCCAAGTGGACCCTCCTGGCCCAGGCCGGCGCCACCGGCGCCACGGGAAATACAGGCCCCACTGGACCCACCGGCCCCACCGGACCGACAGGCCCCACCGGCCCCGCCCCCACCCTCACCACCTTCGACAGCACCAACGCAGGCATCGTGCCTGCCTCCGGCGGCGGCAGCGTCAAGTTCCTGCGGGCGGACGGCACCTGGAATGCGCCGGTCCTCTCCCCCTGGAGCCTCAGCGGCAGCCTCGTCTCCTACACCGGCGGCAATGTGGGCATCGGCACCACAGCCCCCAGCTCGCTGCTTTCCTTCGGCAGCAGCCTGAACGCCCAGCAGGTACTCATCTATGAGGTGGACGGCTCTGGCCACAAGGACCGCTATGGCTTTGGCGTCCAGGCCAGTGAGCTGCGCAGCTTCGTGCCAGCCACGGCGGCCATGACCTTCGGGACCATCAACCGCACCGACGGCACCACCTTCACCGAGACCCTGCGGATGACCGAGGCAGGCCTATCGGTGGTGGGCGATGTGAATGTGAGCGGCGCCTTCAAGGTCAACAACACGGCCATCATCAACACCTCAGGCGGTGTCACCACCATCGCCGGCTCGACCATCAGCGGCAACATCACCGGCAATGCCGCGAATGTCACCGGCACGGTGGCCGTCGCCAACGGCGGCACGGGCGCCACCACCCTGACAGGCTATGTGAAGGGCAACGGCAGCAGCGCCATGACGGCCGTGTCGGCCATCCCTGGCGCCGATATCAGCGGCAACATCACCGGCAACGCCGCCAATGTCACCGGCACCGTGGCCGTGGCCAACGGTGGCACGGGGCTCACCAGCGTTGGCGCCAATGGGACGGTGCTCACTGTGGTCTCCGGCGCACCGGCCTGGGCCGCCGCCGGCGGTTTCAGCCTGCCAGCACAACTCAACAATGGCGGCAAGGTTCTGCGGACCAATGGGACCGTTGAATCCTGGGGTTCAGCGGCCGATAGCTTGAGCGTGTTGAATCCGTCAGGTGGCATGGCTCGCCCCAACACGAATGGGGGAACTAATACCATGGGGGCCGGTGGCACCGGTCTAACCACGGCCTATGCCAATACGGCATTCGGCGAATCAGCACTGAATCAAATCACGACCTCATTTGACAACGTTGCTATTGGACACGAAGCCTTGTATGCCCAGACAACCGGGGGCGGAAGCGGCGGTAATGTCGCGGTTGGTAACTTCGCTGGCAGAGCGTTGACCACAGGATATCAAAACACAGCTATCGGCCATTGGGCGATGATTACCACTACTGACAATTTGTATGGTAACACTGCTATTGGACAGGCTTCACTTTCAAATACAAGAGGCAATCAGAACACGGCTGTGGGGCAAAATTCCCTCCAGAATACGATGGGTAGTGGAAACACAGCCATCGGGCGCAACGCAGGGATTACGGGGAATGGTAGCAACAATACCTTGCTTGGTTTTGCGACCTCGGCTTCAGGTTTCAGCACTTCGATCGCGATCGGCGCTGGTGCAATAGCCACCAAAGCAAACCAAATGATCATGGGTGGCCCTGGCAACTGGGCATATGACACGCCGATAACTGAAGTCGTGCCGGGCAAGAACAAGACTGCCAGCCTGGGCTCCGCCACGAACGCCTGGACTGGCCTCTACCTCGCCGGTTCGACCTCGGGCTACACCAGCCTGCAGTCGCATGCTGCGCCGACCAGCTACTCCCTGACCCTGCCCCAAGCGGCAGGCACCAGCGGCCAGGTGCTCTCCACCACCGGCGGTGGCGCACTCGCCTGGACGGACCCTGCCACGGGTGGTGTCACCAGCGTCAGCGGCACCACCAACCGGATCAGCGTGACCGGGACCACTACGCCTGCGGTGGACATCGATGCTGGCTATGCCGGCCAGACCTCCATCACCACCCTGGGTACCGTGGGCACTGGGGCCTGGAATGGATCTTCCATTGGTGTGAGCTACGGCGGCACGGGGCTGAGCAGTTACAGTGCAGGCGATATCCTCTACGCCACTGGCGCCACCACCCTGGCCAAACTTGCGGCTTCCACGAACGGAACGGTGCTCACGCTCGCCGGTGGCGTTCCGACCTGGGCGACTCCCTTCAGCCTGCCTTCCCAGAGTGGCAATGTCCGCAAATACCTGGCTACGGACGGAACAAGCGCCGCGTGGAACACCGCGCTGGCCCTCGGCTTGCCAGCGAAATACAACTCCGCAGGCGGTGTAAGCGCCCTGGCGGCCATGGATGTCACATCCAGCGGCCCGACGTACAACACCGCCGTCGGGGACAGTGCCCTCACGGCCCTCGTCGGCGCTTCCG
>CAIRQL010000273.1 GCA_903880675.1 uncultured Holophagaceae bacterium | reverse complement strand
GAGCGCATCATGGTCCTGGACGGCATCACCAAGTGCCTGGGTGGCTCCAACATCCGCAACTGCCACCTGCTGGCCCCCGAGGCCGTGGTGAAGATGATCGTGGCCCAGGCCTCGCACACCGTCATCCCCAGCTTCTTCAGCCTGGCCGTGGCCATGGCCGCCTACGAGAAGGGCCTGCAGGAAGCTGCGGCCTCCATCATCGGCCCCTGCCGCGAGAGCCGCGCCTGGCTGCGCACCTACCTCAAGGACCAGGGCCTCACGCACATCATCGGCCAGGGCTACTACGCCTTCATCAATGTGGCCGATGCCATCCAGGCCAAGGGCTGGGCTGACACCGAGCCCATGGGCCAGTACCTCGCCGAGAACGTGGGCGTGGCCGTGGTGCCGGGGGCGTTCTTCAGCCCCTACGGCGGCGACTGGATCCGCTTCTCCTACGCCACCCCCCAGGCCCGCACCCAAGGCGCCGCCGAGCGGCTCATCGGGGCGTTGAACGACCTCAAAAAGTAGCTCACCACCAAGGCGGCGCACCTGCCGCCACTCTCCATTCGGTTTTCTTCTCGGGATCGGCTGCGCCGATCCCGAGACATGAAAAACCACTGTAGTTCAAGTCAGTACCCCGCCTGTTCCGGAGTCCCCGTGTACAACCTGAATGCCTTCGTCGAGAAGTTCCAGCTGGCCCGGCGCATGGCGCTGGAGAGCCGGCCCGGCGGCGGGCTGTGCGGCCTGGAGCTGGAGTGGAACCTGGTGGACCCGCAGTTCCGTCCCCTGCTGACGGTGGGCACGGGGCCTGACCATATGTCCTTCGTGGATCACCTGCGTTCGAAGGTGCTCTCTCCGTGGACCGGCGAGTACCACCAGCTGGAGGTCTTCCACTGGATGATCGAGTGGGTCACCCGGCCCTACCACACACCCAAGGGCGCGGTGTATGAGGGACGGCTACTGGAAGCGGCGCTGATCAATGCGCTGGCCAAGGCCGGCAAGTCCTTCGGCGAACCGCTCCACTACTGGCACGGGAACCTGCTGGTGTTGCCGAAGATCGGCCCCGACTGCGTGCCCGAGTCCTGGCACCTGGCCAAGCGCCGCTACCTGCAGCGCTGCGTTGAGCTGTACGGCACGGAGCTGGCGACGGCGGGCACCCACTCCAACCTCAGCCTGCCCGAGCCCATGCTGGCCTGGGACTTCATGCACCTGCCAGCCGGCGAGCGCGGCGACACGCACCTGGACGACTACAAGAACAAGGTCTATATCACGGGCACCCGCCTTATGCGGGCCTTTGCGGCCCTCTTCATTGCCGCCAGTGCCAGCACGCCCCTCCAGGCCTCGGAGGAGAACGGCGAGGCCGTCATCCGCCTCACGCCCTTTGAGTCCGTGCGGAACCTCACCTTCCCCAACCCGCCGGCGCTGGATGTGCCGGACCTCAACCGCAGCCACCCGGACTACCTGCGCCTGTCCTACGACCTGGTGCGTCGGGGCGTCCGCTTCGGCAACAACAACTGGATCCCCGTCCGCGCCCGCTCCCAGGCCGAGCCGGTGGAGCGCCTCATCCAGGTCACCAGCGATCAGCTGCACGACATCTACGCCCGGGGCCTCTTCGCCGCCGGCGAGACCCGCAACGTGGAAGACATGGCCGCCCAGATCGAGCGCCAGAACCTCTTCGCCCGCATCGACCTGCCCATGGCCCGCGTGGAAGTCCGCACCGATGACCCCGGCCACGACCTGGCCCTGGATGTCGCCAACCTCACGCTGAAGCACCTCCTGCTGCTCCGCTTCTACGCCGATCCCGACTTCGCGCGGGGCTTCCGCTACGACGCCGAGGACATCAAGCGCGCCCGGCGCAACGAGGACCTGGCCG
This sequence comes from uncultured Holophagaceae bacterium, assembly GCA_903880675.1. Classification (GTDB taxonomy): domain Bacteria; phylum Acidobacteriota; class Holophagae; order Holophagales; family Holophagaceae; genus Geothrix. Next base: position 778 of record CAIRQL010000273.1, on the reverse strand, counting down.
CCCGGGAGGGCCTGCGAGCCGTCATCGAGGACCCCCTCACCGCCAAGCCTGTGGCCATGCGGACCTTCCTGGACTGGACGCTCACGCAGCTACGCCCCATGGCCGAGGCCCTGGGCATGTGGGACGACCTCCAGCCCCTGCGCGCCATGGTCGACGGCGCCCCCAGCACCGCCGAGCGCATCCGCCAGCAGCTGAAGGCCCGCCTGGGCACCTCGGACATCGTGCCGTCGGACCTCATGGTGGAGCTGGCCGAAGCCCGTCGGAACCAGGTGCGCACCGATGTCGAGGCCGTCACGGCCCACCTCGCCGACCTGGGTGCGGAAGAGGGCAAGATCCTCGACTTCGTGGAGCACGCCCGGGATGAGGTCAACATGGACCCCCAGGCTCCCATCCGCTTCAGCCCCCGCCCCGAGACCTTCGTGGACGCGGAGTACCCGGACAAGGCCTCCGAGGTGCTGGCCGTATCCCAGCGCCTGGTGCGCATCCCCAGCGTCACGGCCTGCCCCGTGGAGCGCCTGCCGGAGATTCACCGCGCCGCCACCTTCATCGCCGACTACCTGCGCAACCACGGCGTCCCCGTCCGCACCTTCGATGAGGGCCCCTTCCCCTCCGTGCTGGCCTACTTCCCCGGCGAGGAGAAGGCTCCCGCCATGCTCTGCGGCCACTTCGATGTGGTGGCGCCGGAGCCCGACGATAGCCAGTTCGAGCCCCGCATCGAGGGCGACTACCTCTGGGGCCGTGGCGCCGCCGACATGAAGACCGTGGTCTCCACCTACCT
>CAIRQL010000272.1 GCA_903880675.1 uncultured Holophagaceae bacterium | reverse complement strand
GGCCGGGGCGAAGTCCGCAGCGGTGAACCAGACGTCCATGCCACTGGTTGCGGCCTCCAGGGTGGCGCTCTGGGTGGCGGGGGCAGCAGACTGGCCTTCGACGGTGTCGGAGGGGGAGAAGCTGAGGTCCATGCCGCTGGTCCGGGCTTCCAGGGAGGCGGCGGTGCTGCCGGGGTTGGAGGCGCTGCTGCCGGCGGGGCTGAACGAGATGTCCATGCCGGTGGAGCGGGTGTCCAGGGTGGGGGTGGCCTGGGTCTCGGCGCCCATGGCCAGCATGAGGGCCAGGACGGGGACGGCGAAGAAGGAGGAGGCGCCGAAGGAGGCGCGGGTGGCGGGGGAGGCGGCGGTGCGGGTCATGGGAGCTCCTTGGGGTGAGAGGGTTGGGTGGTTCGTCGATACCCAACCTTCGGCCCCAGGGGGGTGACTGCACAGGTGCGCTTTCAAAATACCGGCTAGGCCACCTCGGACCCTCGGGTTCAGCCTTGCCCCAGTTCCTTCATGGCCCGGCGGTATTCCGGGCCACCGGCCACCAGGGCATTGAGGCCACGAGCTGCCTCCAGGCTCTGCAATCCAGAGGCCTTGTCCCCACCCAGGGCATGGAGGCGGGCCTGCACCACACGGAGGCCGGGATCCCCCGGGTCCTGCTGGATGGCCTGGGTGATGGCGGCCTGCCCCACTTTCACTTTTTCCTGGCTGGGGAGCTTGTTCCGCTGCGCCCACTGGCCGCGCACCAGGGCTGCCAGAGCCAGGTTCTGGTACACGCCCGGCTGGGCGTTGGGGCTCTTCAGCAGGGGCTGTAGGCGGCGCTCCACATCACTCAGGGCCGCTTCTGGCGAGCGCCCCTGCTGCAGGGCCCAGCGGGCCTCCACCAGGGACAGTACGGCGAGGACCTCATTGAAGACCACCATGCCCTTGCCCTGGCCAGCGGCGGCGGTGAGCACGCGGCGGGCCTCGGCCAGAGGACGGCCGGGCTCCCGGTCCTGCAGGCAGGCCCAGTAGGCCTGCACCATGAGGATCTGCCCCTTGAGGCGGAGGAGGGCCTCGTGGCCCGGGGCCTTGGTCAGGCCCTGGTCGGCCAGCTCCACGGCCCGAGCGGTCAGGCGGTCCACCTCGCCATCCAGGTCCGTGAGCTGGTCCGCGGCCATGTAGAGCGAGTTGGCGGCATTCTGAAGGATGGGGAGAGAGTCGGGAGCCTGCTTCAGCAGGGTCTCCACATCGGCGGCGGCGCCCATCAGCTCCGGGCGCGGGTCCTTCTTGTGGCGCCAAGCCTCGCGGCCCAGCTCCATCTGCAGGGTGATCCGCCAGGTCTGGACGGAAGCAGGGTTGACGGCATTCAGCTGCAGGGCCCGGGCTGCGGAGGCCAGGCCGGCGCGGAGGGCGGGCTCCGGATCCTTGCCCTCCGCCCGCAGGACCTGGTACTCCCGGGTGCGCAGGAACAGGTCCAGGCGAGGGACGCCGGGATCCTCCGGCGTGAGGGCCTCGGCCTCGCGAATCCTCGCCAGACCTCGCTCCACGGCGGTGCGGGCCGACTGGCCCTGGTTGATCTGCACCAGGGCCAGGGAGCCCCACATCTCCGTCAGTGAGGTGAGGAACGAAGGGGTCCCCGGCCGCAGGGCAGCGGCCTGATCCAGGAATTGGATGGCCTGCTCGCAGAGCCTGCCGCGGACGGGCCACGCCGTGGGCTGCGGGCTGAGGGCCTGCTGGTAGAGGCTGGCTGCCTTCTGGGCCAAGAGTTCCGGGTTGTCCGGGGTGAGGGCCATGGCGCGCTCGATCCACTGCCCGGCGGACGCGGTCTCGGCGACGGTGTCGGCCCCGGCGTTGACCTGCAGGGCGGCCCGCTGGATGTGCAGGCGGGCGAGGGCCTCCAGGGGGCGCTGGTCGCTGCGGCCCCAGGCCAGAGCCTGGTCCAGGCACTGCTGGGCCTGCTCCAGGGCAGCACGGGCCTCGGCGTCCTTGCCCTCCTCGGCCCGGCGGTGGGCTTCGGCGTTCCAGATCTCGCCCTCGAGGGTCCAGGCCTCGTAGCGCTGGGGATCCCGCTGACGGATGGTGCGGGCCTCCTGGCGGGCCGCGTCGAACTGGCGGTGGAGGGTGGCGTGGATGGCCCGGGCCCAGGGCCCGCGCCAGCCGGCAGGATCCCCCTGGGCCAGGAGGGCCAGGGCGGGGTCATGGAGGCTGCGGTCCAGGTGGGCTTGCAGGGCCTTGAGGGCCTCGGGGGCCAGGGTGGCTCGGCCCCGCCGCAGGTCCTGGTCGTAGATGCGGATGAGGGCCAGTCCCAGGGAGTCGGCGGCCTGGGGGTTGCGGAAGCCCGTGTCCCAGGCTCGCTGGAAGGCCACCCGAGAGCGGGTCCAGTCCCCCAGCAGCTCCAGGGCGCGGCCCCGGGCGAAGGCGGCCGGGCCACCCTCCCCGGCGGCGGCCTCCAGGCGCGCCGCATGGGACCGTACTTGGCTGCGCACCGGGGTCAGGTCGTGGGGAGGTGACAGCTGTTCCTGCCGCACCCGGGCCTCCATGGCCTCGGCCAGGGCCCCCAGGCGGGCCGCTTCCAGGTTCTGGCGGGCGGCGCGGCGGGTGGTCCAGAAGCCGAAGCCCAGACCCAGGACCACGGTGAGCAGGGCGCTCACGGAGGCCCGGGCGGCGGTGGGATTGCGGCGCCCCCACCGGAGCAGGCGGTCGAAGGGGGGCAGGCGCTCGGCCAGGATGGGCTCGCCCCGCTGGTACCGGGCCAGGTCCTCGCCGAAGGCCTCGGCGCTGGCGTAGCGGTCCGCCGGGGTCTTCTCCATGGCCTTGGCCACGATGAGTCGGAGATCCGGCGGCACGGTCACCAGGGGCGCCGGATCCTCCTCCAGGATGCGGCGGAGGAGGCGGGTGCCATCGGCCTGGCCTGTGGCCTGGGCGGACCCGGGCGTGGCCGGGGCCTGGGTGGCGGTGGTCCGGAAGGGCAGCTGACCCGACAGCAGGGCATAGGCGGTGGCCCCCAGGGCGTAGACATCCACCCGGAAGTCCACGGGGCCGGCCCCCAGTAGGACCTCCGGCGCCATGAAGTCCAAGGTTCCCGCCGGCAGACCCGAGCGGGTGAGGCCCCCATCCTCGTCCCGGGCCAGGCCGAAGTCCGACACCAGGGCGCGCAAGGTGCCGTCCTCGCCGGCCTCGGTGAGCACATTGCCGGGCTTCATGTCCCGGTGGATGAGTCCCTGGAGATGGGCGGCATGGAGGCCCAGGGCCGCCTGACGGAGCAGCTCAACCCGCACAGCCTGGGGCGTGTCGGAGGGGAGGTCCGCCAGGGTGCCGCCCTCCACCAGCTGCAGGACGATGCAGGGGCGGCCCTCCAGGGTGCCCACCTCGTGGACGCGGACCACATGGGGGTGCTCCACCCGGGCCTGGAGACGGGCTTCCAGGAGGAGGCGCTCGGCCTCGCGGGGATCGGAGCCCCGCACGAACTTGACCGCCACCGCCCGCTGCAGGGACTGGTCCCAGGCCCGGAAGACCTGGCCCATGCCGCCCTCCCCCAGGAGGCCCTTCACCTCGATCCGTCCATCCAGGGGAGGCAGCAGCAGGCTCATGGAAATCCTCGGTCAGGATGCGGCTTGGTGGGGGAAGGCAGGCATCAGGGGTCGGGGATCAGGGCCCGAGGTGGCTGCGGAGCTCTTTCAGGCCCGCCAGGCGGGGCAGGAGGGCTCGGGCCCGCTCGGCGGCGGTGCGGGCTGCGCCCTTCTGGCCAGCGGCGTCCTGGACCTGGGCCAGGGTGAGCCAGGCGGAGGCGCTCCGGGGATTCAGCGCCACGGCCCGCTCGGCTGGGGGCAGGGCCCGGTCCCGCTGGCCCTGAGCCAGGAGGGCGCGGGCCTCCAGCAGCGGGCCTTCGCAAGATTCGGGATCCCCCTTCTGGAGGTGCCGGGCGTGTTCCTGCGCCTCCTTGAGGAAACGCAGCGGATTGCCCTTGTGGGAGCGGGCCCAGGCCGCCCGCTCCAGGGCCGCCTCCGCCAGGCGCTGCCAGGCCAGGGGTGTGACATTGCCGGCCCGGGCTGGGGCGAGCAGGAGCCGCTCGGCCCGGGTCAGCAGTGGGCCTGGGTCCCGGCCCGCCAGGGCCTCGGCCCGGGCCCGCCACAGGGTCCACTCGCCCACTTGGGCAGACACCATGAGGTTGCCGGGTTGGGCTGCCAGCAGGCTCTCCGCCCACCCGGTACCCGTGGCGAGGGCCGCGCCCGGCACCCGCCCCTCTGCCAAGTCAGCCTCCACCTGGGCGGCGGCGATGAAGACGCCCCAGGCCAGGGAGGAGGTGTTGGCAGCGGACTGGCGGATGACCTCCTGGGCCATGACCACCGCCTCGGCGAACTCGCGAGCAGGGTCGCCGCCGGTCTGGAGGCGGCACAGCCCCAGGGAGCGGAGCGCCTGGGACGCGAGGCTGCGGGCCAGCACGGGGCGGTCACCGATCTCGATGAGGCGCCGGGCGTTCTCAGTGGCCCGCTCCGCATCCGCCAGGCCGTTGCCGCCCCGCTCGCTGTCCCGGTCAGAGCGCCGGAGCAGCATCTGGGTCTCCAGGGTCAGGGGGCCGCTGGACTCCGGGGATAGGGCCCGGGCCCGGCCAGCGGCGGCCAGGCCCTCGGCCCAGAGGGGCCCTGGATCCTGGGTGCCGCCGTCCACCAGGGGATCGCTGGCATTGAGGCAGGCCCAGGCCAGGCGCTCCAGGGGCTGGCGGGGATCCGGTGCGCCGACGGCGGCCCGGCGGGCCAGATCCAGGGCTGCTTCCAGGGCGGGGGTCGCATCCTGGCCCAGCATGCGCAGCACCCGGCTGCGGTCCGACTCGTACTCGGAGCGGGCGGTGAGCAGCTCTGGAGAGTCCGGGAGGAGCACCTCGGCTTCGCCCAGGGCGACCTGCACGCCGGCAAACTGGCCCAGGTCGGGCCCCTTCTGGAGCATGGCGGCCTTGGCCAGACGGAGCTCCGTTTTCGCCAGGAGTAGCCGGGGCTCCTGGGCACTGCGGGCGATGGCGGCGGCCCGGCGGAAGGCCTGGGCGGCGGCCTTCAAGGCTTCGGCCGCCACCGGCAGGTCCCCTTTCTCAAAGGTGGCGATGCCCATGGCGAGCCGGGCCTGGCCCTCGATGCCCGCGGCCTCCGCCGCCCGGTCCGGGGCCAGCCCGGCGGCGGCGGCCAGCTCGGCGGCCTCCTGGAGGCGGTCCTCCACCAGGGCCATGCGGGCCGCCAGCAGCGGGTAGGCCGCTGCATTCCCCGGCAGGGCGGCCCGCAGGCGGGCCAGAGCGGGATCCCGGAAGCGGGTCTGGAGGGCCTTCACCCGGGCCTGGCGCAGGGCCGGGTCGTCCATGCGGGGCAGGAGGGCCATCTCCTCGGCGTAGCGCTGGCCCTCGGCTTCGCCCAGGGCGCGGGCGGCGATGGGGGTGCGGAAGCCCAGGTCCCAGGCCCGGGCCAGGGCCTGCCGGGCCTCCTCGGTGCGGCCCAGCAGCTGCAGGCCCCGCCCCAGCACGAAGGCCGCCGGTCCCGGGGCGTAGGACGAGTGGGCCGGGATGTCCGCCAGCATGGCCCGCAGCCGGGCGTAGGCGGGGCGCAGGTCGTGGGGCGGGAGGAGGTGCTCGGAGCGGACCAGCTCCTCCATGGCGGCGGCCTCGGCTCCCAGCCGGGCGGCCTCCAGGGACTGGCGGGCGGCGCGCCGGGTGGTCCAGATGCCGAAGCCCAGACCCAGCACCACCAGGAGCAGGGCGGCCCCCAGGGTGCGGGCCAGGGCCGGGTTGCGGCGGCTCCATCGAATGAACCACTCCAGGCGGGAGGTGCGGTGGGCCAGGATCGCCTCGCCCCGGGTGAAGCGGCCCAGGTCCTCGGCGAAGGCCTCGGCACTGGCGTAGCGATCGGTGGCGCCCTTCTCCATGGCCTTGGCGATGATGGTCCGCAGGTCCTCGGGAATGTCCGCCAGGGGCGTGGGCTCCTCTTCCAGGATGCGGCGTAGCAGGCCCGGTCCCCCCACGATCTGGGTGTTGACGGCGGAGGGGGCATGGCCGGGCTGCCAGGCCGTCTCGTCCCGGAAGGGCGGGCGGCCCGCCAGGGTGGCGTAGGCCGTGGCCCCCAGGGCGTAGACATCGGCGCGGAAGTCCACGGGGCCGCCACCCAGCAGCACCTCGGGCGCCATGTAGTCGAAGGTGCCGGCGGGTAGCCCCGTGCGCGTGAGGCCGCCGTCCTCATCCCGGGCCAGGCCGAAGTCCGAGACCAGGGCACGGGGCTCGCCGTTCGGCGGGGTGTCCACCAGGATGTTGCCGGGCTTCACATCCCGGTGGATGAGGCCCTGCCGGTGGGCCGCATGGAGGCCCAGGGCAGCCTGCCGCAGCAGCTCCACCCGCAGCGCCAGGGGCGCGTCCGGGGGTAGCTCCCCCAGGGTGCCCCCCTCCACCAGCTGCATGACGATGCAGGGCCGCCCGCCCAGGGTGCCTACCTCGTGGACGCGCACCACATGGGGGTGCTCCACCCGGGCCTGGAGGCGCGCCTCCAGGAGCAGGCGCTCGGCCTCCCTGGGGTCGGACCCGCGCACGAACTTGACAGCCACGGCCCGCTCCAGGCCCCCATCCCAGGCGCGGTGGACCTGGCCCATGCCGCCCTCGCCCAGGAGCCCCTTCAGCTCCAGCCGGCCATCCAGGGGGGGCAGCAGCAGAGTCATGGGGCCCCCGGCAGGGCCAGGCGCATGCGGAGCGCCACTTCCTCCAGCTCGGGCTCGGCGTAGTTGGCAAAGCCCATGCGGAAGCCCTGGACCTGCCCGCCCTCAAAGGCGAACTGGCGGCCCGGCTGGAAGGCCACACCTTGGGCCAGGGCCCGGGCGGCCCAGGCGTCCACATCGAGGTCGCTGTGGACCCGCACCCAGAGGGCCAGGCCGCCCTGGGGGGCCTCGACCTGGATGCGGTCGCCCAGCTCCCGGAGCAGGGCGGCGCACAGGACATCCCGGCGGCGGCGGTAGACCACGTGCATGCGGTTGAGGTGGCGGGCCACCTCGCCATCCTCCATGAGGTCCGCCATGGCCCGCTCCAGCACCATGTCGCCCTGGCGGTCGAAGGCCAGGCGCAGGTCCCGCATCCGGGCGATGAGGGGCAGGGGGCCGTGGACAAAGCCCAGGCGGAGGCCCGGGCTGAAGATCTTGCTGAGGGTGCCCACGTGGATCACCACGCCGGCGGCATCGTCCGCAGCCAGCGGGGCATTGGCCCGGCCCTCGAACTGGAACTCGGACTCCTGGTCCAGCTCCAGCACGGCAAAGCGATGCTGGGCGGCCAGCGCCAGGAGGCGGGCGCGGCGCTCCGGGGCCAGCACCGCCAGGGTGGGGTACTGGCGCTGAGGGGTGACCAGGACGGCGCGGAGAGGGCCTTCCGCCAACAGGGCCTCCAGGGCGTCCAGGCAGAGTCCCCCGGCATCCACGGGCAGCGGCAGGCACCGGGCGCCGGTTTTGGCGATGACCTCCCAGATGCGCCGGTCCCCCAGGTCCTCCACGGCCACGGTGTCGCCGGGTCGGCAGAGGGCCTCGGCCACCAGGAAGCTGGCCATCTGGCTGCCCCGGGTGATGAGGATGCGGTCCGGGGCGGCGGGGATGCCCCGGGTGCCCGCCAGCATGTTGGCCAGGGCCTCGCGGAGCTTGGGGTGGCCCTGGGGGTCTTCCAGGCTCAGTGCGTTCTGCCGGTTGAGGGTCAGGGCCCGCCGGTAGGCCCGGGCCAGGGCCGCCCCCGGAATGAGGCGGGGATCGGGAATGCCGCTGGCCACCTTCAGCAGGTCCGCCCGCTCCTTCTGGGCCACCGGGAGGCCTTCGATGCCGAGGTCGAAGCCCATGGGCATGGCCGGGGCCTGCTCGCCGGGCACACGGGTGGGCGGCCGGTCCGCTACGACGCTGCCCTCGCCTGGGGCCGACACCACCCAGCCCTCCGCCTGCAGCTCGCGAAAGGCCGCCATCACGGTGTTTCGATTGACGCCCAGCTGGGCGGCCAGGGAGCGGTAGCCCGGCAAGCCATCGCCGGGCTTGAGGCGGCCCCGGTGGATCTCGTGCATGAGGGCATGGGCGATCTGGAGGTAGACCGGCTCGCGGCTCGCAGGGTCCAGAAAGACCGTGGGGGTCCAAGCACTCAAAGGCACCTCGGGGGAATGGGGGTTTTATCCTATCGGATCCACGGGTGGGTTGATGAAAACATGGTTAAAATTCGAGGCAACTTCAGGAATTCCTGACCCTTCCACAGGGGCTCCCCTGGAAGTTGCTAGGCTGGATGCGGAGAACTCCATGACCTGTCTGGCCACCTTCTTTGTCACCCTGCAACCCATGACAGAGGCCCGGGGCTTCCTCGGCTGGCTGGGCCGGGCCGGCTGGTCCCGCATCTGGCACCTGGTGCTGGTGGCCCTGGCCAGCCTCGCGATCCTGGCTGCGGTGAACCTGGTGACCCGCGCCGTGCGCCGGGCCGTGGACGACGGCAACGACGATGTCACCTCCGACGCCGAGCGCCGGGCCGAGACCCTGGGCTCCGTCCTCAGCAACGCCGCACGGGTGCTGGTGATTGCCTTCTTCCTGCTCATGACCCTGCAGGAGTTCGGCGTGAACATCGGCCCCCTGGTGGCGGGGGCCGGCGTGGCCGGTGTGGCCCTGGGCTTTGGTGCCCAGAGCCTGGTGAAGGACATCATCAGCGGGTTCTTCCTGCTGCTGGAGAACCAGTTCGGGGTGGGTGACATCGTCAGCGTGGACGACAAACACGTGGGCACGGTGGAGCGCATGACCCTGCGCATCACCCAGCTGCGGGACCCCGAGGGCCGCGCTCACTACATTCCCAACGGGTCCATCTCGCGGGTGGTGGTGCTCTCCAAGGACTTCGCCCGGGCCCTGGTGGAGGTGGAGGTGGGCTTCGGCACCGATCCCGACCGGGCCTTCGAGGTGCTCCGCGAGGTGGGCCTCCGCCTCTACGAGGAGCGGCCGGACCTGGTCCTGGAGCCCATGGAAGTGAAGGGCGTGGATTCTTTCGGGGAGAGCGGCTACAAGATCCGGACCCTCACCAAGTCGGCCCCTGGCGCCCAGTGGGATGTGGCCCGGGAGCTGCGCCGCCGCATCCTCCTGGCCTTCCGCGCCGCCGACATCGAGATCCCCTACCAGCAGCGGGTGGTACACCACCGCGGCGGGGCCGCAGGCGACACCCAGGGCGCCGCAGAGTAGAGGGGCCCGGACCCCTCAAGGGATCGCCCTTCCGTGCCGATGAGACCCCAGGGAGGGCTCCATGGCCGTTGGCAGCGTCAGTGCGGTAAACAGCAACGCCCCCCTCAGCACGGATCCCCGGGACCTGAACGGCGACGGCAAGGTGACGACAGCGGAGATCCAGGCCTACGCCATCCGCAACCCCCAGCCGAAGAAGCCGGAGGCCTCCGAGGCCAAGGCCCAGGAAGCAGCCCCCACCACGCCCACGGGGCTGATCGATCTCTACGTCTGAGCCCACCCGACACGTCGGTTCTCGGCCTCGGCCAGGGTGCGCTCCGCTGCCTCTGCGTGCTGGGCATCCCAGGCGGCCAGGCGCGGTCGCATCACTGCCTCGTGCCAGGGGGGGAAAAGGGCCACCACCAGCATGGCCATGTAGCCCGCCGGCAGGCTGGGGGCTTCCGGCATGGGCTGAAGACGCCAGAAGGGCTTGCCCCCCTCGGCGTGGTGGTCGCTGTGGCGGGTGAGGTGGTAGAGCACCGTGCTGCTCATCCAGGCGTTGCTGTTCCAGCTGTGCCGGGGGTCGATGCGGCTGCCGGGGAGGCGGATCAGGCCGTAGTGCTCGATGAAGTTGACGACCTCGAGGATGGCCTTGCCCCAGAGGCCCGAGGCCACCAGGAAGGCCACCGCCCGCCCACCACCGAGGGTCCCGGCCCAGGCCAGCCAGGCCGCCGAGAACAGCCAGCCCCGCAGGAAGCGGTTGTGGACCGTCCAGGTCCCCTGGCCCTTCCGGGCGAGGCGGCCCGACTCGAGGCGCCAAGCGCTGCGCAGCTGCCCCAGGGTGGAGCGGAGGATGAACCCGTAGACCCCCTCGCCGCGCCGGGCGGAGGCGGGGTCCTCGAAGGTCGAGACCCGGGCGTGGTGGCCGTAGACATGCTCGATGGCAAAGCTGGCATCGAAGGTGAGGCTCAGCAGCCAGCGTCCCCACACCTGATGGCGGGGCTGGCGGGTGCGGTGGACCAGCTCATGGCCCACCGTGGTGCCGGCGGAGGCGGTGATGAAGCCGCAGCTCAGCACGGCCCCCAGCCAGCCCCAGGGCCCGGTGGCGGCGCGGGCGGCGGCCAGGTCCGGGCCACCGTGCCGCAGCAGCCAGGCGCCCAGGCCCAGGGCATCGCCGGTACCCGCCAGCCACCAGAGCACGGTGTGCATGACCAGCAGCAGCGGCAGGGTGAGGAACAGCCAGGCGTTGAAGACCCCAGCGCCGAGCCGGGACAGGTCCGAGGTCTCGTCGGGGCCAATGGCATCGAAGAGGGCCACCACACCCCCGCTGATGACCAGAGGGGCCCACATCCAGGCCCCGCCCCAGGTGAAGCGCCAGATGGCGTTCACCAGCAGGAGGGTCATGAGACCGAAGCGGAGGCGGGCCATCAGGGCTCAGGGAGAGGGGGTCAGCGGGGGGCCAGGCGGACGGTCTTGCGGCCACCGTCGGTGCCCTTCAGCCACGCCAGCAGGCCCGGGAAGTAGTGGCTCTGGTCATCCCACATGGCGCAGTGGCTGCCGTCGGGGCAGAGCAGGTAGCTGCCGTGCTGCACCTGCTTGGACACCCACTGCATGTGGGCGGGCTCCATGGTGTCGTGGGCCGCGGCGATGACCAGGGTGGGCATGGCCAGCTTGGGCAGGTCGGCCTTGCGGTCCCACTGCTCCAGGCGACCCGAGGCGCCGAACTCGCTGGGCCCCTGCATGAGCACGTAGATGTCCTTGTTGAGGCGCCCGAACATGCGGTTGATGGCGTCAGGCCACTGGGGCAGGCGGCACAGGTGCTTGTTGTAGAAGTTCGGCAGCAGCAGCTCGAAGTAGCGGGGGTCCTCGTACTTGCCTGCCGCCTCCAGGGCCTTGATCTCCTTCACCACCGCCGGGTCCATCTGCTTGGCCAGCACCTGCTCCGCGTAGCGGTTGTAGTCCGGGATGCTCATCATCATGTTCGAGATGACCAGGCCCTTGAGGTTCGCACCGTACTTCAGCGCGTATTCCGCCGCCAGGATGCCCCCCCAGGAGTGGCCCAGCAGGTAGAAGTTGTTCTTGTTGAGGCCCAGGGCGAGGCGCACCTGCTCCACCTCTTCCACAAACCGGGCGGTGGTCCACAGGTCCTTGTCCTTGGGCTGGTCCGAGTTGCCCGAGCCCAGCTGGTCGTAGTAGATGAACTCGATGCCCTCGGCGGGCAGGAAGCCCTCAAAGGACTCAAAGGCCTCGTGGCTGCCCCCGGGGCCGCCGTGCAGCAGCAGCACCTTGATGCGGGGATTGCTGCCGAAGCGCTTGGTCCAGACCTTGAAGGGACCCTTGGGGGTCTGGATGGGGATGAGCTTCACCCCGCCCTCCTTCAGCTTTGAGGTGTCTGCAAAGTAGGTGCGCACCGTCGGCGGCGCGGCCTGGGCGGTCAGGGGCAGGGCGCCCAGCAGGCAGGCGAGGGTCAGGAGCAGGCTTCGACGCATGGGCACCTCGGGGGAGAGGGGGCAGTCTACACCCGGAGGGGAGCCTGGGCCTCAGGCGTCCAGCAGCTGCAGCAGGGTCTCGGCCGCTTCGGCCAGGCGGGCGGGGGGGGTGTTGAGGGGTGGCAGCAGGTAGAGGCAGTCGCCGATGGGG
>CAIRQL010000271.1 GCA_903880675.1 uncultured Holophagaceae bacterium | reverse complement strand
GCCAGGGTGTAGAGGAAGAGCTTGATGGCCGCATACAGCTTCTGGGGGCCGCCCCAGATGCCGATGAGGAAGTACATGGGGACCAGCATCACTTCCCAGAAGAGGTAGAAGAGGAACATGTCCTGGGTGATGAAGACGCCCAGCATGGCGGTCTGGAGCACCAGCAGCCAGAGGTAGTACTCCTTGTGCCGCTCCTCGATGGACCCGAAGGAGCAGGCCACCGCGATGGGGCCGATGAAGGTGGTCAGCAGCCAGAGCAGGAGGCTGATGCCGTCCATGCCGACGCTGAACTTGACCCCGAGCGCCGGGATCCAGCTCCAGGCCCCGGCCCACTGGACCGCATCGCTGGCCCGGTCGTAGCCGAACCAGAACGGGAGGCTCAGCAGGAGGCTGGCGATCATGACCACGAGGGAGCCGATCTCAAAGACCCGGCGCTGCTCCTTGGGTACCAGGAGCAGGACCAGACCGCCCACAAGGGGTAGAAAGGTCGCCACCAGCATCAGTGTCGTGTTTGCGGTGAACATGGGGACTCCAACCAAATAAGGGCTAGGCGATGAATTTCCAGAAGGCGAAGACGAGGAAGCCGATGAACATCACGAAGGCGTAGTGCTGGACCCGGCCACTCTGGAGGCTGCGGAAGATCCCGCTGGTCTCCTGGACGATGTACTCGGTGAGATCCACCAGGCCGTCCACGATGTACTCGTCGGCCCAGTTCATGGCGGCGGCCCAGATGAGGGTCACCCGGGCAGCCCCGTTGACCATGCCGTCCACCACCCAGGTATCAAAGCTCCAGAGCTGGGCGGAGAAGCGCTTGAGGGGCTCGATGATCGCCGCGTCGTAGAACTCGTCCACGAAGTACTTGGCGTTGCACCAGCGGTAGAGGTTGGGGAAGCGGGCCACAAAGGCCTTGGCCCGGCTCCAGGTGGGGTCGATCTTGTAGATGTACCAGGCCAGCAGCATGGCGCCCGGAGCCCAGACCAGGGTGGCCCAGGCCATGAGCCCGTACTCCATGGCCGGCGGGATGTGCTCGCCGTGGTGAACGGGGGCGACCTGATAGAGCAGGGGCTCCAGCCACTTGCCGAAGATGTCGGCGGGAACGATGGGCAGGATGCGGTGCAGGCTTTCGGGGTAGTTGAGGAAGCCACCGACGACGGCAAGGCCCGCCAGGATGGAGACCGGCAGCCACATGCGCCAGGAGACCTCGGTGGGGCCATGGCTGTCATGGCTGTCGTGGGCGTGGGCATCATGGGCGTGGGCCGGTGCGGCATGAGCGCCATGCGCATCATGCGCATCATGCGCGTCGTGGCCGTGGGCATCCGCCGCATGGTCATCGTGGCCGTGGGCCTCGGAGGGCACGCTCAGGCCGTGGGGATCGTGGCCGGCCCCGCGGTACTCGCCGTAGAAGGTCATGGCGATGAGGCGGGTCATGTAGAAGGCGGTGCAGAAGGCGCCCAGCATGCCGAGGATCCAGGCCACCAGGTTCAGGGTGGGGCCCGTGTAGTGGCCGTGCTGGTACCAGCCCTCGAAGACCTTCCAGAGGATCTCATCCTTGGAGAAGAAGCCCGAGAAGGGGAAGATGCCGGCGATGGCGAAGGTGGCCAGGATCATGCTCATGGCCGTGATGGGCATGAGCTTCTTGAGGCCGCCCATGTTGCGCATGTCCTGCTCGTGGTGGCAGGCGGCGATGACCGCACCGGACCCGAGGAAGAGGCTGGCCTTGAAGAAGGCGTGGGTGAAGACATGGAACATGCCGGCGCTGAAGGCCCCGGCGCCCATGCCCATGAACATGAAGCCCAGCTGGGACACGGTGGAGTAGGCCAGCACCTTCTTGATGTCGTACTGGGCCAGGCCCATGGTGGCCGCCACGAAGGCCGTCAATGCACCGAAGGCCAGCACCACAGCCAGGGCCGTGGGGGCGTTCACATAGATGAAGTTCATCCGCGTGATCATGTACAGGCCGCTGGTCACCATGGTGGCCGCGTGGATCAAGGCAGAGACCGGCGTGGGACCCGCCATGGCGTCCGGGAGCCAGACGTACAGGGGGATCTGGGCCGACTTGCCCATGGCGCCCACGAACAGGCAGCAGCCGATGAGGTTGAACCACCAGGTGGGGGCGGCCGTGTGGCCGTAGAGGGTGATGGCCTTCAGGTTGGCCACTTCCCGGACGGAGCCCATCAGGGTGTCGTAGTCGAGGCTGCCAAAGATCTGGAAGATCAGGAAGAACCCGATCATGAAGCCGAAGTCGCCGATGCGGTTGGTGACGAAGGCCTTCTTGCCCGCCGCCGCCGCAAACTCCTTCTCGAAGTAGAAGCCGATGAGCAGGTAGGAGCAGAGACCCACACCCTCCCAGCCCAGGAACATCATCATGATGTTGGCGCCCAGAACCAGATTCAGCATGCTGAACACGAAGAGGTTCAGGTAGGCCATGAACCGGTAGTAGCGCCCGTCATTGCGCTCCTCGGCCATGTACCCCGTGCTGAAGAGATGGATCAGGAAGCCGGCGCCGGACACCAGCAGGGCCATGCAGCCGCTGAGGACGTCGAACTTGTAGGCCCACTCGATCTTGGCGGTGCTCAGCCCACCCAGGACCTGCGCTCCGCCGGCACTGAACCAGGTCCAGAGGCTCTGGTGGAGGGAGCGGCCGTCGTGGGGCAGCCCCGTCAGCTGATAGAAGTGCCAGACGGTGAGCAGGAAGGAGGCGCCCACGGAGCCCAGTGCGAAGAGGTCCACCACGGCGGTGTTCTTGAGCTTGCGGCCGGAGAGGCCGTTGGCCAGGAACCCGAAGAGGGGCAGGAAGGGGATCAGCCAGAGCAGCGTGCTCGGCTGGGAGGCGGCGGTCGTCGCGGCGTGCACAAGGGTCATGTCGGCAGTCATGATCGTCGTCATCCCTTCAGCAGGTTGATGTCGTCCACCTGGACGGTGTCGCGCTTGCGGTAGAGGGCCACCACCAGCGCCAGACCCACAGCCACCTCAGCGGCGGCGAAGCCCATGAGCAGCAGGGCGAAGGCCTGACCGGAGACGGACCCGCTGTGGCGGGCAAAGGCGATGAAGTTCAGGTTGGCGGCATTGAGCATCAGCTCGACGCACATGAGGATCACCAGGGCGTTGCGCCGAATCAGCACGCCGATGACGCCGATGGAGAACAGCAGGAAGGAGATGAGGAGGACCGCGTTGAGGTTGACCATCACACCCGCTCCGTCTTAGCCAGCACCACCGCGCCCACCAGGGCGACCAGCAGGATCACGCTGAGGATCTCGAAGGGCAGCAGGTAGTCCGCGAACAGTCCGCGGCTCACGGCCTGGGCGTTGTGGGTGGCCACATCCAGCCCCTGGGCCAGATCGGCCCGGAGCACCAGGGCCTCTTTGGAGGCCGCGCCGAACAGGGTCTTGCGGAAGACGGCGGCAAAGGCGGCGGCGCCGAGGAGGACGGTCACCACGGCGTACCGGGACTGGAGGTGGAAGATGTCGCCGCCCTGGTGCTTGGTCAGCTCCACCAGCATGACGACGAAGAGGAAGAGGACCACAATGCCGCCCGCATAGACCAGGATCTGGGCCATGCCCAGGAACTCAGCCTGAAGGGAGAGGTAGCAGCCGGCCATGCAGAGCATGGCGAAGAGGAAGCCCAGCACGCTGTGCACGGCGCTCCTGGAAGCAACCATGATCGCGGCGCCGGCAAGGGCCATGACGCCAAAGATGGCGAACATGTTCCGGCCGATCGTTTCGATGAAATGTTCCATGGGGCGTCCTCGGCAATCTGCGAAAAAGGGTCAGTCTTCGGCCACGCTGAACTTGCCGACGGGGGATGGCTCGAACATGTTCTGGCCCAACCCCTCCATGCCAATGGAGAAGTCCTCCCGGTTGTAGGTGGCCAGCTCGAACTGGTGGTTCAGGATGATGGAGTCGAAGCCGCAGCTCTCCACGCAGAACTCGCAGAAGATGCAGCGCTCCATCTCGAAGTCGTAGCGCACGGGATAGGGCATCTTGCGCCCCTCCTTCTTGCCCTTCTCGATGGTGATGACCGAGGTGGGGCAGATCTTCTCGCAGGCCATGCAGCAGACGCACTTGATCTCGCCCTGCTCGTCCTTCAGCAGGGTGAGGCGGCCGCGGTAGCGGGGCTGGACCTTGGCCACCACCTCCGGGTACTCGGACGTGATGTGGAAGGGGACCTTCCGGCGGTTGGCGGTGAAGAAGACCTTGCAGAAGTGCTTGCCCGTGATGGACAGGCCCTTGGCGATGTCAAAGGGGATGAGGGTCCGAAGGTACTTGTGCATGGGCGGCCCCTTAGACGGCGCAGCGGACGAGGGCCGCCAGCAGCAGGTTGAACAGCGCCATGGGGATCAGGTACTTCCAGGCCACGGTCATGACCTGGTCGTACCGGTAGCGGGGGATGGTGCCGCGGACCCAGATGTAGGTGAAGAGCAGGAAGATGATCTTCGCCACGAAGAAGATGGCGTGGGGCCCGGCCAGCCAGGAACCGGCGGGCAGGAGGTG
>CAIRQL010000270.1 GCA_903880675.1 uncultured Holophagaceae bacterium | reverse complement strand
TTGGCCCCGTCCTGGTTGACCAGGACCACATCCGGCACGGTGTAGGTCTCGAGGGTGCGGGTGTAGGGGGGTGGGGCCTGGGCGGACAGCACCACGGCAGTCATCCCCAGGGCCATCAAAATCCGTCGCATGCCTGTCTCCTGGTGGCCAGACCTGCTTGGTCCGAATGCCTGTCTAGATTCGTTGTTCATGGTAATTCACATTCAAGCCTGAGCGGACGCTGGTCTGAGCCCTGCCACTGGGCTGTCTCAACTCAGCGGCCATGGTTCCTCGGGTTCCGATGGGTCGGAGCCATGGTTTCTGTCTTTGTTGTTGGAAAGGGGCGGCGCTTCCCGAAGGCGTTGCGGCGCCACTGGTATAAAACTGCCTATGGAATCAAGCGTATAGACAAGGGTTGCGCTGGAACTTAGGTTGGAGAAAGACAAGATTCGCCTCCCGCCAACCCCAGCAAGCGCAGGAACAAGTGCTCTGGACCTCTGATCTCGGAGGCCTGGGAGTGGCCTGCCTGGACACCAGCCCGAACGCGGGAGCCAAGCGCTCCCAGGGCTCTTGCCTGCCTGCGTCCTGAACCCCACAGCAGCAGCCCTTCCAAAGCGACTCAAGCAAAGGGAACCCATGCTTCAGACGGCCTCCTGCTCGATCCTTCCAGCCCAGCCCCGAGCCTCATCCCACCGGGCGGGCACAAACCTTTCATCCGTGACCCTGGCCCTGGGCTTGGCCACCGCCACCCTGCCTGCCCTCCCTGCGGCGACGATGGCGGCCCCAGCGGTTCGACTGGACGAGCCCAGCTCGCCGGGGTCGGCCCTGGTGGTTGAGAGCGGGGAAGCCCTGGGTGGCGATACCTCCGGGGACCTCGGCCCGCCCAGCGGTGGCTCCCGTCAGGTGTCTGCAGGACAGGGGCCTGCGCCGCATGCCGAAGGGCCCGCTGAACCAGCAGGCCTCCTAAAGCAGTCGCTGGGCGATCAGGTACCCCCTGCCCTCCAGTTGGACCCCAAGGCGTGGACCAAGCTGGATGTCGGCCTCGCCACGGCTTTCTGGGTGACCTTTGTGACCGATTGGATCCAGACGCGCCAGATCGCCAAGGCCCAGTACACCTGCAGCGACGTGAAGCAATACTGGGTCGGCAGCTGCCTGAACACCGTTCCGGCCCAGACCGGGATGTTCCGGGAAGCAAACCCCCTGCTCGGAGGAAGGCCAAGCATGCGGAAGGTGAATCTGTATTTCGCGACCACGGGCCTCGGGAGCGCCTTCCTGATGAATGCCCTGCCAACCAAGTGGCGTCGTGCTTTTCTGCTGGCCGGGGTGTCCCTGGAGGCCTATGTGGTTCAGGACAACGCCAAGGCTGGCCTCAGGATCAGGTACTAGTACCATTCGGCAGCAGGCCATAAACAAGCCCAGGCGGAGAGACCGGGCCTCGCCAGACAGCAAAGAAACGGCCCGCCGAAGCGGGCCGTTTCTTTCTGGTGCAGGACAGGCTACACGTCCTCGGCATCGATCTCGGTCATGCCCTGGAGGTCCTCGACGTGCTGCGCCATGCGGGCGTATTCGTCGTCGAAGTCTTCCTCGCTCTGGAACTCGTTCAGGGTGGGCTCGGGGTACTCGCCCTCCTCGATGTCCAGGTTGCGGTAGTGGCGCATGCCCGTGCCGGCAGGGATCAGGCGACCCAGGATGACGTTCTCCTTGAGGCCGCGCAGGTAGTCCACGCGACCCTCCAGAGCAGCCTCGGTGAGGACGCGGGTGGTCTCCTGGAAGCTGGCGGCGGAGATGAAGCTCTCCGAGGTGAGGGCCGCCTTGGTGATGCCCAGCAGGAGGGACTCGCAGGTGGCGGGCTGGCCGCCATCCCTGAGGGCCTGCTCGTTGATCTCCTTGAACCGGTGCTTGTCGACCTTCTCCTCGACGATGAGCGGGGTGTCGCCCACGTCGGTGATGAGGACCCAGCGCATCATCTGGCGGATGATCAC
>CAIRQL010000269.1 GCA_903880675.1 uncultured Holophagaceae bacterium | reverse complement strand
CGACAGGCCCTATCTCAGCGAAGCACTCACCTGCGCCATGCGTGGGAGGACCCCCGCCCCCACCAGCCCTGCGCCTTCAAGCACCCGCCCCACCCTGGCCGCCCGCAGGCTGGCTCCGGCCGTGGCCCGACCGCTTACAGGTACGACCCCGGCCGGCTGGGAGGGTTTCAGCGGAACATTCCATCTACCTGCCGCCTCTTTGCATCCATCGGGACTCACCCGCTACCGACTCGATATTGAGAAGGGCACAGCGAAGGTGACGAAGGGTCTCATCGAGGCCACAGGAACCCGGATCACCGGGCGACTCTCCTGGGGGGCCGGGTTCACCCAGCAGACCACCTTCCAGGACGCCCCAGCCTCCTTGGCGGACGGCCTCTATGCAGCAGGGACACCGCTCAAGCTGCCAGCAGAAGTGGGGGCCTACCGCGTGGATGCGAGCACCACGCCGGTCCTCTGCGACTTCTCCCCCTCCCATTCTCCCGAAGGGCTCCCCGAGTCGTGGATGGGGGTCTACCTTCCGGCCTACCAGTTGTCCCTGCCCATCGAGCTCTACACGCCCGGTACCGGTGCAGAGCGCTATCCCCTCCGCATCGCCGCCAAGGCCGGTCGCTTTGAGGGCAATGGAACCTTTAGCGGATCCGTCGGGGTAACCCGAACCGATAAGATCACCCTCCACATCCTCCCCATCTACATGGAGCCCTTTGAGCTCCACTTCACGGAAGGGGCCCTGCTGCAGGGGCCCGTGGTGAAGGGGCAGACCGATCTGACCGCCAAGCCCCTTCTCGATCCATTCAAAGCTCCCATCACCTTCCGGCTCACCCAAAACGGGGTTGAGCACATCGAGATCATCACGCAGACGGCAGACGGAACCGCGGCTTCCGAGACCCTGCTGGTAGGCATCAGCGTGGTGCTGGACGCCGCACGCCTGAATCCCACCAACATGGACTTCTCAGGCCGCTTTGACTTCCATATTGCTGGCGCCGCCCTGCCCTCAGTGTCCTTTGACCACCTCATCCTGGATGCCAGCGGGGGTGGCATTGACGGGGTTCCTGGTCCCCTCGTCCTGGAGTTCAAGGGCACGCGCTGGTCCGCGGTACCGGACCAGCCCCATGTGAACCTCTGGGGCTTCCCCCTGGGCCTGGGGGAAAGTGGCTACGGCGTACTGACCGATCGACGCTTCTATGTGGGCCTGGGTGGTGACATGGAAATCAACCCCATCCTGCCCTCCATGTACAACCGCCTCCTGTTCACCACCGCCACAAAGGGAGATAAGGACATCGGGGTTGTGGAGCTCGAGTCCCCCTACAAGGTGGACCAGAGCGTTGCCTCGCTGGCCTCCTTCGACGCCAGCTTGGGCTTCCAGGTCATCACTGGAGATGACCTGGTCAGCGACGCCTATTTCCTTGGGGATGGTCATGTGCGTGCGGGGGTCGGGGATGGGGCCTTCCAGATCGATGCCGGGCTCCGCTTTGGCCGCCACTACCAAGGCAGCAGCTACTTCCCCTACTTCTATGCCCTGGGTCACGGGCAGGTCCCAGCAGCGGGGATCCCCGTGGCGCCCAACCTCGAGGTGTACGGCTTGGTCGGCGGCCTCGCCCACAACTTCCTCCCGGATGAGATCCGGGCGACCACCGACATCAAGGGCAAGCCCGATGAGTCCCTGGGCATCGCCCTGATTGCCGGCGTGGATGCGGGCACCTCCGACAAGTACACCTTCCACGGCGGCTTGGACCTCTATGTCAGTCAGAACCTCACCACGCTTCTGCAGGGCAAGGGCTGGCTGTTCTCTGGGCGTGGGGAGGAACCTCCAGACAATCAGGTCTCCGCCGACCTCCGCTTCACGCGCAATCCCAACACCTTCCAGGCCACCCTTGCTGCCGAACTCTCCCTGTACCAGGGCCTCCTGCGCCCCTCGGGTCAGGTGGAGCTGCTCTTTGCACCAGACCGCCAGTTCATCCACTACGGAACGCGCGAAACACCCATCTCCATCCGGGTAAAGAACAGCTTTGAAGGCTCCGGCTATCTGACCACGGATTTCCAAGGCACCGCCTTCAAGCTTGGGGCTGGCATCGCCTTGAGCTACAGCAAGGATGGGGATTTCGGAATCATCTGGGGCAATGCGTGGCTCAACGCCCGTGGGGACTTGATCATCGAGCTTGATGAGAACAAGAATGCGTCCTTCCTGGGCACCATCGCCGCCGAGGGTGGGGCCTCCTTCGGCATGAAGTTCGAGACGTTCTGGAAGGACTACAAGATCACGATCTTTAGCGGCAGCATTGCCACGAATCTGGCCGTACAGATACCTGGGGACCCAACCTTCTCCGGGGTCGTCAGCATCCACTACAGCGTGCTTGGCGGGGCCTTCAGTGGCTCCGTGAGCGCCCACCTGGACCTGTGAAGGAGATCACCATGCGCCGACACACGCCCCTCCTGACCTCTCTCCTCCTGCTCATTCCGTCCAACCTGTGCTCCCAGATCAAGGTGACGGCCTCGGACACGCCCTTGACCAGTCCCACAGGCCTGCTCCGGCCGAGCTTCCGACCCCATCTACTCCCTGCTGGCAAGACCGAGGGCACCTTCCACCTCGTCGCTCTGGTACGCAAGGACCGCAGCGTTCTGCTGCGCTGGTCCAATGACCAGGGCGAGATGCCCACCGAAGGCGTCCGTGTCTTTCGGCAGCGCGTGGGGGATTCCAGCTGGAAGGACCTCACGGGCCGAAAGCCTGTGGGCTTCCTGCAGGGCAAGGCTGCAGAGAAGGCCCTAAAAGCGATGCCCAGCGAGAGCAGGGAGAGGCTCCTCTCCTACCCGTTTGGCAATGTCCAGCACGATCCCGGGTCCAGGCTCCGCTTGATGGAGATCCCGAAGGACTCCCCCAGAAGTGCCTACGACCTCTCGCCCGAAAAGTCGCTGCAGCAGTTCCGAACGCTGCGCGCAGCGGGCCGTCTGAATCGCACCGACCTGCAGCTGATGCATGTGCGTGCCGACATGGAAGCAGGCATGTCGGATGCTCTGGGCCTCGGCTACCTTGATGACCCGGGCAAGGGGCAGTGGCTCTACAAGATTCAGATCGGCCTCCCCGAAGGTGGAAGCCTAGAGGTGGTCACACCCAAGCCCATCAACTCCACGGTGCCCACCCCCATTCCACAGCCAGTGAGCCTCAGCGCGACCAGCGGCAACGGCGAGGTGCTGCTGAACTGGGATGAGACGCCCTCTGAGGTGATCGCAGGCTACAACATCTACCGTGCCGACAGTCCCACCGGGAACTGGCTCAAACTCAATGCTGACCCTGTCAAGCGCGTGGAGCTTGAGCTGGAAGATCCGGAGCTTACCTTGCGCCGGTCCCACGGCATCCTGGCCACCATGGATCGCATGCTGCGTCCCCTGCCCGCCGCCGCACGCACGCCGCAGCGAGTGCTCGAGGCCCGCCGACAAGCTGTGGAACAGGCTGGGAAGCCGGGCAACCTGCCCGAGCTGAGCCCCAGCGCATCCAAGGCCATCCGGGACGCGGTCGTGGCCGGTCGCCTGCGCCCGGGCGGACGGCAGGCGCCTCGGTCGATCTACACCGACAGCATCCGCACCGCCGGGAATGCACTGCAGAACGAGAAGACCTACTACTACAAGGTCACGGCGGTGGACCTGGGTGGCCTGCAGCAGCCCATGGAGTCTGCCCCCATGGCCGCGGGCATTCCCAAGGACCTGGAGCCGCCCCGCGTGCCAGGCCGGCCCATGCTCAAAGCCGAGATGGCAGCGCGCACGGAGCTCCACACCGCCCAGGCGAACCGCCTGAAGGATCCGCAGCTGGCGGCCCTGAGCCAGAGCCTTGCCACCCCACGGAACCAGGCCATGGCGCCCCTGAATCCCTTCCAGCCCAATGCTTCTGCGGCCCCTGCCCCCAGGTCCTCAGCTCAGACCTCGGTGGAAGGCTCCCTCTCGGGGGATGAAACCAGGAAGCAGAGGCTCTCCCGAACCGCCGCAACCATGCCGGTTGCGGCACTCAAGAAGCTCGGTGATGCCGCCGTACTCCGGTCCCTACCGGATGGCTCGGTGCCACCAGCACAGCTGACCTGGAGCCCGTCCCCCGATGCCGACCTCAAGGGCTACGAGGTCCACCGTGCCACCGGCACCGGGGCCATCACCAAGATCGCGGAGACAGCCGTCCCGGAGTGGACGGACACGGGCCTGGTGGCTGGCCAGGCCTATCGCTACGCCATCTGCGCCGTGGACAAGCTCGGGAATGTGAGCGACCGCTCCCCCGAGGGCCGCCTCGAAGTCAGCGACAGCAGCCTCCCTGGGCGCTTGGCCATCGGCCAGGTCGCCGGCCAGGTCGCCAAGGAGGCTCATGCCACTACGCCATCGCGGCGCTTTCTCCGCCCCGCCGACCGGGTGCTGCCCTCTGGTGCCCTGGGCGGCCCAAGGGCAGAGATCCAGCTGGGCAAGGTCGGTGATGGGGGCATCACCCCCTATGTCGCCCCCAAGCTCCCCTCGCAGCCCAGGTCCCGGGGCCTCGCCGTGAGCGCGGCAGCAGCCAAGGTATCCCCAGCCAAGGGGCTGCCCCTCTCCAGTGACAGCAGCTCCCTCAAAGCGACCGCGGTCATCACGCCAACCCTTGTGAAGGTCCCCCGCAGCATCAACCCCATGCTGGTGGCCCCACCACCGCCCAAGGAGATCCATGTACTCCTCGAGTGGGCGAAACCCATCCAGGGCCTTCCGCTTGAGTATGTGATCCAGAAGGCACCGCAGCAGATGGAGAGGGTCTCCCTGCCCCGCCCCAAGGTGGCGTTCCAGCCCGGTATCCATATCTTTGACCGGGGCCCGGCGCCCACTGCCATGGGCGCCCTTAAGAACGCGGGGCTGATGAGTGCCGCAGCCCGCCCGGAGCTTCAGGGCGCGCCTCCTGCGCCCGGCATTATTGCATCCACGGCTGCCCAGCACCTCCAGGCCTCCAAGGGACTGGTGGCCTATCAAGGTGGAGGCCTAAGCCTGTCTGCGGCCCGCAAGGACCACATGGCCAGCCTGGTCCCCAAGGCCGGTCCTGGCACCTTCACACGGGTCAACGAGACCCCCGTAGCAGCAGAGCGGTTCGTCGTCGCCTTCCCCGCAGAGGTTGCCCAGTATGGCGGAGCGACCTTCTACTTCCGGGTCCAGGCCTTCACCAAGGAATTCGGCCGCACGGTGGCGGGCCCCATCAGCGAGCCCATTGAGGTTCGCCTCCCCGACATCGTTGCGCCACCCAGCCCGGCTGTGGGTGCTGCGGACCTCCGACCGGGCCTCCCCGGCCGACTGGAAGTCGCCTTGTCCTGGACCCAGCTTCCTGCCAGGGACTTAACAGGCGTCGTCGTGGACCGCCAGCCCATGGCCTACACCCTCGTTGGCGGTGAGGCCAAGGCCGGCAGCCCCACCGGTCCCGCCGAGCGCCTCACCCCCACTCCGATCCAGCAGCTGAGCTACCTGGACAAGACGCCCCCCGCTGGGTTCCAGCGCTACACCCTGCGCTCCGTGGACGCCACCGGCAACCTCAGCGACGCCCTTGGGGCCCTGGACATCATCATCCCGGGCGAGCCTGATCCCGGGCAGCCCACCCAGCTCACGCTCGCGGGCAACCGCCTGAGCTGGCAGGCCGCTCCCGATGCCCTAGGCTACACAGTCTGGCGCTCCTTCTCCGGCGAGGAAGATGACTTCGAGTGCATCAGTGGCATCCTCGGAGCGACCGAGACCAGCTTTGCCCTACCGCCAGAGGGAACCCTGCACCTCCGGGTGCTGGCGCGGAGCTCCAGCGGCATGAGCACGACCCCCAGCCAGCCCTTGGTGCGCACGCCCTGAGGTCCAGGAGGTGAACACCAGGACGGGAAGCCGGCTAAGCCCGCCCCCTGTTGCTACACTGGGCCCATGTCCGAACGCCTGATCCTGCTCACCAACGATGACGGCCTCTGGGCCCCGGGAATTGCGGCCCTGGCGAAGGCGGCCGCGCCCTTCGGGCGGGTGGTGACCGTGGCCCCCGACCGCAACCGCTCGGCCATCTCGTCCGCCCTGAGCCTGCACAACATCCTCCGCCTGAACGAAGTGGGCCCCGAGCGCGTGGCCTGCGATGGCACCCCCGTGGACTGTGTGCTGCTGGGCGTCTGGGAGGTCCTGGGCCGCCGGCCGGACTGGGTGCTCTCGGGCATCAACCACGGCTTCAACCTGGGGGAGGATGTCTTCTACTCCGGCACCGTGGGCGCCGCCTTCGAGGGCCGCCTGCAGGGGGCGCGAGCCGCAGCCTTCTCCATCCACCCAGGGGGCAGCCTGGACCTGGCCCTGCCCTGGGTGACCCGCTTCCTGGAGCGCTGGGAGACCATGGACCTGCCGGCCAACCGCATCTGGAACGTCAACTTCCCCAAGGACGAGCCCAAGGGCTTCCGCCTCACGGGCCAGGACAGCCGGGCCTACCACGACCTGGTGGAGCGCCGCACGGACCCCCGCAGCATGCCCTACTACTGGATCGGCGGTGATGCGGGGCCCACCTACGCCAAGGCTGCCGGCAGCGATGCCGAGGCCGTCTTCGAGGGCTACGCCAGCGTCACGCCTCTGCGCCTGGACCTGGGCTGCCCCGAGACCCTGGCCCGCCAGGCTGACTTTCACCCGGCCTTCAACGCCTAGCACCGCGCCAAGCCCCGCAGACAGGCTGGACTGGGCCGGATGGGTTGTGCCATGCTCGCCTCCCCGCTTATTCGGGATGCGAAGGTAACCATGTCCTCAGCCGCCTTCCTCAGCTCCTTCGTCCGGGACGTGCCGGACTTCCCCATCCCGGGGATCCTCTTCCGGGACATCACCCCGCTGCTGGCCAACGCCGCGGCCTTCACCAAGGCCATCGCCGCCATGGCGGAGCCGGTGCTCAACCTCCAGCCCACCCACGTGCTGGGCCTGGAGAGCCGGGGCTTCATCTTCGGCAGCGCCCTGGCCCAGAAGCTGGGCGTGGGCTTCGT
>CAIRQL010000268.1 GCA_903880675.1 uncultured Holophagaceae bacterium | reverse complement strand
GGCCACCCGCATCGAGGGCAGCGACGTCCCCTCCACCAAGGGGACCCTCACCTCATGAGCCCCTCCGCACCCATCACCCTCATCGACTACGATGCCGGCAACCTGGCCTCGCTGGAGGGGGCCCTGGACCGCCTGGGCCTGGACCACCGGCGGGCCACCACTCCGGATCTGGCCGCGGACCGCGGCCCCATCATCCTGCCGGGCGTGGGGCACTTCGAGTCCGCCCGCCGGTCCCTGGTGGAGCGCGGCTGGTGGGGTGCCATCCCCAGCTTCGTGGCCGAAGGCCGGCCCCTGCTGGGCATCTGCCTGGGTCTGCAGCTCCTCTCCGAAGGCAGTGAAGAAGCGCCCCGGACCTCGGGTCTGGGCCTCGTCCCGGGCCTGGTGCGACGCCTGGGTCCCGGCGTGAAGGTGCCCCACATGGGCTGGAGCCGAGTCACCAGCCAGAGCAGCCACCCCGGCCTCCCCGAGGCCGAAGAGGGCTGGCTCTACTTCGTCCACAGCTATGCCCTGGAACCTGGCGCGGGCACGGTCTACCGGGCCGAGCACGGCCGCCCCTTCGCCGCTGTGGAAGCCCGCGGCAATGTCCTGGGCTTCCAGCCCCACCCCGAAAAGTCTGGTGCCTTCGGGCAGCAGCTCCTGCGCTCGGCCCTGGCCTGGATGGGCGCTCCTGCCACCCCTCCGGAGGCGACATGCAACTGATCCCCAGCCTCGATCTTCTGCAGGGCCGCCTGGTCCGCCTCCGCCACGGGGACCTCAAGCAGGCCACCTTCTATGACTTCGAGCCTGAGGAATGGGTGGAGCGTCTGGCCGAGGCCGGGGCCCGCCGCATCCACCTGGTGGATCTGGACGGCGCCTTCGGAAAGCCTCGCCAGGGCCGCTTCACGGATTTCCCCGTGCGCTTCCCCGAGATCCGCTTCCAGATGGGCGGCGGCCTTCGGGACCGGCGCACCGTAGAGGAGGTCCTGGCCCAGGGCTTTGACGCCGTGGTGGGCACCCTGGCGGTGGAGAACCCCACGGCTCTCGCGGGGCTGTCGCGCAACCATGTCGTTGCGGCGCTGGACCTCAAGGGCGAGCGCATCGTCACCCGGGGCTGGCAGGCCCCCAGCGCCACCGCCTCGGTGGATGTCTTCAAGGCCCTCCAGGGGCTGGGCTTCAAGCGGGCCCTGGTGACGGATGTCAGCCGGGACGGCACCCTGGAAGGTCCGGGCCTGGAGGCCGCGGCCTTCGTGGCCAAGGCGGGCTTCCAGGTGCTGGCCTCCGGCGGCCTCAAGGCCATCTCCGACCTCCAGCCCCTGACCGTCATCCCCGGTGTGGTGGGCATCATCAGCGGCAAAGCCCTCATGGAGGGCTTCGTCTCCCTCGACGACGCCCTCACCCGGGCGGCGCTCGAAGGGGGGGCCTGATGCCCGCCAAGCGCGTCGTTCCCTGCCTGGACGTGAAGCAGGGCCGCGTTGTGAAGGGAGTGCAGTTCCAGGGCCTCCGCGACATCGGGCACCCGGTGGAACTGGCCCGGCGCTATGACGCCGACGGGGCGGACGAGCTGGTCTTCCTCGACATCGCCGCCTCGCTGGAGCAGCGCGGCACCCGGGAGTCCTGGGTGCGCGAGGTGGCCCACGAGCTGAGCATTCCGTTCACCGTCGGCGGTGGCGTGGCCAAGGTGGAGGACGCCCGCAGCCTGCTGCGCGCCGGCGCCGATAAGGTGGCCGTGAACAGCGCCGCCTCCCTGCGGCCAGCCCTGGTCACGGAGCTGGCGGACGCCTTCGGGCGCCAGTGCGTGGTGGCTGCCGTGGACGTCAAGCGCGACGCCGAGCTGGGCTGGCGCGTCTACCTCAAGGGCGGCACCGAGCCCACGGAACGGTCCGCCAAGGACTGGCTCTGGGAGCTGAACCAGCTGGGTGCGGGCGAGATCCTGCTCACCTCCATGGACCGGGACGGCACCGGAGATGGCTTCGACCTGGACCTGCTGGACTGGGCCTCAGAGCTGCCCATTCCCCTCATTGCCTCCGGGGGGGCCGGCAACGAGCGCCACTTCCTCGACGCCCTCCACCACGGCGCCGATGCCGTGCTCGCCGCCACGCTGTTTCACGAGAACCTGCTGCCCATCCCTCGCCTGAAGGCCTACCTGGCCGACCACGGCCTTTCGATCCGGATCTGACATGGACCTCAACAGCCTCACCTTCGGCCCCGATGGCCTCATCCCGGGCATCGTCCAGAGCCCCGCTGGCGAGGTCCTCATGGTGGCCTGGCTCAGCCGCGAGGCCCTCACGCTCACCCTCGATACCGGCTTCGTCACCTTCTGGAGCCGCTCCCGCCAGTCCCTGTGGGTCAAGGGTGAGACCAGCGGCAACCGCCTGAAGCTCATTCAGGTGCGCCCGGACTGCGACCAGGACGCCCTGCTCATCCTGGCCGAACCCGAAGGGCCCACCTGCCACCGCGGCACGGCCAGCTGCTTCGACGGCGAGCCCTGGCCCACCACCCTGCCCTGGCTGGGTCGCCTGGAAGCCCTGCTGGCCAGCCGGAAGACCGCTGCTGATCTAAAAGGCAGCTACACCCAGAAGCTCTTCGCCCAGGGCGTGGACCGCATCGGCAAGAAGGTCATCGAGGAGGCCGGCGAGGTGGTCATCGCCGCCAAGAACGAGGACCGCGAGGAGTTCCTCGGCGAGGCCGCGGACCTGCTCTTC
>CAIRQL010000267.1 GCA_903880675.1 uncultured Holophagaceae bacterium | reverse complement strand
CACCAAGCAGCCTTCGTGAGCATCACCCAGAATTTCTCGACGACCGATCCGGTGGGCCGGCTCACCCTGAACATGCTCATGAGCTTCGCGGAGTTCGAGCGGGAGATGATCGCCTCCCGCATTCGGGACAAGATCGCTGGCGCTCGTAGGAAGGGGAAGTGGACGGGCGGCGTGACCTCGCTCGGGTATCGGTCGGAGGGCGTAAAGCTTCAAATTGATCCGACAGAAGCACCCTGGGTGGCCCAGGCCTTCGACTGGTATCTCGAGGGCAAGAGCGCCATCGCGATCAGTGTCCTGTTCAACGAGGCTCAAGTGCCGATGCGGAACATTCAGAAGCCTCGGCCCCATCCCTGGAACAAGGACCATGTGCTGAGGATCCTGAGGAACCGCCTCTATGTGGGTGAGATCGCCTGCCTGGGGGAGTTCGTCAGAGCGGAGCACCCAGCTCTGATCACCCGTGCTCAGTTCAATCAGGTTCAGCGGTTACTCAAGCCGAGGCACCATCAGCCTGGGGTCCGCATCCAGAATCCGGACTACCTGGTGCGTGGAACCCTGCGCTGCGGCCTATGCCAGGGGTTGATGACCAGTGCCTCTACCCGCCGGGACGGGAGGGTGTTTCGCTACTACCGATGCACCACCCGGGACAAGTGGGGGAAGAAGGTCTGCGCGATGAAGCAGCTCCCGGCCGAGGCGATCGAAGTGTTCGTCGTGGAGCGTCTCGGGGAGGCCTTCAGCGACCCCGACCGGCGTGCGGCCATGGACCAGTACCTCATCCAGGGACTGGGGTGGCTCCCAGAGGCGTTCCCTGGCTTCACAGAAGTCTGGCAGGCGCTAAATACGCTCAACCGCCAACGAATGATCCGCCTACTGGTGGAAGAGGTTCTGGTCGATGAAGAGGCGGGGAGCCTGCGGATCCGGCTCCGCAATCTGGAGAACCTCTCCAGCGATGTCGCGGTCCCCGCATGACGGCGGATGAACTTGTGGTCATGGTTCCTTTCATGAGGGTCCGCTGTGGGCTCAGGGTGAAGTTCCATCCACCCGGACAAGGTGGCCACGGAGCACAGGCCGCCACGCCGATGGCAAAGTCCCTGGCCCTAGGGCACGCCCTGGACCGGGCCCTGACTGCTGGGGGACCCGGGACCCTGGACCGCCTGGCAGCATCCTGGGGAATCAGGCCCCAGCGGCTGGCTTTGGTCCATGTGCTGACGTACCTGGCCCCAGACCTTCAAGAACGGGTGCTGTTCTCCAGCCCTGACACCGGCCGGCTGATCTTTCCCGACCTCGTGGCCATCGCCCGAATTCCCCTATGGGCCAATCAGCGAGTCGCGTGGGACCAAATCCTCAACGCCAAGGGGGCTGGCCCCAAGAGCCTTTCGGGCGGGAAACGAGGGACCAGTAACTCGGAGGGGCCAAATCCCGCCCCAAAGGGGTCCGAGAACGGGAGAACGCAGGTGTCGCAGGGGGGGTCTGTGGTGCCCCCTGCTCACTCCAGCCGTTCGGCCAAGAACGCTGCACCTGAGCCCAACCTCGTTCGATAGCCCACCTAGGGCAGGGCCAGTTGCCACAGATGAGCAGTAACAAGGGCGCCCGACTTTTGGTCGGGCGCTTTTCTGGCGGAGAGAGGGGGATTCGAACCCCCGGTACTGGTTTACCCAATACACTCGCTTAGCAGGCGAGCCCGATCGGCCACTCCGGCATCTCTCCAAGGCCTATCAGATTAGCGTTGGGGGCCGAAAGGCACAAGCGTCCTTGCCGAGGGGCGCACCCAGCCTTCAAGATGGAGGCACGGAGGGATGGCCGAGCGGTTTAAGGCACCGGTCTTGAAAACCGACGTGGGCGTGAGCCCACCGCGAGTTCGAATCTCGCTCCCTCCGCCAACCGGCCCCCAGGCCGGTCGCCGAATCCCTCCCCGGGGCTTCCTCTCCCCGCCCCGAACCCAGGTGCCCCATGCAACCCACTGAGAACCTCAACATTGAAGCCTTTGAGACCCTGCCGACGCCGGAGGAGGTCCATGCCCGTCTGCCCCTGACGGAGGCGGCTGCCCGCACGGTGGTGGAAGGCCGGCGCACCCTGGAGCGGATCCTGGACCGTACGGACCCCCGCCTCTTCGTGGTGGTAGGGCCCTGCTCCATCCACGACCCGGTGGCCGGGGCCGACTATGCCCGGCGCCTGAAGGCCCTGGCCGATGAGGTCGCCGACACGATGGTGCTGGTGATGCGGGTCTACTTCGAGAAGCCGCGCACCTCCACGGGCTGGAAGGGCTACATCAACGACCCCCGCATGGACGACACCTTCCACATCGAAGAGGGGCTGCAGAAGGCGCGGGCCTTCCTCCTAGAAGTGAATGGCCTGGGCCTGCCGGCGGGCACGGAAGCCCTGGACCCCATTGCTCCCCAGTACCTGGGCGACCTCATCGCCTGGACGGCCATCGGGGCCCGTACCTCGGAGTCCCAGACCCACCGCGAGATGTCCTCGGGCCTGTCCACCCCCGTGGGCTTCAAGAACGGTACGGACGGCTCGGTGGACACGGCCATCAACGCCATCCTGTCCGCCGCCAGTCCCCACAGCTTCCTGGGCCTGAGCAACCAGGGCCGCTCCTCGGTGGTCCGCACCCGGGGCAACAGTTACGGCCACCTGGTGCTACGGGGCGGCGGCGACCGGCCCAACTACGACACCGTGAGCATCGCCATGGCCGAGCAGGCCCTGGCCAAGGCCAAGCTGGCCGGCAACATCGTGGTGGACTGCTCCCACGCCAACAGCGGCAAGAAGCCCGAGCTGCAGCCGCTGGTCCTGCGGGACTGCCTGAACCAGATCGCCTGCGGCAACCGCTCCATCGTGGGCCTCATGCTGGAGAGCTTCCTGGAGGCCGGCAACCAGTCCATCCCCGCCGACCTCAAGCAAATGAGATACGGCTGCTCCGTGACGGATGCGTGCATCGACTGGGCCACCACAGAGCGCGCCCTGCGGGAGGCCCAGGCGGCCCTCCGGCCCCTGCTTCAGGCCCGGCTCTAAGCCCTCAGACCGATCGATCCCAGCCCTCGGCGGCCCGAAACGAGTGGTAGGTCTCTTGGCCCACGATGATGTGGTCGGCCAGGGGCACGCCCAGGGACTCGCCGGCGGCCTGGAGGCGGCGGGTCAGCTGGGTGTCCTCGCGGCTGGGGGAAGGGTCCCCACTGGGGTGGTTGTGGAAAGCCAGGGCCGTGGTGGCGCCGTAGCGCAGAGCCTCGCGAAAAAATTCCCGGGGACTGATGAGGGTCGCCGTGGCGGTGCCCTGGCTGAGGATGCGCTCCGCCAGCAGGTCCCCCTTGGCGTTGAGGGCCAGCAGGCCGAAGCGCTCTTCGGTCCAGCCCTGGCAGCGAGGCAGGAGGTAGCTGCCGGCGGCCCGGGGGCTGGTGATGCGGGGGCGCTCGGCGCCGCGCTGGCTGCGGCGGACCAGCTCGAGGGCGGCCCACAGCTGACCGGCCTTGGCGGGCCCCAGGCCCGGCTGCTCCAGCCAGCCGTCCAGGCCCAGGGCCACCAGGCCGGAGAGCCCGCCGGTGCGGCCCAGCACCGCCTGCGCCAGCTCCATGGCGTTCTGGCCCCGGCGCCCGGTGCCCCAGAGCAGGGCCAGGAGGTCGCCTTCGGAGAGGCTCTCCCCCTGGCCCGCCAGCAGGCGTTCGCGGGGGCGCTGGTCGGGGGAGAGATCGCAGATCCGCATGGGGCCTCCTAGCACTCGATCCAGGTGCCCAGCAGGGGGCGGTAGCGGAAGAGAATCACCCCGCCACCCAGCTCCAGGCAGAGGCAGAGGGCCTGGCGGCCGTGGTGAAGGAACCACACGTTGGCGGCGGCCCGGTGCTCGGGGGTGACGGTGATGGGCCGAGGCTTACCGCCTTCCCAGCCCGTGGCCTCCAGCCGGGGCGGGAGGGGGATGGCCGAGGGGCAGCCCCAGCGCACGCCCCGGGGCAGCCGCACGGCCACCTGGCCGGAGCCCGCCCGGCGGGAGGGCTCGAGCACCACGGGTCGGTGGTGGAGGGCGGCCAGCCGGAAAGCCAGCTCCAGGCGAGTCCGCAGCTCCAGACTGGCCTGGCGGAGGGCCGGGCTGAGGAAGCCCGGCAGGAGGAGGGCGGCCACCTGGGCGGCCCGGGCGAGGAGGACGGCGGTGGGGGTCGGCATCATGCCCTCGACCACTTCTTGCGGTCCTGGCGCCAGCGGAGCACCTGTAGGTACCCCCGCCCCGAGAGGCGCATGCAGAGCGCATCCCGGCCATCGTTAAGGAACCAGGCGCTGGCCAGGGCGGTGCCCCGGGGCGTGACCGTGATGATGGCGTGGGCCTCGCCCGTGGTGGCAGCCACCGTGGGGGTGTCCATCCCGGGGGGTAGGGGAATGCCGGCAGGCTTCCCCCACTTGATCCTCCGGCTCAGCAGCACCGGCAGGTGCTCGCCGGCGCCGTTCCTCTTGCCCAGGGCCACGGTGACGTTGGTGCCCCGGGCCCGAGCCAGCGAGAAGGCCTGCTCCACGCTGCCCCGGATCTCGAAGTGGGCCGCCTGCAGGTCGACGCCGGTGGCGTCCCACTGGTGGACGCCCGCGGCCCCGAGGATGGCCGAGACGGCCAGGCCTGCGGTGAGCTCCAGCAGGGAGGTGCCCCGCTGGGAGGAACGACGACCCTCATGATGCATCGTGGCCCCCTACTTCTTCGCAGCCGCAGGGTGCGCCATGGGAGAGAGGGCCAGGAAGGGCTTCAGGCGGGCGTAGGCCTTCTCGCCGAAGCCCTTGACGTTCATCAGCTCCTCCGTGCGCTGAAAGCCGCCGTGCTGCTTGCGGAAGGCGACAATGCGCTCGGCGGTCTTCTGGCCGACGCGGGGTAGCTGCATCAGCTCGGTGA
This sequence comes from uncultured Holophagaceae bacterium, assembly GCA_903880675.1. Lineage (GTDB taxonomy): Bacteria > Acidobacteriota > Holophagae > Holophagales > Holophagaceae > Geothrix. The sequence continues at coordinate 499 of CAIRQL010000267.1, read as the reverse complement.
CCGTAGCGGTGTTGAGGTTCACCGGCTGCTGGGGCGCCCGGGGGGAGCGGGCGGTGGCGGCGGCGCCGAGGGGAAGCGCCAGCACAAGGGCCAGGGCGCAGGTGGGAAGGGGGTTGAACATGGTTGCCTCCTTTCAGGCAGACCAGTCCAATCGAGGGTTGTGCCATTCGTTAAATGTTGGAGTTGCTATTCATAAATTTCTCTGCGAGAAATTTATGTCATGAAAAAATGACAACAATGCCAAAAAATGAACCAACTTCTTTGTTTGGTGTTCTTTATCGGTTGTCATTTTTTCGATAGAAAAAATGCAGAGGTGACACCTCGAGGGGACCCTGAAAAACCCTCCAGACAGCGGGGTCCGGCCCGCTTATTCTGGAAGGGTTCGAGGAGCGCTGCAGGACCCGGCAGATCGGCTGTGCGGGATCCGAGGCTCGGACACAGCCTTCCAGGAACGGCGCTCACCTCAACCCTGAACCGGGTCGAAGAGGTGGGTTCACCT
>CAIRQL010000266.1 GCA_903880675.1 uncultured Holophagaceae bacterium | reverse complement strand
CTTCCAGCAGCGCGGCATCCCCCCCGAGGAAGCCATCAGCATGATCATCAACGGCTTCTGCAAAGACGTCTTCCGCGAGCTGCCCATGGAGTTCGCCGTCGAAGCCACCAAGCTGCTGAGCCTGAAGCTCGAAGGATCCGTCGGATGAACCACCTTGCCACCCGTTCCGGAGTTCCCATGCTTTCCATCAAGAATTTGACGGCTTCGATCAACGGCACGCCGGTGCTGAAGGGGATCGATCTGGAGATCAAGGCGGGGGAGATCCACGCCATCATGGGGCCCAACGGGTCCGGCAAGTCCACGCTGGGCAAGGTCTTGGCGGGCCATCCGTCCTACGAAGTCACGGGCGGCGAGGTGCTCTTCGAGGGCCGCGACCTGTTTGCCCTGGCGGCGGATGAGCGGGCCCGGGCTGGGATCTTCATGGGCTTCCAGCACCCCATCGAGGTGCCGGGTGTGAGCAACTCCTCTTTCCTGCGCCTGGCCTACAACAAGAAGGCCGAGGCCGAGGGCCGGGATGAGCTGGATCCCCTGGAGTTCGACGACTTCATCCACGAAAAGATCAAGCTCGTGGCCATGCGCGAGGAGTTCCTGGACCGCAGCCTCAACGAGGGCTTCTCCGGTGGCGAAAAGAAGCGCAACGAGATCCTCCAGATGGCCGTGCTGGAGCCCAAACTGGCCATCCTGGATGAGCTGGACAGCGGCCTCGACATCGACGCCCTCCGGGTGCTGGGCGATGCGGTGAACCGCCTGCAGCGCCCCGACCGGGCCCTGCTGATCATCACCCACTTCCCCCGCATCCTGGAGACCATCCAGCCCGATTACGTGCACGTGCTGTCCGGCGGCCGGATCCTTAAGAGCGCTGGCAAGGAGCTGGCCCTCGAGCTCGAGGACCGCGGCTACGACTGGGTCCTGGCGGAGTCCGCCGCCGGGGGCGCCCGATGACCTCCATGGTCGCTGGTTCCAGCCTGCTGGTGGAGCTGCTCAGCGGGCCAAGGCCCGCTGAGTGGGCTTCGCTGCGCGAAGCCGCGGAGGCGCGGCTGGAGGGGCGGGACCTGCCAACGACTCAAGATGAGGACTGGAAATACGCCGATCTGAAGGCCCTCGCCGCCACGACCTTCGGCCCGGCCCCCGAGGGCGCCATCGACCTGGCGCCCCTGCTGCTGTCCGAGATGGTGGGCACCCGCCAGGTCTTCGTGAATGGCCGCCACGCCCCCCACGCCAGCTGCGCCTCCGCCGTCCCCGCCGGGGTCCGCTTCCTGCCCCTCAGCACCGCCAGCGAAGCCTGCCACGCCCTGGGCAGCGTCAAGAACGGCGCGACCCCGGAGCTCTTCGAGGACCTGAACAGTGCCCGCTTCCAGGACGGCGCCGTCATCCTGGTGCCCCGCAACCTCAAGGTGGCCCTGCCCCTGCACCTGCTCTTCGTCACCCACACCGACACCCCCTGTGCGGTCTTCCCCCGCGTGCTCGTGGTGCTGGAGGCCGGCGCCGAGCTGGAGCTGGTGGAAGAACACCACGGCCAGGGCACCTACCTCAGCTGTCCGGTGGTGGAGATCCGCCTGGCCGAGGGCGCCATCCTGCGCCACGAGCGGGTCCAGCGCGAGTCCCCCGAGGCCTTCCACATCGGCACCCTCAAGGCCGAGGTGGGCCGGAACGCCCAGTACCACTCCCGCACCCTCAGCTTCGGCGCGCGCTTCTCCCGCCAGCACCCCTGGGTCCACCTGTCCGAAGGCGCCGAGGGCACCCTGGATGGCCTGGCCCTGTTGGAAGGTACGCAGGTGGCGGACACCCACAGCTTCATGCACCACGCCGAGCCCAACGCCGCCAGCCACCAGCTGCACAAGTGCATCGTGGACGGCCGGGCCCGGGCCATCTTCAACGGCCAGGTCCGCGTGGCCCCCGGCGCCCAGGGCACGGACGCCAAGCAGCAAAGCCGCAACCTGCTGCTCTCCGAGGCCGCCCGGGTGGACACCAAGCCTCAGCTGGAGATCTACGCCGACGATGTGAAGTGCAGCCACGGTGCCACCGTGGGTCAGCTGGATCCCGAGGAGCTGTTCTACCTCCAGAGCCGAGGCCTGGACGCCGACGACGCCCGCAACCTGCTCACCTACGGCTTCGCCGCCGATGTGCTGCAGCGCATCCCCGTGGCCAGCCTGCGCCGCGCCCTGCGCCGCCTGGTCATGGCCCGCACCCAGGCCGGCTCCCTGGGGGACCTGGCATGAGCACCAGCACCCAACCCCTCGACGTCACCGCCATCCGCCAGGACTTTTCCCTGCTCTCCCGCGTCTTCCACGGCAAGCCCGTGATCTACCTCGACAGCGCCGTGAGCGGCCAGATGCCCCTCTCGGTCATCGAGCGCATGGCCAAGTACGAGCGGGAGGAGCACACCAATGTCCACCGCGGCGTGAGCACCCTCAGCCAGGAGGCCACGGATTACTTCGAGGCCGCCCGGGAGAAGGTGCGCCGCTTCCTGGGCGCTGCATCCATCCGCGAGATCGTCTGGACCCGCGGCACCACCGAGGCCATCAACCTGGTGGCCCAGACCTTTGGCCGCATGACCGTTCAAGCGGGCGACGAGATCCTGCTCTCAGCCATGGAGCACCATGCCAACATCGTGCCCTGGCAGATGCTGGCCCAGGAGAAGGGCGCCACGATCAAGGTCATCCCCATGAACGATGCCGGGGAGCTGATTCTGGACGCCCTGGATGACCTGCTCACCGAGCGTACCAAGCTGGTGGGGTTGGTCCATGTGAGCAACGTGCTGGGCACCGTCAATCCCGTGAAAGAGATCATCGCCCGGGCCCACGCCAAGGGCATCCCCGTGCTGGTGGACGGCGCCCAGGCCGTACCGCACCTGCAGGTGGACGTGCAGGACCTGGACGCCGACTTCTACGTCTTCAGCGGCCACAAGCTGTCGGGCCCCACGGGCATCGGCGTGCTCTACGGCAAGCTGGCCCACCTGGAGGCCATGCCCCCCTGGCACGGCGGCGGCAACATGATCCGCTCCGTCACCTGGGAGAAGACCACCTACATGGCGGCCCCCGGCAAGTTCGAAGCCGGCACGCCGCCCATCGCCGCGGCCATCGGTCTGGGAGCCGCCATCGACTATGTCACGGGCCTGGGCCTCGACCGCATCGCCGCCCGGGAGCACGAGCTGCTGGTCTACGCCACCGAGCGCCTCAGCACCCTGCCCGGCCTGCGCATCCTGGGCAACGCCCAAGACAAGGCCAGCGTCCTCTCCTTCGTGGTGGAGGGCATCCACCCCCACGACCTGGGTAGCCTGCTGGACGGCGATGGCGTCGTCATCCG
>CAIRQL010000265.1 GCA_903880675.1 uncultured Holophagaceae bacterium | reverse complement strand
CGGCTCAGGAACCCGTGGGTCTTGGCGCGGCGACGGTTGTTGGGCTGAAAGGTACGCTTCATGATTCCACCTCGGGGGTCCCCTCCCGGGGAGGAGGACGAACCTTCAACGATATCAGCGAGGTTCGCCTCACTCAAGGGCATTTCCGTCAACGCAACCCCGCCCCGAGGGTGCTAGATTGGGTTCCCCCCCGCGAGCATGGCGTGGCAGGAGCGCGTGTGGCGCCCCGGCCGACGGCGCGCTCAGTGGTTGCCGCCGGTGAACACGATGCGCTCGACAGACCCCGCAAGCCTCTGGGACACCATCCGCCAAGGGTTGGCCAAACAGCTTCCCGAAGCCAGCTTCCGCGAGTGGATCGCCCCCTGTGCGCCCCTCCAGGTGAAGGATGGAACCCTGTGGGTCCAGGTTCCCAGCGCGGCCGCCAAGCTGTGGATCGAGCAGCAGCTGCCCGAAGAGTTCAGCGACGCCTTGGCCCTGGCCGGCCTGGCAGACCTCCGCCTGGAGTTCCGGGTGGATGGGGCCCCCAAGGCCGCATCCAAGCCCGCCAAGCGTGCAGCAGCGGCCCCCGTGGAGGCCGCCGAGGGCCAAGCGGCGCTGCCGTCCCTCTTCAACCGCTACACCCTGGACCGCTTCGTGGTGGGCCCCGGCAGCCAACTGGCGTTCGCGGCCGCCCGGGCGGTGGTGGATAACCACGGCAAGGCGGCGACCCACCTAAGCATGAACCCGCTGTTCATCTATGGCGGCACCGGCCTCGGCAAGACTCACCTGATGGTGGGGATTGGCAAGGGCCTGCTGGAGCGCCACCCAGGGCTGCGGGTCGCCTATGTCAAGGTGGACAACTTCTTCAACGAGCTGACGGTGGCCATCCGGGTCAAGAATACCGAGCCCATGCGCAAGAAATACCAGCAGAACGACGTGCTCCTTCTGGATGACGTGCAGACGCTGGGGAAGATGGAGCGGACCCAGGAGGAGATCTTCTACATCCTTGAGCACCTGCTCCAGCACGGGAAGCAGATCGTCATCACCTCCGACAAGCCCCCCCAGAAGCTGGAAGGCTGCCACGAGCGGCTGATCACCCGCTTCAAGTGGGGCCTCACTGCCGACATCCAACCTCCCGACTTCGAGACCCGCATCGCCATCCTGCGGAAAAAGCTCGAGGATGCTGACTTCAAGAACGTGCCCCCCATCCCCGAGGACGTGCTCACCTTCATCGCCCACAAGGCCAAGGGGAGCGTGCGGGACCTGGAGGGCTTCCTGACCCGGGTGATCTTCCAGGCCAGCCTCTTGGGGATCCCGCCCACCCTGGAGGTGGCCCACGCGGCCTTCCAAGGCCAGAGCGGGGAGGAGGCCTCCGCCCCCATTCCGCCCGAGCGCATCTACCGCATGACTGCGGAGACCTTCAACGTCTCCTTCCCCGACCTGATGAAGAAGCGCTCCCGGACCCAGGCCATCCTCCTGCCCCGCCAGGTCGCCATGTACCTCGCCCGGGAAATTGCCTCCCAGGCCTTCACGGATATCGGACGGGCGTTCAACATGCACCACTCGACGGTGATGAATGCCATCGGGTCCGTTCGGGAGCGCATGAAGCGGGATCCCGAATTCCACAGGATGGTCCAGGCTCTCTTGAACAGTATTCACTGATTTGATTAATGTTCCGCAGTTATCCACAGGGTGGGTCCGGCCCCAGTCCACAAAGGGGCCTTGCCAAGGAACCCGTCCCGGGATGTTCGACCCCTCTGCGCCCTTCCCGAGCCCCTTTCCACAGCCTGTCCTGAGCAGGGAAAGTCCGGTAGGATAGGGCTTTGACAAGCCTTTCCACAGGTTGGCCCGATCCTCAGCATCATCAAGGGTGATACATGAGTCTTCAGTTACAGGTTTCCAAGGAACGTCTGGACCGGACACTGGCCCTCTTGAGGCATGCCCTGGACCGACGGGTCACCCTTCCCATCCTCCAGCACATCCTCGTGGACGTTCGCCCCAAGGAGGTTGTCCTCAAGGCTACCGACATGGAGCTGGCCTTCGAAGCCACCGTTCCCGGCGAAGGCCAGGGGCAGTGGACCATGGCTGTTCCTGGGAAGAAGTTCATCGAGACCGTCCGGGTGTTCCCCGAAGGAATCCTGAGCCTCGAATGTCCCGAAGCTGGTGGCCGCCTGTGGCTGCGCGCCAAGGGCATGAACTCTGAACACAACATCCAGCCTGGCGAAGGCTTTCCTGAGCTGCCGGCCCCGAGCCAGGACCTCCCAGTGGTGCGGATTCCCGTGCTTCGCCTCAAGCGGGCCATCCAGCTGGGCGCCATTGCCGTGAGCCGGGACGCCACCAAGCCGACCCTCTCCGCTGTGCTGCTCCACCTGTCCAAGCACCATGTCCGGGTCGTATCCACGGACGGCTTCCGCCTCGCAGTGGCCGAGGTTCCCTGTGAGACGAGCCTCAAGGACGATGTCCGCCTGATCGTGCCCAAGCGGGCCCTCGATCTGATCCCCACCCTCCTCGGCGACGAGGGCGAGGTGGAGCTGTGCTGGGATGGGACCACGCTGTTCCTTGACCAGCCAGGCCTCAAGTTCAGCACCCGTCTGGTCACGGGCAACTATCCCGCCTATGAGAAAGTCCTTCCGGCCGAGCTGCCCAAGCGGGTGATCGTGGACCGGGAAGGCTTCCTCCGCACCCTGCGTTTCGTTGGCTTGAAGAAGGACGACTACAACAAGAACGTCCGTCTTTTCTACGAATACCCCAACCTGCGCACGGTCTTCCAGCACCCGGACGAGGGCGTGAACCAGGCAACCCTGCCGTTCTCGGGCGAAGAACAAGCCTTCGAGCTGGCCTTCAACATCGACTACCTCACCGAGCTGTTGGAGCGCCTGCCCGGCGAAGAAGTCGTCTACCAGTTCAAGGACGAGGTCGGCCAGGGGGTCTTCATGAGCCCCAGCCTCGAGGACTTCAGCTTCCGCTACGTCCTCATGCCCGTTCGTTTCGCCAACAGCGCCCAGGCCTGATCTGCGCTGACCACATGCAGTCCACCGAACCACGATAAAGCGAGTCTTGATGTCAGCAGAAGCACCGAGCGCACGAGTTCACACCCCCACGGAAACCGACAGCTACACAGCCGAGAACATCACGGTCCTGAGAGACCTCGAGGCTGTGCGCAAGCGTCCCGGCATGTACATCGGCGACACCGATGATGGAAGCGGGCTCCACCACATGGTCTACGAGGTGGTGGACAACGCCATCGACGAGGCTCTGGCGGGCTTCTGTACCCGCGTCGACGTGATCCTGCACAGCGACGGCAGCTGCAGCGTCGACGACAACGGTCGCGGCATCCCGGTGGACATTCACCGCGAAGAGGGCCGCAGCGCCGCGGAAGTGATCATGACCGTGCTGCACGCCGGCGGGAAGTTTGACAACACCAGCACCGACGGCAAGAACGCCTACAAGGTGTCCGGCGGCCTGCATGGCGTGGGCGTGTCCTGTGTGAACGCCCTCTCGGCCACCCTCGAGCTGACGGTGTGGAAAGATGGCCAGGAACACCGCATGACTTTCAAGCAGGGCAAGGCTGTGGCGCCCCTGTGCAAGTTTGGCCCTGCCGCCCGCCGGGGCACCCGGGTGCGCTTCTGGCCTGATCCCGAGGTGTTCAACAACATCCTCGACTTCAGCTTCGAGACCCTGAGCCAGCGGCTCCGTGAGCTGAGCTACCTGAACCAGGGCGTTCACATCCGCATCACGGATGAGCGCACCGGAGACACCCACGACTTCATGAATGCCGGCGGCATCAGTGCCTTTGTGGAACACCTGAACCGCAACAAGGTGCCCCTCCACAAGCCGCCGATCTTCATCAAGGACGAGAAGCAGGACACCACAGTCGAAGTGGCGCTCCAATGGAACGACACCTACCAGGAGACCCTCTACTGCTTCACGAACAACATCCGGAACCGCGACGGGGGCGCCCACCTGGAGGGCTTCCGGGCCGCCATGACCCGAGTGATCAACACCTATGCGGAAAAGAACAACCTGCTGAAGAGCGCCAAGGTGAGCCTGTCGGGCGAGGATGTCCGCGAGGGCCTCACCGCCGTTATCAGCGCCAAGGTTCCTGACCCCAAGTTTTCCAGCCAGACCAAAGACAAGCTGGTGTCCAGCGAAGTGAAGGGTGTCGTCCAGACCATCGTCTACGAGAAGCTCTCCAGCTTCTTCGAGGAGAACCCCCGGGAGGCCAAGGCCATCCTGGAGAAGGCCATCGAGGCCGCCCGCGCCCGTGAGGCCGCCCGCCGGGCCCGCGAGTTGACCCGCCGCAAGGGTGCCCTGGATGGGGGCGGTCTGCCAGGCAAGCTGGCCGACTGCCAAGAGAAGGACCCCGCCCTCAGCGAGATCTTCCTGGTGGAGGGTGACTCCGCCGGCGGCAGTGCCAAACAGGGCCGCCACCGCGCCACCCAGGCCATCCTGCCCCTCAAGGGCAAGGTGCTGAACGTTGAGAAGGCCCGCTTCGACAAGATCCTGGGCCACAACGAGCTGCGGGTGCTCATCCAGGCCCTGGGCACAGGCATCGGCAAGGACGAGTTCAAGGTCGAAAACCTGCGCTACCACAAGGTTGTCCTCATGACGGACGCTGACGTGGATGGCTCGCATATCCGCACCCTGCTGCTCACGTTCTTCTACCGCCAGATGCCGGAGTTGGTGGAGCGAGGCCACCTCTACATCGCCCAGCCCCCCCTCTTCAAGGTGAAGAAAGGCAAGACCGAGAAGTACCTGAAGGACGAGCGGGCGCTGGAGGAGTTCCTCTTCCAGAAGGCCCTGGACGGCTGGAGCCTGACCCTTCCCGATGGCACCGAGCAGAAGGGTGCCGTGCTTGTGCGCGGCCTGAAGCGCTGGGGCGAGGTCCAACAGCTCTACGCCAAGCTGGATCGCCGCGGCTACGCCCGGCCCCTGGTGGATGCCCTGCTGGCGGAAGGACTCCTCGAGCCCGACCTCTTCTTGGACCGCGCCAATCTGGAGCGCCTGGGTGCTGTGATCGTGAAGCAGGGCCTCGGCACCTGCGAGGTGGAGAGCACCGAAGCCTTGGAGATCCCACCGGATGTTGAGGGCGAGGCGCCGACCCTGGTTCCCGCCACGCACCGCCTGCGGGTGGTGCGCATGCACCTGAGCCGCCCCATCACCCTCTGGCTCGATGTCCAGGTTGCCCTCTGGGGCGAGTTCCGCCGCCTGTCAGCCCTGCATGTCGAGCTGGCGGCCTACCAGGGCGGGGAGCTGAAGCTCCGCCGCCTCAAGGACACCAAGGAAGGCGCCAAGGAAGAGGAGGCCGATGAGGCCCCGAAGCTTGGCAAGGAGCACGTCTTCACCAATCCCGAGGCCATGCTGGCGGTGGTCATGGAAGAGGGCAAGCGGGGCCTGAGCATCCAGCGCTACAAGGGCCTGGGCGAGATGAACCCCGAGCAGCTCTGGGAGACGACCATGGACCCCGAGCGACGCACCCTCTTGCAGGTGCGGGTGGATGATGCCGTCGAAGCCGACGAGATCTTCACCATCCTCATGGGCGACGCCGTGGAGCCCCGCCGTCGCTTCATCGAGACCAACGCCCTCCTTGCAGAGAACATCGACATCTAACCCGACCGTCTGCAAGATGTCGAGCAGCGTTCCACGTAGAACACCGGACACCCCATGAGCCGCATCGAACCCCTGGAAATCGAAAAAGAAATGCGCAAGTCCTACCTGGACTACGCGATGAGTGTCATCGTCGGCCGGGCTCTGCCCGACGTTCGGGATGGCCTGAAGCCCGTGCATCGCCGCGTCATGTTTGCCATGAAGGAATCGGGCAACGAGTGGAACCGGGCCTACAAGAAGTCCGCCCGCACCGTGGGTGATGTGATGGGTAAGTACCATCCCCACGGCGATTCTGCCATCTACGACACCCTGGTTCGCATGGCCCAGCCCTTTTCCATGCGCCACGTGTTGGTGGATGGCCAGGGGAACTTTGGCTCCATCGATGGTGATTCCGCCGCGGCCATGCGCTATACTGAGGCCCGCCTGTCCCGCCTCGCCAACGAGCTGATGGGCGACATCGACCAGGACACAGTCGACTTCGGGCCCAACTACGACGGCAGCATGGAGGAGCCCCTCGTCCTGCCCGCCCGGTTCCCAAACCTCCTGGTCAATGGGTCCCAGGGCATCGCCGTGGGCATGGCCACCAGCATCCCCCCCCATAACCTGCGGGAGTGCTGCGCGGCCTTGGTTACCTTGATCGAGCACCCCGAGACCGGCTTCGACGGCCTCATGGCCCACGTCAAGGGACCCGACTTCCCTGGTGGCGGCCTCATGCTGGGCACCGAGGGCGTGGTGGACGCCTACCGCACCGGCCGTGGCCGCTGTGTGGTGCGCGCCAAGTCCCACGTTGAGCAGATTCGCAGGGCCGGCGACCGGGAGCAGATCGTCTTCACCGAGCTGCCCTACCAGGTCAACAAGTCCACCCTCATCGAGAAGATCGCCGAGCTGGTCCGCGAAAAAAAGATCGACGGTATCAGTGACTTGCGCGATGAGAGCGACCGGGAAGGCATCCGCCTGGTGGTGGAGCTGAAGAAGAACGAGCCCAGCGACATCGTGCTCAACCAGCTCTACCAACAGACCCAGCTCCAGAACAGCTTCCCCATCACCATGTTGACCATCGTCAACGGGCAGCCCCGGGTCTGCACCCTCCGGGAGATCCTCCAGGAGTTCATCGGGTTCCGCCGCGAGGTGGTCACCCGCCGCACCCTCTTCCAGCTGCGCAAGGCCGAGGACCGGCACCACATCCTCATGGGCCTCAAGATCGCCCTGGACCACCTGGATGCGGTCATCAAGCTGATCCGTGCGGCCAAGAACCCCGAGGACGCCAAGGCGGGCCTTATGGCGGGTGCCTTTGCCACCGCGGCAGCGCTCAAGAAGGATCCGGGCCTCTGCCTCTCCGACAAGCAGGCCCAGGCCATCCTGGACATGCGCCTCCAGCGCCTCACGGGCCTGGAGCGGGACAAGATCCTGGAAGAGCTGGCGGAGATCGAGAAGATCCTCGCCAAGCTCAGGGCCATCCTGGCCAGCGAGGAGCTCCTGCTCAAGGTCATCAAAGAAGAGTTGCAGCAGGTCGCGGAGCAGTTCGGCAATGACCGTCGCACCGAGATCGTCGGGTACACCGGCGAGATCCGCATGGAGGATGTGGTCCCCGACGACCCCATGGTCGTCACCATGTCCAAGGCGGGCTACATCAAGCGGACGGACCTGAACGCCTATCGCCGTCAGCGGCGTGGGGGCAAGGGTAAGGTCGGCATGAAGACCAAGGATGAGGACTTCGTCGAGCAACTCTTCATCACCAAGGCTCACGACACCCTCATGGCCTTCACCGACAAGGGCATTGTCTACGCCCTCAAGGTTTACGACCTGCCGGAAGCCGCGGCCTCCACCCGGGGCAAGCACATCCGGAACCTCATCTCCCTGAAGGACGGGGAGAGCGTGGTCACGCTCATGGCGATCCGGGACTTCCCCGAGGGTGAGTGCCTGGTGTTTGCCACCAGCGACGGCACCGTCAAGCGCAGCAGCCTGGCGGCCTACGCCAACATCCGCGCCAATGGTCTTATCGCCCTCAACATCGACGATGACAACAGACTGGTGACGGTGCGCCGCTCCACAGGCCAGCAGCAGATCGTCCTGGCCACCGCCCTTGGCAAGGCCATCCGGTTCTCCGAGGAGGATGTCCGGGCCACGGGTCGTGCCACCACGGGCGTGCGGGGCATGAAATTGGCGAAGGGTGACCACATCGTGGACATGGAAGTGGCTGATGCACTGCCGGACCTCCCGGAAGGCGTGGAGCCCGACAAGAGCACCGAGGACCACGGCAGGCTGCTCACTGTGTGCGAAAAGGGCTACGGCAAACAGAGCATGCTCCAGCACTACCGGCTCCAGGGTCGGGGCGGCACGGGCGTCATCAACATCCGGGCCGGGGTCCGCAATGGCCGGGTCGTGGGCTTCAAGCTCGTCAAGCCCGGCGAGGGCTGCCTCCTCATCAGCCAGGAGGGCATGGTCATCCGCTTCCTCATCGACGAGGTCCGGAAGACTGGTCGGGCCGCCCAGGGCGTGAGTCTGCTCAAGCTCGCCAGTGCCGATGACCGAGTGGTGGGTCTGGCCAAGATCGACGCCAGCGCCATGGCCCTGGATGAGGAAGAGGACCTGCCGGAGACCGATCTGGCCCACCCGGGTCCTGACGAGAGTGGTGAGCAACCCTCCCTGGGCCTCTGATCTGGGCTTGACCTACAGGTAGGCCCCCCAGTCTCCGCTCGGAATCTCCACCGCTTCCCGACTCAACCTCGGGAGGCGTTCCACATGGAACACATAGGCCCAGGCCCAGCAGGAGCGCCCTCCTTCGAGCATCAAGGGGATCACCTCGCGGGTAAAGAGGCCCTCCTCGACGCCCTCCAGGGGATCCAGGTCCGCCAGGGCTCGGTCCAGGTCGGCGAAGTCCTCGTAGCCCACGAAGTCCCCCCGCACCCAGCCACGCGCACCGGGTGGGTCCGGCGGCGCAGGCTGGGCGACCAGGGCTGGATAACCGGCGGGGAGGTGGAACAGTCGGCCCCCGGTCCACGCGCGGCAGAGGCCCTCCGGGTGGGTCCGCAGCAGCCAGGCGTGGTTCGAGCCCCCCTCGCGCAGGGTCCCGTAGACAAACAGGCCGTCCGGCTCCATGACCACCCCTCGAAAACATACAGCCAAAACGCATCGCGTTTTGGCTGCTGTCCAAAAGCTTGGGTAGGGACTACTCCGGAATGGGGAACTGGTCCGTGAGGTGGAAGACCTCCTGGCGGACCCGGGCGAAGGTGCTTTCGTCAGCCCGATGGCGCAGGGTCAGGTCGAAGAAGCGGGCGATGTGGTCCATCTCCTCCTCCTTCATGCCCCGGGTGGTCAGGGCGGGGGAGCCCAGGCGCACGCCCGAGGGCTTCATGGGGGGGTTGGGATCGAAGGGGATGCCGTTCTTGTTGGTGGTCATGCCCGCCCGGTGGAGGCACTGTTCCGCCTCATTGCCCAGCAGGCCGTGGTCCCGCAAGTCAACCAGGAAGAGGTGGTTATCTGTGCCGCCGCTGACGATGCGCCAGCCGCGCTCCTGCAGGCCCTTGGCCAGGGCGTGGGCATTGCGGATCACCTGGCCGCTGTAGGCGCGGAACTCCGGCTGCATGACTTCGTGCAGGGCGACGGCCTTGGCAGCAATGATGTGCATCAGGGGACCGCCCTGGACGCCAGGGAAGAGTGCGCGATCTATGTCTTTGGCAAATTGAGACTTACACAAAATAAAGCCGCCACGGGGGCCCCGCAGGGTCTTGTGGGTGGTGGTGGTCACGAAGTCCGCATGGGGCACCGGGCTGGGGTGGTGTCCCGTGGCCACAAGGCCGGCAATGTGGGCCATGTCCACCATGAGCAGGGCATCGACCTCGTCGCAGATCTGGCGAAAGAGGGGGAAGTTCCAGGTGCGGCTGTAGGCGGAGGCCCCCACGACGATCATCTTCGGGCGGTGCTGGAGGGCCAGGCTGCGGACCTCGTCCATGTCCACCCGCTCGTCCTCCTGGCGGACGTGATACGGGATGAAGTTGTACAGGATGCCCGAGCTGTTCAGGGGGTGGCCGTGGGTGAGGTGGCCGCCGTGGGCCAGGTCCAGGCCCAGCACTGTGTCGCCGGGCTTGAGGGCGGCAAGATAGACGGCCATGTTGGCCTGGGCGCCGCTGTGGGGCTGCACGTTGGCGTGCTCGGCCCCGAAGATCTGCTTGGCGCGGTCACGGGCCAGGTTCTCGATGATGTCGACCTGCCCGCAGCCGCCGTAGTAGCGCTTCCCGGGGTAGCCCTCGGCGTACTTGTTGGTGAAGTGCGAGCCCATGGCCTGCATGACGGCGCGGGAGGCGTAGTTCTCGGAAGCGATCAGCTCGAGGTGGTGCCGCTGGCGCTGGACCTCGAGCTCCAGGGCCTGGAACACGGCGGGATCAGAGGTTCGGATCACTTCGTACATGGCGATGACTCCCAGGGATGCCCCTATCCTAGCCGCGGCCAGACCCTGCAAATGGGCCCTCTTCGTGAGCGGGATCACAGTCCTGCGGCCATGCGACACTGGAAGCACGGAGTTCCCATGTCCTTCCTTCCCCCCCACGAGGGCCCCGAGCTGGAGCGCTTCGAGCACCCCCTGGCCAGCCGCTATGCCAGCAAAGCCATGGTGCGCCTGCTCTCCCCGCTCTATCGACAGCGCGTCTGGCGGCGGCTCTGGATCGCCCTGGCTGAAGCCGAGGCCGACCTGGGACTGCCCATCACAGCGGCCCAGATCGAGGAGCTACGCGCCACCCAGGATGCGGTGGACCTGGCCACCATTGCCCGCCACGAGGCCGCCTTGCGGCACGATGTCATGGCCGCCATCCACGCCTGGGGCGAGCAGGCCCCGGGTGCCCGTCCTGTGATCCACCTCGGCGCGACCAGCTGCTTTGTCACCGACAACGGGGACCTCCTCATCGCGCAGGAGGCCCTGGGCCTGCTGCGGCGGCGCATCCAGGACCTGATCGCCGCCCTGGGCGCCTTTGCGGCCCAGTGGCAGGATCAGGCGACCCTGGGCTTCACCCACTTCCAGCCCGCCCAGCCCACCACCGTTGGCAAGCGGGCCTGCCTCTGGATCCAGGACCTGCTCCTGGACTTGGAGGACCTGGCTCACCTGGTTCGGACCACCCCGGTGCGCGGCATCAAGGGCACCACGGGGACCCAGGCCAGCTTCCTGGAGCTTTTCGACGGCGACGGCGACAAGGTGGAGGCGCTGGAGCAGCGCTTCTGCGCCAAGGTCGGCTTCCCCGCCATTCCCGTCTCCGGCCAGACGGCCACCCGCAAGCTGGAGGACCGCATCGGCCAGGTGCTCTGTGGCATCGCCGCCTCGGCCTCCAAGTTCGCCTGCGACATGCGCCTGCTCCAGCACCTCAAGGAGGTGGAGGAGCCCTTCGAGACCCAGCAGATCGGCTCCAGCGCCATGCCCTACAAGCGCAACCCCATGCGCTCGGAGCGCATCAACAGCCTGGCCCGCTTCGTCCTCGGCCTCATGCCGTCCACCTACCAGACCAGCGCCACCCAGTGGATGGAGCGGACCCTGGATGACAGCGCCCACCGCCGCCTCACCCTCAGCCAGGGCCTCATGGCTGTGGACGCCATCCTGGTCCTGTGCCGCAACGTAGCTTCGGGCCTGGTGGTGTATCCCCGGATGATCGAGGCCCGCCTCGCCCAGGAGTTGCCTTTCATGGCCGCCGAGGTCCTGCTCATGGAGGCCGTGAAGCGGGGCGGAGACCGCCAGGACCTGCACGAGCGCTTCCGGGTCTCGGCGCTGGAAGCCGGCCGCCGCATCAAGGCCGAAGGCCGCCCCAACGAGCTTCTCCAACTGCTGGCAGCGGACCCCGCCTGGGCCATGACTGAAGCTGAGCTCACCAGCCTGCTGGATGCTCGTCGCTTCACGGGCCGGGCCAGCGAGCAGGTGCGCCAGTTCCTGGCGGGCCCTGTGGCTCAGGCGCTGCGGGACCACGTACCGGCAGACTCAGCACCCGTGCGGGTGTAGGCCGTTTTAGGTAATGAGCAGAATCGAGAGGTTGTGACATGTTGAAACTCGCCGTAATCGGTGCCCAGACACTGTTGGGCCGGGAGTTGGTGGGCGCCCTCGAGGCCCGCGACGCCTCGGTGGTGCCCCTGTCGGTTGGCGCCCTCACCGTGGCCGAGGAGGAGGGAGACCTGGTGGTCTTCGCCCCCGACCCTGCCCTGCTCGAAGGCATGGATGTGGTGATCCTGGTGGCGACCCCGGACCCGGCCCTGGTCTCGGCCTTCCCGGGACGAGTCCTGGATCTGCGCCCCGAGCCTGATCCGGCGGCCGAGCCCCTGCCCCTGGCCGGTGCCTGGCCCGCCGGTGCGCGCATCCTGCGAGGCCGACCCGCGCTGGAGCAGGTGCTGGCCCAGGTGCCGTCCCTATTGAGCGGCGTGGGCGAGGTGGGCGGCGTCCACCTGCGCTCCATTGCGTGGCTGGGCGACCGGGGCCTGGACGGCCTGGTGGCGCAGACCTTGTCCGTCCTCAACGGCGAGGATCCCGACGAGAAGCTGCTGGGCTACCGGCAGGCCTTCGAAATGGTTCCGGTCCCTCCTGTGGTCGGCAAGGGCCGCCTGCTGGAGATCCGCATCCCCTCCTTTCATGGCGACCTGCTGGTGCTCCAGGTGCGGGCCCAGGACGGGACCGCCCTGGCCAAGAAGGATGCGCCCACGGGCGTGAAGTGGGTGGACGCGCCACCCAGCTCCCGGGAGGTCGCAGTGAGCGCTGATCTTCTGGCCCACGCCGAGATCACTGCGGATGGCCGTGCGGCGGTGCTGACCCTGGGCTTCGACCCCGTGCTGTGGGGCACCCTCTGGCCCGCCCTGCGCGTCCTGGGGCTGATGTAGGCCCATGGCGAAGAAGCTCGACGAACCCCAGGAGCGCGGGGACTTCTTCAAGTCCCTGGGGACCCTGTTTGCAGGGTTCGTGGCCAACCGGGTGGACGACGCCGTGACCAGCCTGGGGCCGAAGCTGTTGCGTCCCCCCGGGGCTCTAGATGAGTTTGAGTTCCTCACCCAGTGCACCCGCTGCGACAAGTGCATCCGGGCCTGTCCCGAGAACGCCATCCTGAAGGCGCCGGCCACGGCGGGCCTGGCCCTACGGACGCCCTACATCGACCCCCGGGCCATCCCCTGCTTCCTCTGCACCACCCTGCCCTGCATCGCCGAGTGCGAGGACAATGCTCTGATCTGGCCCCGGATCGCCCGCGCCGATGGCACGGTGCTGGAAGGCCCCAAGGCCGTGCGCATGGGCACCGCCCGGGTGAAGCAGGCCCTCTGTGTCACCTGGGGCACCGTGGACCGGGAGCCCCGGGACTGCCGCATCTGTGTGGACCGCTGCCCCTACCCGGAGGAGGCCCTGCGCCTGGTACCCCCTGGAGAAGGCGAGCCCTACGGCCATCCCGTGGTGGACAGCGAATTCTGCACGGGCTGTGGCCTGTGTGTCTTTGCCTGTCCCTCGGAGCCTGCAGCCATCGTGGTGGAGCCTCGCCGGGGCTGATCAGCCCTGGGCCGCCACCTCTTCGGCGTGGTAGCTGGAGCGCACCAGGGGGCCGGCGTGGACGGTGCGGAAGCCCAAGGCCCGGGCCTGCTTCGCCAGGGCATCGAATTCCTCTGGGGGGACGTAGCGCTTCACGGGCAGCTGGTGGCGGGTGGGCCGCAGGTACTGGCCCAGGGTGAGGATGTCCACGCCGGCGTCCACCAGGGCCTGGAAGGTGGTCAACAGCTCTGCCTCGGTCTCGCCCAGGCCCAGCATGAGCCCGCTCTTGGTGCGGAAGCCGGGCCCGTAGAGGGCGGTGCCCAGGGTTTTGGCGTGGCGGAGCACGGCCAGGCTGCGCTCGAAACGGCCGGCGGGCCGCACCTCCCTGTACAGGCTGGGAACGGTCTCGGTGTTGTGGTTGAACACCTCGGGACCCGCCGCAACCACTCGGGCCACGGCCTCGAGGTCGCCCAGGAAGTCCGGCACCAGCACCTCCACACCAACCCCTGGGTTGCGGCGGCGGATGGCCAGGATGGTCTCGGCAAAGTGGGCCGCCCCGCCGTCCGGCAGATCATCCCGGTTCACCGAGGTGAGCACGGCGAAGCGGAGGTTCAGGGCCGCCACGCGCTCGGCGGTCTCCTGGGGCTCCAATGGGTTCAGTGCCTCGGGCTGCCCGCTCTGGATGCTGCAGAACCCGCAGGCCCGGGTGCAGACGCCCCCCATGAGCAGGAAGGTGGCTGTTCCTAGGGCGAAGCAGTGGGTGCGGTTGGGGCAGCGGGCCTCCTCGCACACCGTGTGCAGACCCGAGGTCCGCAGGTCGGTCTTCATGCGATGGAGGTCGCCGAGGCGCACGCGCTCCTGGGCAATCCAGGGTGGGAGCCGGGGATGCCCTTCCAGGACTTCGCGGCCAACACGGCGGGCATATCGGGGCATGCAGGCTCCTGGGGTTCCAGTCTCTCGCAGGGGAGGGTCTGGGGACAGTCCCCGGGGCCGGGCTGGCTCCCCAAGGGTCCAAAAAATCTAAAAAAAGCCTTGTGCCAATGGTCACCCCTTTTCCCCACAGAACCCCGTTACAGCCATAATGAATGGCTTATGAAGGGCAACACCGGCCTCGCTTTGTCTCTGGCCACCCATCTCGAGCGGCACCCGCCCCCGAGACCCATGGGCCCCGTTCCCATCGTCACCGGCCGCAGGCCGGTGCCTCATTGATGCAGGATCTCTGAGCCATGCCCACCCTCCGACGCATCCTCCTGGGTCCGCGCCTGTCCAGCGTCGAGAGCCACCACACCAAGGTCAGCAATGTCATTGGCCTGTCGGTGTTCAGCTCTGACGCCCTCTCCTCCGTGGCCTACGCCACCCAGGAGATCATGGCCAGCCTGTCCAGCAACCTGCACAGCGTAGGGCCCCTGCTGGCTGTGGCCGTGGTGCACCCGCTCTACGGCTTGTCCGTGCCGGTGGCCCTGGGCATCGTCGGTCTGCTTGTGATTCTGGGCATCAGCTACCGGCAGACCATCCTGGCCTACCCCTCGGGGGGCGGCGCGTACATCGTCGCCAAAGAGAACCTGGGTGAGAGTGCGGCCTTGGTGGCCGGCGCCAGCCTGCTTCTCGACTACATCCTGACGGTGGCGACCTCCGTGTCCTCGGGGGTGGCGGCCATCACGGCCGCACTGCCCAGCCTGGATGGCCACAACGTCTTCATCACCATCATCTGCATCGTTCTCATTGCTCTGGCCAACCTGCGGGGCGTGAAGGAGAGCGGCGCCTTCTTTGCGGTGCCCACCTACGGCTTTGTGGCCCTGATGTTGATCATGATTGGCTACGGGACCCTCAAGACCTTCCTGGGGGGCGGCCCCACACCGGTGCAGGTGCACACGGCGGTGGAGCACACCCAGCGCTTCGGTGGCCTGGCCATGATCTGGATCTTCATGCGGGCCTACTCCGCTGGATGCACCGCCCTGACGGGGGTGGAGGCCATCTCCAATGGCGTCCAGGCCTTCAAGGACCCCGCCGAACAGAACGCCTCCAAGACCATGATCTGGATGGTCCTGCTGTTGGGCATCATGTTCCTGGGCATCACCCTGCTGGCCCATCGGCTGGGGGTGACCTACCAGCACAGCCTGGACCCCACGGTGGTGCCGGAGACCTTGCTTTCAAAGCTGGAAAAGGCCATCTACGGGGATGTCACCCATGGCCTGCCCAAGCTGATGTACTACCTCACCCAGGGCTTCACCTTCGCCATCCTGGTGGTGGCGGCCAACACGGCCTATGCGGACTTCCCGCGCCTGGCGGCGCTTATGGGCCGGGACAACTACCTGCCCCGCCAGTTCGCCAGCCAGGGCGACCGCCTGGTCTTCTCCAACGGCATCGTGATCCTGACCTCCGTCAGCTGCTTCCTGGTCTTTATCCTCCACGCCAACACGGACCTATTGCTGCCCCTCTACGCCCTGGGCGTGTTCACGGGCTTTACCATCTCCCAGGCGGGCATGGTGATGCACTGGTACCGGCTCCGGCGGGCGGAACCACGCTGGGTCTCCAAGGCTGTCATCAACGGCATCGGCATGGCGGCGGCGGGCATCGTCATGGCCGACATCGCCCTCACCAAGTTCATCCATGGCGCCTGGCTGGTGGTCCTGCTGATCCCGATCATGGTCTGGATGTTCCTGAAGATCCACCGGCACTACATCAGGGTGAAGTCCATCCTGGCGGGCAGCCGCACCGAGTTCCTGCCCCATCGCCGCAACCGCGTGGTGGTGCTGGTCTCAGGCATCCACTCAGGGGTGGTTCAGGCCCTCAACTACGCCAAGGTCATCGCCTCCCACGGCGATGTGGAGGCCCTCACGGTGGACTTCCCGGATGAGCACGGCCGGGAGAGTGCGGCCCTCCAGAAGCTCCGCTCCGACTGGCCGCACTACTGCGAGGGGATCCCCCTGCGGTCCATCGAGAGTCCCTACCGGAAGATCGTGGAGCCCATCACGGATGAGCTGGACCGTATGCGGCGGGTGGAGCCCGAGTACACCATCACCGTGATCCTGCCGGAGTTCGTGACCGGGCACTGGTGGGCCAACGTGCTGCATAACCAGACGGCCTGGCGCATCAAGGGCGCCCTGCTCCTCAAGCCCAAGACCGTGGTCATCTCCATCCCCTACCACCTGGAGCCCCTGGTCGAGTAGGCCGGACCCTCAGCGCAGGCGGGGGGTGGGCAGGGCCAGGAGCTCCTGCCCGGTGAGGATTTCCGCCAGGGTCTGGTGGCGCTCACCCAGGAGCATGCACAACAGGCTGATGGGAAAGCAGCACACCGAGGCCAGGTGGGCCACAGAGTAGATGGCGCGGCGGTGGGGGGCGTTCTCCGGCAGGGCCACGCCGAAGAAACCCATGCAGGGCGTCTGCCCGATGAGCAGCAGGGGTGCCATGAACAGGAACCAGGACACCACCAGCAGGTAGGGGATCACATAGACCCAAGCCACCGAGGCCAGGCGCAGGGGGGTGATTCCCAGGGCCCAGGCGGGCAGGGACAAGGCCAGGCCTTGCACTGCTGCAAGGAGGAGCGCATCTGACAGCTCCACCCACAGGAGGGGGGCGAAGCTGGAGACATGCTCGGTGAAGCCCAGGGACGCTGGCGCGGCGGGCTCTGGCAGAGCCAGGGCCGGGGCGGGCAGGTCGGTGGCGACCAGCTCCTCGGGGCGCACGTCCACGGCCACAGGGGTGACGCGGCCCAGGGCCGGGGCCATGAGGGCCCGGGTGGGCGGCTCGAAGGTGGCCTGGGCCAGGGCCGAGGCCTGGAAGAGCATCTTGCGTCCCGGTTGCTGGGGCGGGGCCAGGGTCAGGCCGCACTCCGGGCACTCCGCAGCCAGGGCTGGGAGGGTGTGCTGGCAGCTGGGGCAGACTCGGCGGGGGGGGGCAACCATGGCTACTAACTATCCGACAACTTGACGCACAGCGGAATGCTGACCCATCGGAATTTGTCCCGCCCCGCCCCCGGGAGGCCGTGGGACCATCGGGACTTGGCTCCGGGAACCCCGTCCCCGAGCATCGGCTGACGAGGCTTCCCATGACAACCGACACCCTCGGTGCTTTCCACCCGAGCACCCGGCTCTATCGCTTCACCATCCTGCTCTTCATCAGCCTGCTGGCCTTTGGCAGCTACTTCGCCTACGACAGCATCGGGGCCCTCGGGCCCACCCTGATGCGGGAGCTGCATCTGGACCGAACAGACATCGGCAACCTCTACACCGCCTACTCCGTGGCGGCCATCGCCATCGTCTTCTTCGGCGGGATGCTCTACGACGTCCTGGGGCCGCGCCGGGCCAGCCTCCTCTTCAGCCTGCTGGTCCTCGTGGGCGCCGTCATCGTGGCCCTGGCCAAGACCAAGTGGATGCTCTTCACTGGGCGTCTGGTCTTCGGGGCGGGCTCCGAGGCCCTGATCGTCGTGCAGAGCGCCATTGTCAGCCGCTGGTTCAAGGGCAAGGAAATCGCCATGGCCTTTGGCATCACCTTGACCATCAGCCGGATTGGGACGCTCTTCAGTTTCAACATCGAAGAGCTCATCGCCACCTACTTCGGCAGCTTTCGGGTGGCCCTTTGGGCAGCAGCAGGCTTCTGCCTGCTCTCCGTGCTGTGCAACCTGGTCTTCAACGTCATGGACCGCCATGGGGAGGAGGTCCTGGACCTTGCCAAGCCCGACGCCGGGGACCGCATCGTCTTCTCGGATATCCGCAAGTTCACCCCGTCCTTTTGGTTCGTGGTGCTCCTGTGCGTGACCTTCTACAGCGCCATCTTCCCCTTCACTGCCCTGGCCCCGGACATGTTCCACGACAAGTGGGGGCTCCCCCTGGTGAGCGCCAGCTCCGGGGGCTTCCTCTCCCAGGTCTTCTACAACTTCACCCACATGTTCAACACGGCGCCCGGCGTCACCAGCATTGTCATCGCAGCGTCCATGGTCTTCGCCCCCTTCGCTGGGGACCTGGTGGACCGCATCGGCAAGCGGGCCTCGTTGATGGTGCTGGGCTCCGTGGTGCTCATCCCGGCCCACCTCGTCATGGGCCTCACCCACTGGAACCCCATTCCCATGATGATTCTGCTGGGGGCGGCCTTCGTCCTGGTGCCTGCAGCCCTGTGGCCCTCGGTACCCATGATCGTGGAGGAGAAGCGGGTAGGGACCGCCTTTGGCCTCTTGACGGCCATCCAGAACCTGGGGCTGGGCCTCTTCCCCTTCCTGAACGGCAAGCTGCGAGACGCCACTGGAACCTACACGGCCACCCAGTTCATGTTTGCCGGGTTGGGGGTGGCGGGCCTGATCTTCGCCGTCCTGCTCCTCCGCGCGGACCGCCGCCAGGGGGGGATCCTAGAGGCTGGACGACCGCCGGAGCGCTGAGGCGGTAAACTGCCGTCATCGTGGAGGACCCATGACCCGCTGGCGAAGGCTCCTGGCATACCTGGGCGTGGGCCTGGTCTGCCTGGGCATCCTGGTGCCCGGGGTGGTCCGTGCGGCCCAGGCGCCCCTGCCGCAGGCCTTCCTGGTGGCCCAGGTGCAGCCAGCACCTCGGGATGCTGTGCCCCCCCAGGTGCGGGAGACCCTCGCCTATGTTCGGAAGCATGGGTTTCCGGCGCCGGGCTATGTGGGCGGCCGGGTCTTCGGGAACTACGAGGGTCTGCTGCCCCGCTACGATGGCCGCCACAAGCGGATCGAATATCGGGAGTGGGATGTGCGGCTGCGGGCCGTGGGCAAGCACCGCGGCGCCGAGCGCCTGGTGACCGGCAGCGATGGGCGAGCCTGGTACACCGCCGACCACTACCGATCCTTCGTCGAAGTCCGATGACGGGCCTGGCAGGGCCGGTCCTTCCCTGGCCCGGGCCCGTGGCTGCCGATGCCCTGTCGGCCCTCTTTCCCGGACCCCTCAGGACGCTCCGGGGGACCCACATGGAGACCCGGGACGCCCTGCTGGCCGAGTGGGCGGCAGGGGTGGGCTTCCCCCCCCATTTTGGGGGCACCTGGGACGCCTTCCGGGATGCCCTGGCAGATCTCCCAGAGGGGGGTACCTTCCTGATCCTGGATGCGGATCGACTGCTGCAGGAGGCCCCGCCTTCCGCTGGCGCCACCTGGCTGGCTGTGCTGGGAGTGGTCGCCGAGGAGCTGGCCCCGCGCCCCTTCCGGGTGCTTCTCCACGCGGGACCCGACAAGCTGCCAGAGCTGGAAGCCGGGCTCCGGGCCATGGGTTGGTAAAATAAAAGTTTCAACACCCAGTTTGATTTCGGCCTATGCTGAGACCCTGTCTTAACAAGGAGTCTCTGTGAGCCGCGACCTCTTCAGCCCTGCCCCCCTGGGGCGCATCACCCTCCGCAACCGCATCGTCATGGCCCCCATGACCCGCAACCGCTCCCTGGGCAACATCCCTGGTGAGCTGGTGGCCACCTACTACGGTCAGCGCGCCAGCGCCGGCCTGATCATCACCGAGGGCACTTCGCCCTCCCCTGACGGGCTGGGCTACCCGCGCATTCCCGGCATCTTCTCGGCGGAGCAGATCGCCGGGTGGAAGGCCGTAACCGCAGCCGTGCACGCCCAGGGCGGGCCCATCTTCCTGCAGATGATGCACACCGGCCGCATCGGCCACTCAGCCAACCTGCCCGCTGGGGCCGAGGTGCTGGCGCCCTCCGCTGTGGCCGCCGCCGGAGAGATCTGGACCGACACCCAGGGCATGCAGCCGCACCCGGTGCCCCGGGCCATGACGGAAACGGAGATCCACGGTGTCGTGGCGGCCTTTGCCCAGGGCTGCCGCAACGCCATGGAGGCAGGCTTCGATGGCGTGGAGCTGCATGCCGCCAATGGCTACCTCCTGGAGCAGTTCCTGAACCCGGGCTCCAACATTCGCACCGACGCCTACGGTGGCACCCACGAGAAGCGGGCCCGCTTCGTGCTCGAAGTGGCCGCCGCCGCCGTGGCTGCCATCGGCCAGGACCGGGTGGGCATCCGCCTCTCGCCCCACGGGGTGTTCAACGATATTGCCACCTTCCCCGAGACCGAGGAGGCCTACGCCCACCTCGCCGCAGAGCTCGACGCCCTGGGCCTGGTCTACCTGCACCTGGTGGACCACAGCGCCATGGGGGCACCGGCCCCAGCGCCCGCCACGGTGGCGCGCATCAAGGCCGCCTACCGCGGCACCCTCATCCTGAGCGGCGGCTACGACCGCAGCCGGGCGGAGGCGGATCTGGCCGCGGGCAAGGCCGACCTCATCGCCTTTGGTCGGCCCTTCATCGCCAACCCGGACCTGCCGGCCCGCCTGGAAGCGGGCGCCCCGCTGGCCAGCCCAGACATGAGCGCCTTCTACACGCCGGGGCCAGCCGGGTACACGGACTACCCGAGCCTGGGGGCCTGATACCACTTCGCAATCGTTAGGAAGGCAAAAAGAGCTTTGCCACCAAGACACCAAGAAGGACAAGGGCTAGAACTGAATTTTTAACCACGAAGGCCACGAAGAAGAGCAGAAAAGCCAAGCCTTTTTGTTCTTCGTGGTCTTCCTGTCTTCGTGGTGAAGGTCTTTTTTCGTCTGCTTTTCTTGGTGCCTTTGTGGTGATCTTTTTAGGCTCATTCGGGAACTCCGGGAAAAAGAACTGCCAACCACAGAGAACGCAGAGAGCGCAGAGGCGCGCCGACCCAACCTGCATGGGCCCGCCGAAGGCGGCTTCCGGCAGGGCCGGAAGTCATCCCGGGGTGCCCCGGCCGCGCCCCCCAAGAGGCGCGGCAGCGGCGCCCCGAGATGGAGCCCATGCGCCGTGCAGCACGGCCCCAAGTGCTTTATCCCGCTCCTCCCCGTCCATCCCCGGCTAAGAAGCTTTTCCGACCCAAGCACCCAGGCCG
>CAIRQL010000264.1 GCA_903880675.1 uncultured Holophagaceae bacterium | reverse complement strand
TTTATCCCGCTCCTCCCCGTCCATCCCCGGCTAAGAAGCTTTTCCGACCCAAGCACCCAGGCCGTTCTCCGCTCTCCTCAGCTCCTCGGTTTTCCTCCGCGTTCCTTCATTGCTTTTCAGCCACCCCTTGCCTGGTTTCCTCTGCGCTCTCTGCGGTGAGGCTTCTTTCCCAAAAAGCCTGGACGATCCTGCAAAGGGTCCCTGGGGACAGGCCGGGGCCTGTTCGACACTGGGAGAGTGGGTAGGGAACCAGGGTGCCCAACACCTACAACGACTTCCGAGTGACCATGAGCGCGGGCGCCTCGGGGCCGGTGTCGACGGCCCTGGGCAAGGGCGCGGTGGCCACCGTCTCGCGGCAGGCCTCGGAGCTGGCCATTCAGGTGCTGAAGGACGGCGGCAACGCGTTCGACGCGGCCTTCGCCACGGCCTTCGCCCTTTGCATCTACCATCCCCAGGCGGGCAACCTGGGCGGGGGCGGCTATGTTGTCTTCCAGGAAAAGGGCGGCCAGCCCCAGGCCTTCAACTACCGGGAGCAGGCCCCCCGGGGTGCCACGCGAGAGGCTTTCCTGCGGGCCGATGGCGAGCCGGACCCGGATCGCACGGCCTTCGGCCCGGCCTCGGTCTGCGTGCCCGGCACGGTGCGGGCCTTCTTCGAGCTGCAGCGGCGCCACGGACGGCTCCAGGCCCGAGACCTGCTGCTGGAAGTCGCCCGGCGGGCCGAGGAGGGTGCGGTCCTCACCCAGTTCGAGTGCGACTGCCTGAACCGCCTCGGACCCAAGCTGGCCGCCTCCCCCGAGGCCCGGCGCATCTATGTCCGCGCGGAGCCCTTCTGCGCCGGCGACCTCCTCCCCAACGCTGCCCTGGCGGGCACCCTGCGGGTACTGGCCGCCGAGGGGGACGCTGCCTTCTACCGGGGCCGCATCGCCGAGCAAATCGTGGCGGACCTGCAGGCCAACGGCGGGTTCATCACCGCCGAGGACCTGGCGGAGTATCAGGTCCGCGAGGTCGCACCCATCTGCACCGAGGTGGCGGGCCGCCAGGTGTGGACCGTGCCCCCCGAAGGTGGCGGCGCGCTGCTGCTGGAGATCCTCCGCATCCTGGACCGGGATGCTTTTCGCTCACTGCCCTACGACAGCCCGCGCTACCACCACCTGCTGGCCCAGGCCGCCAAGCTGGCCTTCATCGACCGCATGGACTACCTGGGGGATGTGCCCCCCGGCGCGGCCTACCAGAGCCTGCTCACCCAGGCCCAGGCGGATGCCCGCTTCGCTCTCATCGATCCCCTAAAGGACACAGCCACGAACACCCTGGCGGCGGGCCGGACGGCGGGCCGGGACACGGGCTTGGACACCACCCACTTCGCCATCCTCGATGCCGAGGGCAACGCGGTCTCCAACTCCTACACCATGAACCTGCGCTACGGGTCCAAGTGGGCCGTGGCGGGTGCCGGCTTCCTGCTCAACGGCAGCATCGACTCCTTCTCCTTCATCGAGGGCCGGGAGAACTACTTCGGCGTCATCGGCAGCACCCCGAACCTGTTCGCCCCTGGCAAGCGGCCCGCCAGCAACATGGCGCCGGTGCTGGTGACCGCAGGCGGCGCAGTCGAGCTGCTGGTGGGTACCCCTGGCGGGCCCACCATCCCCACCACCCTGGCGAATGTGCTGCTGGCCACCCTGGTTCACGGCGCTGATCCCGAGGCCGTGGTGCACGCCAGCCGCCTGCACCACCAGGGCTGGCCCGATGTGCTGGCCCACGAGCCCGGCTTCGACCGGCCGGAGCTGCTCACGGCGCTGGCCGCCCTGGGCTACACCCTGAAAGACAAGCGCGAGCTGATCTCCGACGTACACGGCGTCTTCCGCCGCGGCGAAACCTGCCTGGCCGTCAGCGACCACCGCAGAGAAGGCCAAGCCCTGGCGCTGCCGGACTGAGTCTGCTCTCGTCTGTTTTTGGTCAAAAAGAAGAAAAGGACTTTTTGCCACCAAGGCACCAGGTATCAGTTTGTCTCGCGTATCGGCGAGGCCGATGCCGAGAAGACACCAAGAAAGACTCCCGGTGTGCTGACTGGCAGTTCTTAGTGCCTTGGTGTCTTGGTGGCGAATCTTTTTGATTCGAACGCAATTCACTCAGCATCGCGGCGCAGGAGGAGGAGGGTGCGGTCGTCCTGGTAGGGCAGGCCCTGGGAGAAGGTGTCGAGGGTCTCCATCAGGCGGGCGTCGATGGCCATCATGGGCTCGCTGCGGTGGTTCACCAGGAAGTCGGTGAGGGCCTCCTCGCCGAACTCGTCACCCTGTTCATTGGTGGTCTCGGTGATGCCATCGGTGTAGCAGGCCAGCAGGTCTCCGGGCTCCAGCTGCAGGGAGCTTGCGCCATAGGGCTGGCCCGGTAGCAGGGCCAGGGGCAGGCCGTGGGACTCAAGGGGTACCACCTCGCCGCTGGCACGCAGCAGGAAGGCCGGGTTGTGGCCAGCATTGGTGCAGGTCACCTGGCCGGTGGAGGGGTCCAGCAAGGCGAGGATGGCCGTCACAAAGCGGCGGCCGTCCGTGTGCAGGGCCAGGGCTCGGGAGAGCCCGAAGGCCAGGGCATCCGTGCCCAGGTCCCGCTCGGTCCAGGCCTCCACCGTGGCCAGCAGGGAGGCCATGAGGAGGCCCGGTCCCAGGCCCTTGCCACTCACATCCGCGATGCAGAACAGCCACTGGCCGTCGGCCCGGGGCCACCAGCCGAAGAGGTCGCCGGACACCTGGCGACTGGGCAGGTTGGTGCCATGCACCTCAAAGCCATGGATGCCCGGCGGGAAGCCCGGCAGCAGGCCCTGCTGGATGTGGCGGGCCAGGTCCAGCTCCTGGTCCACCTTGCGGCGGGCCTGGGCCTCCTCCCGCATGCGGGCCTGTTCCAGCTTGGCGGTGGCCAGGTGGGCCAGGGTGCTGGCGAGGCGCAGGTCCTCCTCATCAAAAGCGCGGCGGGGTGGCCGTGCATCCAGGTAGAGCAGGCCCTTCACCACGCCCAGATGCTCCAGGGGCGTGACCAGGGCCGAGGTCACGCCGCTCCTGGCGAGGGAGGGGGAGGCGAGGCCCTGGCTGTCGTCCAGCACATTGAAGAGCACCGACTCCCGGCGGTCCAGGGCCGCCTCCACCAGGCGCCTGGCCAGGAGGATGGGCTGATCCCCCTCGGGGCCCCGGGAGGCCACAGTCTGCAGGCCCCCCCGGGGGTCCGAGAGGAGGACCGCCGCCCGCGAGGGCTTGAGCAGGGTCCAGAGGCGGTCCAGCAGGTGGGAGAGCATGTGCTCGGGGGGGCTGTCCTCCAGGAGCTCCAGCGCCAGGCCCTGGATCTCCAGGACCACCTCCCGCAGGCGCAGGGTCTCGGGGGCATCCTTGCGCCGATCCGGGGTGGCCCGGACCTGGTCCAGGGGCAGGACGATGACCCCGGCGGAAGCGGAAGCCTCGCCGGCGGCCTCGATCTGCACCCGGGGCCCCCGGGAGGGGGTGCCCAGCTGCAGGGAGACCTGCCCCAGGCGGACCTCATCGCCCTCCCGCAGGAGGTGGGGCAGGGCGATGCGCTGACCGTTGACGAAGGTCCCATTCAGGGACCCCAAGTCCTCGACGTAGGGCAGCCCGTCCCGCAGGTCGAGGCGGGCGTGATGCCGACTCAGGCTGCTATCGGGGATGACCAGGTCGTTCTGGGACGAGCGGCCCAGGGTCCAGGTCCCATCAGGCCCCCCCAGGGGGATGGGCGGTCGACCGGGGATGTGCAGAATCAGGGAGGTCATGGAGCCTTTTGAAGAGAGGGGCGCCATGAGTATAGGTCAGGATCAAAATCCTGTCATGAAAGGGACTAGATATGTAAAAAACGGCAAAGATATTCCCGATCAACCCTTCCGTCAGTGGGCCATCAGCACCGGCACGGTCATGTGGCGGAGGATGAAGCGGGTGCCGGAGCCGTGGTTCATGAAGGGGCGCTTCGTGGGGGTGTGGGCGCCCATGACCAGCAGGTCCACGCTGGCGTCACTGATGCTGTTGAGCATGGCGTCCATCACGCCGATGTTCTCGTCCAGGACCTCGATCCGGGAGCGGCACTTGAGGCCATGCGCCGCCAGGTGCTTGGCCACCTCCGCGTGGGGATTCTCCTCGCCCTCGACGCTGGAGAACAGCACGACCTCCTCGCAGCCCTCAATGAGTGGCAGGGCATCGTTCAGGGCCCGAGCGGCCTCCCGGGCGTTGGTCCAGGCCACCATGGGGCGCCTGCCGAGCTCGATGTGCGTGCGGATGTAGGGAATGATCAGGACGGGGCGTCCTGAGTTCAGCACCACATCCTCACAGAGGTCCGGCGGCGCAAAGGACAGGGCAGGGTCCCGGTACTGGCCCATCACCACGAGGTCGAAGCATCTGGCGATCTCCACCACGCGCTGGGTGACGAGCGCCTCCGAGCCGCGGTTCACATCCACCCACTCGGCGTTGGGCAGACCGGCGGTGGCGGCCTCGAACTGGGCTTGGCTGGCCTCGCGGGCCTCCACATAGGACTCCGGCGGCCAGGACGGGACGACGCCGATCCGCATGGCATCGGCCAGCTGCCCGAACACGCCGACGAGCCGTGCGTTGTGCTTGCGGGCCAGTCCCACGGCTGCCTCGAGCCGCTGGGCGGTGCGGTCGCTCTTGGACAGGTGGACCATCAGGTTCTTCAAGGCCATGTTCGCCTCCAGCGAGGTTGGACTGGGATGTCTGATCGTCGGGCAGTGTTTTGGCGGGCTAAGGGGAGTGGTCGGTAGACTACCAGCAGTCGGGTGTGACTGCGAGAACAAGGGGCGCTCTGTCCAGGTCGCGCTGATGCAGAAGTGGCTTCCCTGTACCGCCCGCATCGACCCACGGGATGCTCCCAGAGGGTGCTGCGGGTGCGCATCTCGGTGCCATCCTGTTGATTGGGTTACTTTATAAGAAAAAACAGGCATTAAAATTAAATTTTGAATCATTGACTCAGGCTCAAAATGGGCGATCTTGAGGTACCGCTTCCGCAGGCGACCGGTGCCTTCTTCTGCCCCTCGCCCATGGCTGTCGGCAACTGCTCGCCCCGAAGCCGCCCACCGACTCGGGTTCCCACCCACCCTCCCTGCAGGAGACGACGATGACCTCAAGCACCTACGGCCTACCCCTTCTCGCAGTCCTGGCACTGCTGCCCACCAATCTGGCTGGTTCAACCCCGACTGCGGAGGGCGCACCAGCCGTGGCGGTCCCCGCTGCGGGCCTGCACCGCTTCATGATTGTGCGCACCTTCCCCGCTGGCGCCCTCGCGGGCCTGGATGCCGCTGGCAAGAAGGCGGTCAACGCCTGCAACGCCACCCACGGGGTGACCTGGGTGCACTCCTACGCCAATGCCGACAAAACGAAGACCTTCTGCATCTACGATGGCCCCAGCGAAAAGGCCATCCGGGACGCCGCCGCCGCCAACAAGATCCCGGTGGATGACATCATCGAGATCCCAGTGGTGCTGATCCCCAAGTAGCGGGTCAGGCCTGACAGGGGGAGAGGGCCTTCACTGTGATCTGGCCTGTCGGAGCAGGCCAGTTCCAGCCCACCCGCTGGTCGCCAGATAGCCGGCCCCCGTGCAGAAAATTCAGAATCACCCCTGGAAGCCCCCGGCGTTCGGACCGAGACTTCCCCGGGAGGCAGAGCCATGACCGTGGACGCCGTCGAGCTGAAGGGCCGCACCCAGGTTGACCTCCTTGAGGAGCGGATCGCCCTCCTGGAGAAGCGGAATCCCCGCGCCCTGATCCTGTCCCTCCATCGGACCCAGCTGGATAGCCTGAGGCGCCAAGAGCAACAGACTGCGGGTTTGGGTGATCCCAGCTCTGGGGAGTCCTTCTTCTCCCTTCGATCCCCCGGACCTGGCTGACACCTGCGCAGCTCCGGGATTGGGATGGGTAGGAGGATGGGTAGGACGGGGTGGCAGCATCACGACAGCCCCCCGGCTGTCTCCCTGGGCCAAAACGAAAGCCGGTGATTCAGTGATTTCGACCATCCGACCGTAGCGGAGCGTAGGGAGGCTCCAGGTCCGCGAGCCTGCGAGCGGGAGCACGCACCGCGTGCGATACCTGGAGGATAGGACGGAATCCGCGCAGCGGATTGCCGCCCGCAGGGCGAGGACCGGAGGTCCGAGTCACGAATTGCTGGCACGCCGCTTAACGGCTGCGGCAGTCCCCCGGACTGCCT
>CAIRQL010000263.1 GCA_903880675.1 uncultured Holophagaceae bacterium | reverse complement strand
CTACGAGGCCAGCCAGGCCGGCGTGAAGGTGGACCTCATTGTCCGGGGTACCTGCTGTCTCAGGCCCGAAGTGCCTGGCCTCTCCGAGAACATCCGCGTGGTGTCTGTGATCGACCGGTTCCTGGAGCATGCCCGGGTCTACCACTTCCACAACGGGGGGCAGGAGCAGACCTATCTCGCTTCGGCCGACCTCATGCCCCGGAACCTGGATCGTCGGGTTGAGCTGGCCTTTCCTGTGGTCGATCCGATCCTCCAGTACCAGGTGAGAGAGATGCTGGAGTGGCAGCTCCAGGACGGCGTGAAGGGGCGACACCTGGATTCCGGTGGGCAGCCCAGGCCCAGAGCCACCGGGGGCCCTCAAACTGCAGGTCGGAGTCAGCTCCGCCTCTACGAGCAGGCTGTCTTCCAGAGCGGAATCAAGGCTGTCACCCAGAAGCTCCCTGACCTTCGCTGAGGACCTCAGCCTGAATTGGCCTTGCCACCTGCCCCGATGGGGGGGATGCTCCCGTAATCCAATCGCTCTTTTCGTCCCGAGGTTCCAGGTGAAGATCGCAGCCATCGATGTCGGTTCGAACTCCATCCACATGGTGCTGATCGAGGTGGACGAGGCCGGCAACCAGGTCCTGCTGGCCCGGGAGAAGGCCATGGTTGGGCTGGGAAGAAGCTTGGGGCGGGATGGCATCATTCAGCCTGAGGCCTTCGAGGCTGGCCTGGAGGCGCTCCGGCGTATGAAGCGGCTCCTGACGGAGCAGGGGTGCGGCACCATGGTCGCTTTCGGCACCGCCACCCTGCGGGATGCGCTCAATGCCGGCAACTTCATTACCGAGGCCGCTGCTTCTGGTGTTCCCATCCGCGTCATCTCCGGAGAGGAGGAGGCCCGGCTCATCTACCAGGCGGTCTCTCATGCCGTACCGTTCCCGGATGATCCGGTGGTCCTGGTTGATATTGGGGGGGGCTCCACGGAAATCACCTGGCATGCGGGCGGGGGCCTCAAGGCGTCCACCTCCATCCCCTGGGGATCGCAGCGCCTGGCAGATGCGGTGCCCTGCAGCAATCCACCCAGCCCTGAGAACCAACGTGCCCTGCGCCGCCTCATCCGCAAGGAGCTGAAGAAGGCCGGCAAGGAGCTGCCGAAGAACCTGCCGGAGCCCTTCCTGATCCTTGGCACCTCCGGGACCCTGGAGTCCCTGGCCCGCGGCGCCAGTGGGGACACCGCCTTCACGGTCGAACAGCTGGATGTCTTCGAGAAGAAGCTCTGGCGGGAGAGCGCCTCGGGCCGGATCGACCGTCTTGGGGTTGAGCCCAAACGGGGGGACACCCTCCACGTGGGAGCCACCTGGACGATGGAGCTGCTCCGCTGGCTTGGGCCCGCCCCGGTTCGCCACCTGCCTGTCGGTCTGCGCGAAGGCATGATCTGGGAAGTGCTGCGGCACGATGGGGCCGATGTTCCTCCCCTGGCGGATCTCCGGAGGTCCACGGTCGAGGCTCTGGCTGTCCGGTCGGATCGGGATCCTCAGCACAGCCTCCAGGTGCAGAAGTTGGCCGGTGACCTGTTCGCCAGCCTGCGCCATTCTTTTGATCTGGGCGACCAGGAGGGCGAGTGGCTGGCCCATGCGGCTCGCCTCCATGACATCGGCTTCTCAATCTCAGAAAAGGCCCATCACAAGCACGGCGCGTACATCGTGAGCAACAGCCGCCTCCAGGGCTTCTGGACAGAGGAGGTCGAGATCCTGGCCCTGCTGGTGCGCCATCACCGGGGTGCCATGCCCCATCCCGAAAAGCACGAGGGGTTCGGCAGGCTCGACCCCTGGCACCGTCGCGCCGTGGAGAAGCTCACGGGCATCCTGCGCCTGGCGGATGCCCTGGACCGGCGACGGATCCAGGCCGTCCGGAGCCTCCAGCTCGAACTGACCGACCGCCATCTCGTCCTCCACGTGGAGGGCCAGGACGACCTGTTGGAGGAACGCGCGGCTGTCGCCAAGAAGGGCGCCCTGCTTGAGCGCCTCCTGGACAGGTCGGTGGTGTGGCGGCAGGAGTCCTGAGCGTAGGCTTGGCAGGCTAGGCTGAGGTGGGCAGGGCGTAGCCGGACTGTATGGGGCGGCTTGTCAGGTAGCCCTGGAGGGCCTTGACGTCTACCCGGGCCGGGGTCTTGGACCAAGCCTGGGCGGGGCTCAGGATGTTCAGCATGTCCTCAGGACAGCCCACCTGCTCATAGATTCGCTCCACCTGTTCGGCCAGGTAGGTGCCGGTCATGCGCTGCTCTACCAGCTCCCGGAGCAGGGCCTCTCGCCAACGGTCCTGGGCGCTGGCCCAGCGTGCGCTGCCTGGCCTGGGAGCCCTTCCAGTCTCCGCTGTGCAGGCGGCCCAGAGCCTGGCTTCGAAGGTAATTGACTGCTCCTGATCAAGGCTCCGCAGGGCAAGGACGGCAGGCCCATGTCCCATGGCCTCGCACTGGATCTCAAGAGGGCTCAGCAGGCCGAAGTCAAACCCGGCGACCAGGTCATCCCAGGTGAGGGGACCCAGGTGGGCCAGAAAGGCTTCCAGAGGCAGCATGGGCATGGGGACCTCAGACGAGGAGGTGGAGGGCAAGATGCACGGCGATGCGGGCGCTGGCCTCGGCGCCCTCAAGGGGCGGCGAGAGCTCCATGAGGTCCGAGCCAACCCAGGGGCTGTCCCAGCTTCGGCAGGCGTGGATCAGGCGGAGGACTTCGGGCAGCTCCAGGCCACCGGGGACCGGTTCGGCCACGGCCGGGACCAAGACCGGGTCCAGGGCGTCCAGGTCGATGCTCAGATACGCAGGGCCCTGACCCACCGTGGCCAGGTCCCGCTGCAGCCAGGAGGCAAGGGACGAATCCCGGAGGTCGGCGGGAGCCCACATGCGCACGCCGGCGGCCTTCAGGAATGCCAGCTCGTCGGCATCGAAACGGGGGGCTCGGAGGCCCACCTGCACGACCCGCTCTGGGTCCAGGAGACCCTCCAGGAGGGCCTGGCGCAGCCAGGTACCGTGGTGGATGTCGGTGCCCCAGGCCGCGGCGTCGGCGGCGTCCGGATGGGCGTCCACATGCAGGAGACCAAGGGGGCCGTGCTGCAGTGCCATGGCGCGGAGGGCACCCAGGGTCATGGAGTGGTCCCCACCAAGCAGGAGGGTGCGGCAGCCGTAGCCGGCCCAGGCCCCGACGGTGGACTGCACTGTGTCCAGCGCCTGGTTCAGCGAAAAGGGCAGGGTGGGGATGTTGCCGCCGTCCACCCAGCCCTCCCCTGATTCGGGTCCAGCGATGGCTAGCCCTTCGCGCAAGCGCTCCGGCATGGGGAAGGTACCCATGCCCATGGATGCGGCACGCAGGGCCCATGGCCCCAGGCGGGCACCAGGGCGGTTGATCACACCGGCATCACAGGGAACCCCCAGGACCACGCCGGTGGCGGGTCCCGGGTCCAGCTGCAAGGGCAGGCCAAGAAAGGGCGTGAGCCCCGTACGCAGGTTCTGGAAGACG
>CAIRQL010000262.1 GCA_903880675.1 uncultured Holophagaceae bacterium | reverse complement strand
TCGTAGAGCTTGGTGTCAGCTTCATCGATGGCCCGGATGTTGCGGACGCCGATGAACCCCACCACCCCGGCCATGGTTGCCACGAGGAGGAAGGCACCGATGAGCTTGGGGCCCATCTTGATGTTGTCGAGGAAGGACATGAAAACCTCCAAAAAAGGGCTGCGGGGAAGAGCGTGCAGGGTGGGTTGAGGGTCGGTGGTTTGGGGGGCTCGGCTCAGGCTGCCGGTCCGGGAGCAGTGCTCCTCAGGGCGGCCAGCACCTCGGGGAGGCGCGCCCTGTCGCTGCCCGGGTCGAAGACATGCGCGGCGCCCAGGCGCACGCAGCGGTCCCGCTCCGCCAGGGCGCAGGGGCTGCTCAAAACGATGGCGGCGCAGGCGGGATGGAGGCGCTTCACCTCCGCGAGCACCGTGCAGCCGTCCCCGTCCCACAGCTGGAGGTTCAGGACCACCACGTCCACCGGGGTGGACTGCAGCAGGAAGAGGGCTGCGGCCACGGACCCGGCCTCGGCGACTACCTTGGCGACGGCAGTGGCCTCGATGAGCTCCCGCAGCTCCCGCCGGCGGAGGGGTGCGTCCTCCACGAGCATGACCTGGATGGGTCGGACACTGTCTGGGTGATCCATACCCAGAGCATCGGGTCGCAGGCCCCGGCTCGGGATGGGGGAATAGGCTGAAATGCGTAGGCGAGTTGGGCGGACACCGCGTAGGGAATTTCCTTACATCCCCCTGCGGCCCTAGTCCACCAGACCGTGCTGGAGCGCGTAGCGGGCGATCTCCACATTGGTGGAGAGCCCCAGCTTCTCTGCCGCCCGCTTCCGGTAGGTGGCCACGGTCTTCTCCCCCAGGAAGAGGTCCCCGGCAATCTCCTTGATGCTCCGGCCCAGGGCCACCCGCCGCACCACCTCCAGCTCCCGGGGCGACAGGGACTCATGGGGGAGCTGGATGGAGGGCACGCTGATCACCCGCGCCAGCCGCTCGGCCAGGGCCGCGCTGACATACTTCCCCCCGCCCAGCACCTTCCGCACGGCCACGAACAGCTCGCTGGCCACGCTGGCCTTGGTGAGGTAGCCATCGGCCCCGCACTTGAAGGCCCGCACCGCGAACTCCTCCTCCGGGTAGGAGCTGAGCACCAGCACCACCACCCCCGCCTGCTGGTGGCGGGCCTCCTCCAGCAGGTCCAGGCCACTGCCACCCGGCAGGTTGATGTCCAGCAGCATGAGGTGCCAGAGGTGACCCGCCATCATGGCCCGGGCCTGAACCACGGTGGCCGCCTCACCGAACACGGCATCGGGAAAGATCTCGGCCAGCAGCTGCTTCAGGCCATGCCGAAGGATTTCGTGGTCATCCACGAGCAGAATCCGCATCATCGGTCGACCCCCTCGGGGCTGGTTGAGGTGGGCAGTGGGACCCTCACGATCACGCGGGTTCCACCGGGGTGGTTGGGCTCGAAGGCGACGGTGCCCCCGAACTGGACGGCCCGCTCCCGCATGCCCAGCATGCCGAGGGAATCCGGTCCGAACCGATCCAGATCGCCCATTCCGATCCCGTCATCGGTCACCTCCAGCACCGCAAGCCCGGCTTCAAGGCGGAGGGACATCATGACGCTTTTCGCAGCGGCATGGCGGGCCACATTGGTCAGTGCTTCGCGGCAGATGTAGAACACCTCCAGGGCGGTTTGGGCATCCAGCTCCGGCCATGACTCAACGGTGGAGAGGGTACAGGGGATGCCGGTGTGCTCCTGGAAGCGTCGTGCCTCCTGGCGCAGCGTGGCCTCGAAGCCAAGGCTCTCGAGGGTGTTGGGGCGCAGCTCTGTAGCAATTCTCTGCACGGTTTGGATGGTCGTATCCACCAGCTCAGAGGTCCCCATCACCTTGTCCAGGAGGGGCATGAACTCGGGCGAAGCCCCAGGCTCCGAGAGTCTTCGCTCCAGCCAGCCCAGGTCCAGCTTTAGCTCCGTGAGCAGCTGTCCCAGCTCATCGTGGACGATGCGCGACACCCGGATGCGCTCGTCTTCTTGCGCCCGCTGCAGCCGCGTAAGCAGCACCCTTAGCTGTTCGCGGGAGGCGGCGATGAGGAGGTTCGCCTGCTCCCGCTCGGTGATGTCAAGGGTGAAGCCCGCCAACAGCTGCCGCCCTCCCTGGGTGATGGGGAACTTCTGGGTGAAATACCTGCGCCCATCCACCTCCTCCTCCAACGCCTGGGGCTGCCCGCTCTCCACAACAGCGCAGTTATCGGCATCGATCATCGCGGCGAGGGCCGGAGGGAACAGCTCGGCCGTGGTCTTGCCCACCATGTCTGCACCGCGGATGCCGATGAGCTGCTCATGGTTATCGCTGGCCTGGAGGACCCAGCTCTGTCCATCCCTCACCTCATTGATGTAGGCATAGACCGGGGACTGCGCGACAAACTGGGAGAGCAGCTCGTTGGATTCCTGCAGGGCGAGCTCCGCCAGCCTCCGTTCGGTGATGTCGGCAGCAACGCCGTCGATGAGGAGGTCGCCATCGACTTCCAGGCGGCAAGTGGCGGTGTCACGGAACCACCGTTCCTGACCGGATTTATGGCGGATCCGGTACACGATGTCGATGCCCTCCAGACTGATCATGGCCGCATCAATGGCTGCAGCCACGCCAACACGGTCATCGGGGTGGATGGCGTTGTGCCACAGGAGCGGCTCGGCCAGCAGCTCCTCCGGCGTGTAGCCCAGCAGGTCGTGGATGCGGGGTGAGTAGTAGATGCCACCCCAGCGCCTGGAGAACCGGTAGAAGGCCACCGGGGAGTTCTGGGCCATGGACACGAACCGGGCCTCGCTGTCCCGCAGGGCCTGGTCCGCCGCCCGGCGCTCGGTGATGTCCTGGACAATGCCGGACAGGCTCTCCGGCCGTCCCTCCGCATCCAGGACCATCTCCCCCGCTTCGCCCCAGACCACCCGGGTGGTGCCATCGGGCAGGATGATGCGGTACTCCAGGGGAACAGGTTTGCCCCGGTCCGCCACGGACCGGTTGGACGCCTCCACGGCCTCGCGATCATCGGGATGGATGGCCCTGGCCACCACCTCGGCCAGGTCTCCTGAGAAGGTCTCCCGGGCAATGCCGAACAGCCGGTACATCTCGTCCGACCACTCCAGGCGGTTGGTTTTGATGTGCCAGGTCCAGCTGCCCACCCGGGCGAAGCGCTGAGCCTTGGCGAGGGCTTCCTCGGACCGCCGCAGCCCTTCCTGGGTCTGCTTGCGCTGGGTGATGTCGGTGGTCGTGATGACGCAGGAGTACCCAGGGACAGCCAGTGGTGCTGCGGCCACCTCCGTCCAGATGAGGCTGCCGTCCTCGATCTGGATCCCGATCTCCGTGGGTGGAATGGTCCCCCCTTCCTTCATGGCCCGCACGCTGGGCAGTTCTTCCGCAGGCAGCGGCGTCCCGTCCGCTTGCAGGTAGGTGCGATCCAGGTAGGACGCGCCCTGCAACCTTTCCGGCGCCAGACGGAGAATGTGTCCCAGGGCCGGGTTGAACTCGGCCACCCGGCGCTGATCATCCAGCAGGGAGATCCCCACTGGAAGGAACTCAAAGAGAGTGCGCCACTTGGCCTCACTGGTCCGCAGGGACTCCTCCCACCGCTTCCGCTCGGTGATGTCCTCCTTGATGGCCACGAACTGGGTGATCCTTCCCTGGTTGTCCTTGATGGGGGAGATGGTCGCTTGTTCCCAGAACAGGTCGCCGCCCTTCCGGCGGTTGTGGAACTCGCCATGCCAGGTGCCGCCCCCCAGGATCGTGTCCCAGAGTGCCCAGTAGTGCCCCGGCGGGGCCTCTCCCGACTTGAGGATGCGGGGGTTCTGGCCCAGGGCCTCCTCGGCGGTGTACCCCGTCATCTCCGTGAACTTGGGGTTCACGTACTCGATGGCGCCCGACAGGTCCGTGATGACGATGGAGACGGGGCTCTGCGCCATGGCGGTATAGATTGTGCGGATGGTGTCCTCGGCCCGCTTGCCCTCCGTGATGTCACTGAACACCAGGTGGTACTGAGACCAGTCCTGATCGATCCCGAGCCCCGTGGTCTTGATGGAAACCCAGATGACCGTCCCGTCCTTCCGCCGCAGCCGCTGCTCCCAGTCCAGGGGTTCCCCAGACTGCACAATCAGTTGCCGCTTGAGGAAGTACATATCCTGATCATCGGACGGCACGAAGGACGAAAAATGCCTCCCCACCAGGGCCGCCCGGGGTACCCCAAGGAGGGTCGCCGCCGTCAGGTTGGCCTCCAGGACGATCCCCTGCACGCTGAGGGTGCAGTAGCCCACCGGTGCCAGGTCATAGAGGTTCCGATAGCGCTCCTGAAGGGCGGCCAGCTCGGCGTAGCTGCGGCGCAGCTCCTCGTTCTGCATCTCCAGCTCGACCTGGTGCACCTGCAGCTCGTGGAGGCTCAGGGTTTCTGGCAGCGACGCCGGGTCCCGGACCTCCTCTGCCGAGGAGACCTCCGCCTGCACCGAAGCCTCGGCCCTCTGACGGAGGGCCCGGCCATCCCGACGCTGTCTGGGGGACTGAGGCATGATGCCTTCTCATCGGTTTGCCAGACCCTGAGCCAAGTTCCGTCACTTGTCTAATGTTTATATATAAATTTTATGATTATTCGATTTATGAAATGCATTTTGACTGGTGTTTAATCGTTTTTAGTTGCCTTTTTACCACCTAATGTCTTTTGGGCGTCGCTTGGTTTGGCGCCTCCGAAGCCCCCCTGAGGGAGCCACGCCCTGAATCGGCTCGGGTGTAAGAATGAAGGCCAATGAGGGTGGAGGTTCGCCGATGGGCCAGCAGATCTTCTTCAACGGCGGCTTCCACGAGGAAACCGAGAAGCTTCTTAGCATCCAGGATCGGGGGCTCTGCTTCGCGGACGGCCTGTTCGAGGTCATCCGCTGCGTGAACGGCAAGTTCCTGCTTTTCGCCAAGCACATCCGGCGCATGCAGGAGAGCGCAGCCTTCCTCGGCATGGCCTTCCCCTACTCCCCCGAGGAGCTCCTGGCAGCCTGCCGGGAGCTGTCCTGCCGCAATGGCATCCAGGACGGTGAACTCTACCTGGAGATCACCCGCGGCGAGGCGCCCCGCTACCACCCGTTCCCCGAGGGCGTGCGGCCCAACTTCTTCATCGTCCTCATCCCCCTCCGCAAGATGCCCGAGGGCTGCTGGTC
>CAIRQL010000261.1 GCA_903880675.1 uncultured Holophagaceae bacterium | reverse complement strand
TACGACCTGCTCTTCGAGCGGTTCCTCAACCCGGAGCGCAAGTCCATGCCCGACGTGGACATCGACTTCTGCCGGGACGGTCGCCAGAAGGTCATCGACTACGTCACCGAGAAATACGGCCAGGACAAGGTCAGCAACATCATCACCATCAACCAGCTCAAGACCAAGGCCGTCATCAAGGATGTGGCCCGGGTCTTCGACAAGGACTTCACCTACGCCAACAACCTCACCAAGCTGGTCCCGCAGGAGCCGGGCAAGCCCATGACGGTGAAGGATGCCCTCGAGAAGAGCGAGCCGCTGCGGAAGCTCTACAACGAGGACAAGGAAGTGCGGAACATCCTCGACATCTCGGCCCGGCTCGAGGGCCTGTCCCGCAACACCGGCGTCCATGCGGCCGGCATCATCATCGCCCCCGACGAGCTCACCCGCTTTGCCCCGCTCTGCCGGGACAAGGACAACAAGGTGATGGTGCAGTACACGATGGTGGAGGCGGAGCGAGCGGGCCTGCTGAAGATGGACTTCCTCGGCCTGGAGACCCTCACCCAGATCGCCAAGATCCAGGAGGTCATCGCCCGCCGGCACGGCCAGCCCCTGGACATGACCACCATCCGGGGCTACGACGACAAGAAGACCTTCGACCTCTTCTCCGCCGGCGACACGGACGGCGTGTTCCAGTTCGAGTCCGGCGGCATGAAGCAACTGCTCCGGCAGCTGGGCCCCAACCGCTTCGATGACCTCATCGCCCTGAACGCCCTCTTCCGCCCGGGCCCCCTGGGGGCCGGCATGGGCAACACCTACGTGGAGCGACGCCACGGGCGGGAGCCCGTCACCTTCCTGTTCCCGGACATGGAGCCCATCCTGTCGCCCACCTACGGCGTGATCCTCTACCAGGAGCAGGTCATGCAGCTGGCCAGCCTGCTGGCGGGCTACTCCCTGGGCGAGGCCGATACGCTGCGGCGGGCCATGGGCAAGAAGGATCACGACAAGATGGCCCAGGAGAAGTCCAAGTTCATCGAGCGGGGCGCTTCCCGGGGCTACGACCGCACCAAGGTGGCCGACACCTTCGATCTCATCGAGTACTTCGCTGGCTACGGCTTCAACAAGAGCCACAGCGCTGCTTACGCCATGGTGGCCTACGAGACGGCCTACCTGAAGGCCAACTACCCCGTGGAGTTCATGGCGGGCCTGCTGTCCACCAAGTCCGGCCGCACGGAAGACATCGCCAAGTACGTGCAGAACTGCCGGGAGCGTGGCATCCAGGTACAGGGGCCGGATATCAACGAGTCGGCCGTGGACTTCACCGCCACCGG
Organism: uncultured Holophagaceae bacterium; assembly: GCA_903880675.1. Taxonomy (GTDB): domain Bacteria; phylum Acidobacteriota; class Holophagae; order Holophagales; family Holophagaceae; genus Geothrix. Next base: position 16,759 of record CAIRQL010000261.1, on the reverse strand, counting down.
CGACCGCCTCATTCGCTTCGGCTTTGCTGCGGTGAAGGGTCTGGGCGAAGCCGCGCTGCAGGCCATTCTCGAGGCCCGCCAGGCGGAGGGCCCCTTTAAGGACCTCTTCCATGCCCTCAAGAGCACGGACCTCCAGAAGGCCAACCGAAAGGTCTGGGAGTCCCTCATCAAGGCCGGCGCCTTTGACAGCCTGGAGCCCAACCGGGCGGCCCTCCTCCTGGGCCTGCCCGACGCCGTCTCCGCAGCCTCCAAGGGCGGCGGGGACATGGGCATGACCAGCCTCTTCGACGATGCGGAGATGGCCAGCCTGAGCGCCGAGTGGCGAGTACCGGAGAACGTCGAGCCCTGGGACCGCAAGACTCGCCTCGCTGCCGAGCGGGAGGTGCTGGGCCTCTTTGTCAGCGGCCATCCCCTGGAGGAGTTCGCCGATGCGATCCAGGTCCACACCCGCGGCACCATCACCCAGACCCTGGAGGATGTGGCCGCTGGCCGCCTGCGCGACCGCAGCGAGGTCGTCTTGGGGGCCATGGTCACTTCGGTCACCTTCAAAACCAACCAGAAGGGGGAGCCCTGGGCCATCCTCCAGGTGGAGGACCTGAGCGGCAAGCTGGAGGTCCTGCTCATGGCCTCCCGCTGGGATCCCCTCACCAAGAAGCAGGGGCCCAAGCCCTTCGAGAACTACCGCCAGTTCGCCGTGCAGGAGGCCATGCTCCGCATCACGGGTGAGCTGCGGGTGGAGACCATCCAGGCCAACGGCAATGGCGATCCCGAGGAAGAAGAGGAGGAGAAGACCGTGGTCAAGGTCTTCGCCCATGTGCTGGAGAACCTGGAGAGCTACCAGGGTCGCGGTTTCACCGGAGCCCTCATCCGCCTGCCCCCGGGGGAGTGCCCACCCCGCCTGGGCCCCATCCTGGCGGATCACTCAGGGGACCTGCCCGTGACCTTCGAGTACCGCTCGAAGGAGGGCCTGGTGGCCCGGGTGAAGGCCGGCACGGACCTGCGCCTGCGGCACGATCCCGGCCTGGCAGAGCGCCTGGCCCGGGACACAGGCTGCGGGCTGACCTGGACCTTCTGAGCACCCCGCCAAATTGGGGCTTCAAGGCTCTCCACTAAGGGGAAAGCCTGAATCCCCGTTCCAGCCCCGGGCGGCCTGCGTCATTCTGGAGTCGGGGGGTGACCACCCTGCCCCCGTCCGGAGCATCCATGGCCGCAGCGCCGCAGCCCGATCCCAACGCCAACCTCCACGCCGTGGTGGATGCCCTGGTGGCCGCCTCTACAGCGCTCACGGAGATGCCCCTGGGGCGCCGCGAGTTCCCCTCCCGGGCGGCCCTGGCCGAGCTGGTCGATGACCTGAGGGCCCTCCTCTTCCCTGGCTACTTCGGCCCCTCGGACCTCACCGGCGAGACCCTTCGCTACCACCTGGGCGCGCGCATGGACCGGGTGCTGCATGGCCTGCGGGACCAGATCCAGCGGGGCCTGATGGCCGCCGATCCCACCCTGCCGCCCTGTGGCGAGCGGTCCCTGGAACTGGCCCGGGCCTTCCTCGCCCGCCTACCCAAGGTGCGCCACCTGCTGGCCACCGATGTCCAGGCGGGCTTCGAGGGCGACCCCGCCGCCACCAGCCCCGACGAGGTGCTGTTCTGCTACCCGGGCCTGCTGGCCATCACCAGCCAGCGCCTGGCCCACGAGCTGCTCGACCTGGGCGTGCCCCTGCTGCCCCGCATGATCACGGAACACGCCCACAGCCTCACGGGCATCGACATCCACCCCGGTGCGCAGATTGCCGAGCGGTTCTTCATCGACCACGGCACCGGCGTGGTTATTGGCGAGACCTGCGTCATCGGCCGGAACGTGCGCATCTACCAAGGCGTCACCCTGGGGGCGAAGAGCTTCCCCCTGGACGCCGAGGGCCACCCCATCAAGGGCGTGCCCCGCCATCCCGTGGTGGAGGATGACGTGATCATCTACTCCAATGCCACCATCCTGGGCCGCATTACCCTCGGCAAAGGGTCCGCCATCGGCGGCAACGTGTGGCTCACCCGCAGCGTGCCACCCGGGAGCGTCATCACCCAGGCCAACGAGAAGGACGGGATGCCCACATGACCCTGCTGCTGCGCTTCTTCTTCTCCGCCATCGGGCTGCTGGTGGCCTCGGCCCTGCTGAAGGGCATCACCACCGGGAGCTTCCTGGACCTGCTGGTGGTGGCCGTGCTGCTGGGGGCCCTCAACACCACCGTGGGCTCCCTCCTGAAGGCCCTGGCCTTTCTGCCCGTGGCCTGCTCCTTCGGCTGCTTCAGCCTGATCATCAACGGCCTGGTGTTCTGGCTGGCCGGCACCCTGTCCGCCAAGCTGGGCCTGGGCTTCCGGGTCGATGGCTTCTGGCCCGGGTTCTTCGGGGCCCTGGTGACCAGCGTCGTCGCCTCCGTGCTCGGCGCCATCTTCATTAGCAAAGACCGCCAGCGGCCCGAGCCACCCAGGCCCATCAAGATCATCAACTAGGGGGCTGATACCACCGTGGCTTCTTTGAGCCGCACTGGGAACTGGGGGATGTCGCCCATGCCGCGGCGCCACTCGGTCTTCACCTTGCCGATGCGGTCCACCGCGTCCATGCCGGACACCACGCGCCCGAAGACGCAGTAGCCGTAGCCGGCCTCGGTGAGGTCCCGGTTGTCCAGGCGGGGGTTGTCCACCAGGTTGATGAAGAACTGGGCCATGGCGCTGTGGGGCTCATTGGTGCGGGCCATGGCAATGGTGCCGCGCAGGTTCTTCAGGCCGGCCTTGGCGCCGGCGGGGGCCTCGTTGGCGATGGCAGCCCGGGCGGGCTTCTCCGCCATGGACTCCAGGAAGCCACCGCCCTGGATCATGAAGCCATCGATGACCCGGTGGAAGATCGTCCCGGCGTAGAAGCCGTCCTGCACGTACTTCAGGAAGTTGGCCACGGTCTGGGGAGTCGCCTGGGCCTCCAGCTCAACGACCACCGGGCCGTAGCTGGTCATGAGCTGTACCCGGGGCTTGGCGGTGGGAGCCGGCTTGGCTGCGGGGGCGGGCTGGGGGGCCTGAGCCAGGACCGGCAGGGCCAGGGCCAGAAGGAGGGAACTCAGCAGGGGGCGAATCATGGACACTCCGGGGTGACGTTCTATATTGCCGCAAACCGGGCCAAGGTCCCCGCTATCGTAGTCCCATGTTCCTTGCCGACCTGCCCCCCTGGCTCCTGGCCCTCCTGCTGGCTCCCTTCGGTCTGGCCTTTGGCTCCTTCGCCAATGTGCTGATCCACCGCCTGCCCATGGAGGATCCCGCCCAGCGCAATGTCGTCACCCAGCCCAGCCACTGCCCTTCCTGCCAGGCCCGCATCCGGCCCTGGCACAACCTGCCCCTGGTGGGCTGGCTGATCCTGCGGGGGAAGTGTGCAGACTGCGGGTGGCGCATCCCCGGCCGCTACCCCCTGGTGGAGCTACTGGGAGGCCTCCTCTTCGCTGCCTCGCCTTGGCTCTTTCCCTTCGGCACCCTCATCTGGTTCAAAGGCTTGGTCTGCGGCTACGCACTGCTGGTGCTGTTCTTCACCGACCTCACCGAGATGATCCTGCCGGACGCCATCCAGTTCCCCCTCATGGCCCTGGGCATCCTGCTCACCCTGCCTCAGCTGCAGTGGCCCGAGGCCCTGGTGAAGGTCTGGCTGGCCCCGGGCCACGCCCTCCAGACCCTCACCTTCCACAACGGCCTGCAGCCCGCCCTGCTCTACCGGGGCTTCGAGCCCACGGTCACCTGGGAGCAGAGCCTCATCGGGCTGGCGGTGGGCTACGGGGTGCCGGATCTCGTCAATCGCCTCTACAAAGCCCTGCGCAAGACCGACGGCCTGGGCATGGGCGACTTCAAGATGCTGGCCTGGCTGGGCGCCTTCTGGGGCTGGGCGCCGATGCTGGGGATCCTCTTCCTGGGCGCCGGCCTGGGCGCCGCCGTGGGCGTGCCCCTCATGCTCATGCGGAGATCCGGCGGCCAGACCATGCTGCCCTTCGGCTGCTTCCTGGCCCTGGCGACGCCGATCATCGTGTTCTTCGGCAGGGCTCTCTGGCTGGGGTACTTGGGGGTGGTGAGTTAGGCCAGCCACTGTGGGGTGGGCGGAGTAGGGCTTGACATGAATGCATCCTTACCTTAAAGTAAGGAATATCACTCGGAGCCCCCCCATGGCTGCTGCGACCCTCACCACCAAGGGACAGATCACCATTCCCATCGCCGTCCGGGTGGCCCTTGGCCTGGAAGCCGGGGACCGGGTGGAGTTCGTGCAGATGGAGCCCGGCCACTTCGAGCTGGTGGCAGCCACCCAGCCGGTGTCCAGCCTCAAGGGGCTGGTGGGCAAACCGGCCAAGGCCGTCAGCCTCGCTGACATGAATGCAGCCATCGCCCGGCGGGGAGCCTCCCAATGATCGGGTTGGATACCAACATCCTGGTGCGCTACGTCGCCCAGGACGATGCCAAGCAGTCCCTCCGAGCCACGCGCCTCATCGAGTCCCTCACTGCCGAGGCGCCGGGCTACGTGGGCCTGGTGGCCGTGGTGGAGCTGGTGTGGGTCTTGACGGGCTGCTACGACTCCAGCCGGGAGGAGGTCGCCGCCGTACTGGAGACGCTGCTGCGAGCCAAGGAGCTGGTGGTTGCCGATGCCGACGCGGTATGGAAGGCCTTGCGCCTCTTCAAGCAGGGCAAAGCGGACTTCGCCGACTGCCTCATCGAGCGCTGTGGCGCCCTGGCCAGCTGCAGCCACACTGCCACCTTCGACCGGGACGCCGCCAAACACTGCGGGATGAAGCTGGTGGAGTGATCGGGGCCAGAGACGACCTCAATCAGCGCTTCGCCCGCCGCTGGGCGAGGAGCCACTCGATGAAGGACTGGGAGCCGTAGGCGGCGTCCCAGCTGTTGTGGTTGAGGCCCGGGTACTCGGTGTAGCGCACGGTGGCAGCCACGGCCTGGAGGGCCGCGTAGGTGGCCCGGGAGCCCTCCACGGGCACCACGGTGTCCAGCTCGCCGTGGAAGATCCAGATGGGCATTTTTTCGAGGCGGCGCGCCAGGGCCGGCAGGGCGGGGCCGTCCTCCGGGGGCACCACCGGCACCCCGAAGGCGTGGCTGGCGAGCTCCTTGGTCCAGCCGCAGATGGGCGCTGCGGCGGCGAAGCGCTCGGGGTTGCGGTAGGCCAGGTACCAGGTGCCATGGCCACCCATGGAGAGGCCTGTGAGGTAGACCCGGTCCAGGTCCACCTTGAACTCGCCAAGGGTGCGGTCCAGGGCCGCCAGGGCCAGGTCAGCCTGGGCGCCGGCCCACTGGGTTTCCGGGCGGGCATGGGGAAACACCACGATGGCGGGGAAGCGCTGGGGCGCCTTGCGGATGGCGGCACCGAGTCCGACCTGGGTCGGGCGCAGCCCATCCGTGCCCCGCTCGCCGGCGCCGTGGAGGTAGAGGATCACGGGCCAGGCCTGGGTAGGCGAGTAGTCAGCCGGGACATAGACTTGGTACCGGTAGCGCTGGCCGCCGACGTCCAGGGTGCGCTCCAGGAAGCCGGTCTCGGCACCCTGAACACCCAGAGAGCCCGCCCACAGGCAGCCAGCGATCAGACCAGCGAGGTCGGCTCTAAACACGGGGCACCTCCTGAGGTCTGCGCAACGGTTCTGGGCTGAAAGGATTGGCATCTGAAGAACGCCAGGCTATCGGCCAGCCTCCACTGAGCCTGGCCGGAGAGAGTGGCGCGAAGCCGCGACCAGCAACCTTTATCACTGTTCATCGCTGTTCATCACCGGTTCCAAAAGATATTTTTAACCAGGGATGAACAGCGATACACGGTGATAAGACCACCCCACACCTGGCCTTTCTCAGCTTTCCTCCGCGCCTCGGTTCTCCTCAGCGTTTCTATTTCTTTCCTGAAGGGCATCTTGAACGCGGGGGAAAGCGGAGGGTGAGCTCAGTGGGCCATGCCCTGGCTCAGCTCGATGAGGACGCCGCCGGTCTCGGCGGGGTGGAGGAAGGCCACGCGGCAGCCGTGGGCGCCCTTGCGGGGGGCCTGGTCGATCATGCGCACGCCCTTGGCCAGCAGGCCGGCCACGGCAGCGTCGACGTCGTCCACCTCGAAGCAGACATGGTGGATGCCGGGGCCACGCTTCGCCAGGAACTTGCCGATGGGGCCCTCGGGATCGGTGCTCTCCAGGTACTCCAGCGTGCTCTCGCCCACCGGGAAGAAGGCCGTCTTCACCTTCTGCTCCGCCACCTCTTCCGTGTGCTCCGGCCCCATGTCGAAGAGGCGGGCCATGCGCTCCATGGCCTCCGCCAAGCCCGGTGTCGCAATGCCCAGATGGTTAATGCGCAGCAGCTTCATGGGGCCTCCGGGTAGGTGACACCAGTTTCCATCGAAAACCCCGTCAGCCCAGCAGAAAACCAGGGGGCACCGGAATTGGGGCGGGCCTGAAAAGCCAGGAGAGATGAACGCGGAGGAAAGATAGAGAAGCGGAGGGGAGCGGAGAAAGGACTGTTATCGAGTGAACCAGGGGATCTTTGGTTCCCTATCCCCTTCATCCCCTCCATCCCTGTAAAAAAAGCATTTTGAACAAGGATGAAGGGGATGAAGGGGAGTTCAGGCTGGCACGGTCTCAGTCTGCAGGCCGCGGCTAAGCAGGCGAACCTCCGCGCTCCTCCGCTCCTCCGTCCTTCCTCTGCTTACATTCAGTGCTTTTCCATCTGGTGCCCTCAGTGCTGACACGCCGGGGCCATGCCCAGGCTCACGGTGCCGTTCTGCACGGTGACCTTGCCCTTGCTGCCCAGAAAGCCCAGGACGCCGTCGAAGTCGAAGCTGTCGCCACCGCAGTTGCAGTAGACGGCGGCGGGCCCGTGGGCGGCCACGGAGGCTGCGCGCAGGTCCTCGACGGGACAGGCCCCGCCCTTTTCCAGCAGCAGGCCCAGGAGGTCGTGACCAAAGAGGGGTTCAGACATGGGGGGCTCCGAATTAGGACTAAAAACTCTTTAACCAGTCTAGCCCGAAATTCCGGGCTGGCAACCCCGGCTCGGCCACTAGGTCAGGGACAGGGCCACTTCCCGCAGCAAGGGATCGGGGCTGAGGTTGCGGGGCAGGTGCCGCAGGGCTTCCAGCACCGCCTCCTGGGGGGACTTCAGGTCCCGGGGCACGGCGGCCAGGGCGGCCAGGTCCGCCCGCCAGGGCAGGAGGACCGGAGGCTCGCCAGCCTGGAGGCGGGCCAGGTCCGCCAGGATCCGCAGCAGCAGCTCCAGGGGCTGGCGCAGCTGTTCCCCTTGGGCCAGCACGGCGTCCTTCTCGGGCAACAGGATCCCGGCGGTCTGACTGTAGGGCTTGCCCGCCAGCAGGTCCAGCCAGGCCTCCAGCTGGGCCTCGGCACGTCGGTACTCCGCTTCGCCCAGCAGGCGCAGGCTGCCCTCGCCCAGCGCGGACCAGCGCTCCCGGTCAGCCTCCTGCCAGCCATGGCGCTGGGCCACCTCCCAGGCCTCCGGGGGGGCCAGGGGCGCGAAGGAGATGCGCTCGCAACGGCTGCGGATGGTCTGCAGAAGGGCCTCGGGCCGGTGGGTCACCAGGATGAAGTGGGTGCCCTCGGGGGGCTCCTCCAGGGTCTTCAGCAGGATGTTGCCGCTGGACTCGTTGAGGCGGTGGGCCTCCTCCACCAGGACCCAGCGATGGCAGCCCAGGGCCGGAGCCAGGGCGGCCCACTCGATGACCCCCCGGCTGAAGCGGGGCTGGCCGTTGGAGTCCAGGCCTTCCCGCACTTGATCGATGCGGATGACGCCGGCCTTGCCCTCCGGGACGATGCGCAGCAGGTTGGGCAGCTCGAAGGGCAGGTCCTCCCCCTCCAGCAGGCGGCAGCCCTCGCACTGGCCGAAGGCACAGCGGCGCAGGCAGATCTCCCGCTGGGCCAGCTCCAGCGCCACGCGCCGCTTGCCGATGCCCTCGGGCCCAGTGAAGAGCAGGGAGCCGCGGATCCGGCCGCCCTGGATCCGGTCCAGCAGACGCTGGCGGATGGCCTGGTGCCCGCTGACCTTGGCCGAGAAGGGCCCGGTCATGGGTCCACCGAAAAGCCGGCGTTGCGCAGGAGCGGGGCCACCCGCAGCCAGATCGCCTCTTCCACCTGATCGGCAGTGTCCCGGGAGGGGATGAGGGCCACGCGGTTGGGGTGGCCCTGGGCAATGGCCAGGAAGCGCTTCCGCACCCGGCGGTGGAAGTCCAGCTCGGCACCGTCGTAGCGGGTCTCGGCGAACTCCGGTCCCAGGGCCTGGTTGCGGGCACTCACCCGCTGGAGGGACACCTCAGGGTCCATGTCCAGGAGGATCGTGAGGTGGGGACGGAGGCCCCGCAGCACCAGCTCGCCCAGGCGGTCCAGGGCGGAATCCGAGACCCCGCTGGCCCCCTGATAGGCCCGGGTGGAGTCCTCGAAGCGGTCCACCAGCACCACCGTGCCTTCGGCCAGGGAGGGCCGGATCACCTGCTCCAGGTGCTGGGCGCGGTCGGCGTAGAAGAGCAGCAGCTCGGCGTCCGGACACCAGGCCTCGCCGGAGTCATGGGGCTCCAGCAGCAGGCGGCGGACCTCGCGGCCCAGGGTTGTGCCACCGGGCTCCTTCGACACCACCAGCGGCAGGCGCAGACGCCGCAGCCGCTCCGAAAGCCGCAGGAGCTGGGTGGACTTGCCGGACCCCTCTACGCCCTCGATGGTGATGAACACGCCCTGCACGGTGCCTCCAGCCTTTGAGGATACCCGGGCCGGCCGGGCGACATGCTCCCAGCGGAGTGCTATCCTTTTCCCCACTCACAGGAGTGCCAGGTGGCCGAAGCGATCCATTGCCCGAGCTGCTCCACCCGCTACCGCCTCCGGCTGGAGCGGGTCCGACCCGCCCACCGCCGGGCCAGGTGCTATGCCTGCGGCGACATCTTCCCGGTGGACGAGACCGTGCGGCGTCTGCTGGCGGAGGCCTTTCCAGCAGCGGAAGAGCCCACCCCCGAGCCGGTGCCCGCCCTGACCTTGAGCGATCTGGAGCCTGAAGCCGAAGAGACCCTTGAGGACGCCCTCAGCGATCTGGAACCGGAAGCCGAGGATCCCCTTGAGGACGTCCTTGTCGAAGCAGCCCCAGCCAGCGCCGCCCTGGCCGACACCCTGTCGGACGCCCCGCTGATCCTGCCGGAATCCAAGGACCCCTTCCTGCCTGCGGAGCACCCCGCCGCCGAGGCGGACCCGGTTACCGCGTCGGGCTACACCTCCGCCCGGGACGCCATCGACAAGCTCTTCGCCGACACCCCGCTCCAGGCCCCCGCCATGCACTTCGAGCGAGGCGAGGGCCCCATGGACATGGACGCCGCCCTGTCAGCCCTGGACGCCACCCTGCCCTCCCCCCCGGCGGTCCCTGAGACCGTGGCTTCCGGCGTTCCGGGGGATGACCCCCTGGCCCAGGAACCGCCGAGTGCGACCCCAAATGAGATCAGTGGTGCGAGCAATGCCACCGTTCGTATCTCCCAGGAAGAGCTCCTGGCGGCGCTGGCCTCCGTGCCTGCCTCAGTCGCCGAGGAAGCGGCCCCGGTGCCCGCCTTCCAGGCCCTGCCCGAGGCTGCCGAGGTGGGCGCCGAGCTGCTCCGCCTCAAGGTCGGTGTCGAGATCTACGGTGGCCTGACCATGCCCCAGCTCATCGCCTGGGTCGAGGAAGGCCGCATCCTGGAGCAGCATCTGGTGGCCCGCCAGCACAGCGAGAACTGGCTGGAGGCCTTCAAGGTCCCGGGCCTCCGGCCGGTCTTCGAGCGCCTCCGCCGCACGCGCACCGGCAGCGTCCCCACCTTGGAGGCTCCGGCCCCCGAACCGGAGCCCAAGAAGGGCTTCCTCAGCAGCCTGTTCGGAAGGAACTGAATGCAGACCCTCCTCTTTGCCGCCTGCCTGGCCCTGGCCCAGGTGCCCACCGCCCCCCCGGCCAAGGAAGCCCAGGCTCCAGCCACTGCGCCCCTGTCCTTCCACTCGGAGTCCTTCCCCTTCCAGTGGGACCGCACCATCCCCCTCAGCATCCAGGTGGACGGCCTGAAGATCAGCAAGATCTTCTTCAACAAGCGCATGATCCAAGGCGGCGTACTGGGGATGCTCAAGAGCACCGAGTTCGGCACCCGGGCCCAGGTGGAGGTCACCAACACCAGCAAGCTGCCCCGGGTTCCTGGCTTTGCCGTGGCGGTGCTGGACCGGGACGGTCGCCTCCTGGGCGTCGCCTCCGGCGGGACCAAGCTGGGGACCCTCAGCCCCGGTGAGACCGAGACCTTCGACCTGAACTTCACCCAGGTGAAGGAGCGCCTCGCATCGGGAGCGACGTTCGTTCTGGCGGTGGAGCTACGCAACTGAGGCGATAGTCATCAGCCAAAATCAATTCGCTTCCTGATCCCGATAGTGGGCCAGGATCTCTTCGGGTGACGCGGTGGCGGTGCCGACCTTGGCGACCACCACGCCGGCGGCGGCGTTGGCCAGCATGGCGGCTTCCCGCCAGTCCGCACCGGCCCCCACGGCGGCGCTGAAAGCCGCGATGACCGTGTCGCCGGCACCACTCACGTCGTAGACCTCGCGGGCCTCGGTGGGAATCATCCAGGGCATGCCCTGCCCGGTCTCCGGGGAGAACAGTGCCATCCCCCGCTCGCTGCGGGTGATGAGCAGGCCCTTCAGTCCCAGATCGGCCATGAGCTCCCGGCCCGCGACGGTGACTTCCATGTCCGAGCGGGCCGCCCGGGCCGCCAGCTCCGCGGTCTCCTTGGTGTTGGGGGTCATCAGGGTGGCCCCCCGGTAGAGCTCACGGTGGGCGGGCTTGGGATCCACAATCCAAGGCAGGTTGCGGGCGGCGCAGAGGGCGCGCACAGAGGCCATCACGGGGGCGCTGACGGCGCCCTTGGCATAGTCCGAGATGATGAGGGCAGAGGCCTCCGCCAGGGCTCGCTCCAGGCGGTCCTTGAGGCCCAGCAGCACGGCGGGGTCCGGTGGCCCGGCTTCTTCCCGGTCGATGCGGAGCATCTGCTGCTGCTGGCCGATGACCCGGGTCTTGATGATGGTGGGGCGGGAGGTGTCCAGCACCAGGCCCGAGATGGAGACCCCGAGACCTGCAAGCAGGCCCAGGACCCGGTCGCCAGCGGCGTCCTTCTGCAGGGTACCGATGAGGAGGGGCTCGGCCCCGAGGGCCTTGAGGTTGGCAGCCACATTGGCGGCCCCGCCCAGCACCGCCTGCTCCCGGGTCACCCGCACGATGGGCACCGGTGCCTCGGGCGAGATGCGGTTCACCTCGCCAAAGAGGTACTCGTCCAACATCACATCGCCCAGGACGGCCACCTTGCAGCCCTCCATGCGGCGGAGGAGGCTGGCAGCCTGCTCCCGGTCGAGCCTCATGCTTCCACCTTCACGGCGCGGTCCACCAGCATCACGGGGATACCGTCCTCGATGGGGTAGAGCAGGCCGCAGGCTGCGCAGCGCAGGCCGTCGGTACGTTCCTCCAGGTCCCCACCGCAGGCGGGGCAGCAGAGGATCTCCAGGAGGCGTGGATCGAGCGTCATGGGCCTAGCTTAGCGGAATCCAGGAGCGAACTGAGTATGCTGGGACACCAACCCATCCTTCCCTCCCCTGCTCTTCAGGTGCCCCATGGACCGTCCCTGGACCCAGCACTACGATCCCGGCGTGCCCCGGGATCTGGCCTTCGAGCCCTGCACCGTCCTGGATCTCTTTGACCGCAGCGTGGCCGCGTGGGGGGAGCGTCCTGCCGTCACCCTCAAGGGCCGGACCCTCAGCTACCGGCAGCTGGCGGATCACGTGGATCGCTTCACCGCGGCCTTAGCGGGTCTGGGCGTGGAGAAGGACACCCGGGTTGCGCTCTGGATGCCCAACCTGCCGCAGATGGTGATCGCCTTCCTGGCCACCCTCCGCCTGGGGGCCCAGGTGGTGAACACCAACCCGCTCTACGTGGAGCGGGAGTTGGAGCACCAGTTCAACGACGCCGGGGTGACCGTGGTGGTGACCCTGGACTACCTCTGGATGCACAAGCTGCGGCCCATGCTGGCGCGCACCGGGGTGAAGCAGGTGGTGGTGGCCTCCATCCCTGACTACCTGCCCTTCCCCCTGAACCTGCTGGCGCCGCTCAAGCTCCGCCGCACCGGGCACCATGCCAAGGTCCCCCGGGAGCCGGGCGTCCACAGCTTCCGTGAGCTCATCGGCCGCACCCCGCCCACGCCGCCCCGACCAGCCCTGCCCCTGGATCACCTGGCGGTGCTCCAGTACACCGGGGGCACCACGGGCGTATCCAAGGCCGCCATGCTCTCCCATCGCAACCTCTCGGCCAATGTTCAGCAGGCGGGGTCCTGGTTCCCGGATGTGCGGCCCGGCCACGAGGTACTGCTGGCCTGCCTGCCCTTCTTCCACGGCTTCGGGATGATGATCGGCATCGCCTGGCCCCTCAGCACCGGGGCCCACCTGGTCCTGGCGCCCAACCCTCGGGACATCAAAGACCTGGTGCACTCCATCCACAAGCACCGGGTGACCCTGTTCCCAGCGGTGCCCGCCCTCTTCCAGGCCATCACCACCTACCCCGGGGTGGACCGCCTGGACATGTCCAGCGTGCGGGCCTGCTTCTCCGGGTCAGCGCCCCTGCCGGTGGAGGTCATGGCGCGCTTCGAGGCCCTGACGGGCGGGAAGATCACCGAGGGCTTCGGCATGACCGAGACCACCACGGCCACCCACGCCAATCCCCTCCAGGGCCTACGGAAGCCAGGCTCCGTGGGGATTCCCTTCCCCGGCACCGAGGCCCGGGTGGTGGACCTGGAGACCGGGGAGCGGGACCTGGGCGTGGGCGAGGAGGGCGAGCTCATCGTCCGGGGCCCCCAGATCATGGCGGGCTACTGGAACCGCCCGGACGAGACCGCCCTCGTCCTGCGCAACGGCTGGATGTACACGGGCGACCTGGCCCGGGTGGATGAGGACGGCTACACCTTCATCGTGGGCCGGAAGAAGGACATGATCATCGTCAGCGGCTACAACGTGTATCCCGACGAGATCGACCAGGTCATCTTCAGCCACCCGGCGGTGCTGGAGTCGGCCACCATCGGCGCCCCCGATGAGCGCTGCGGGGAGCGGGTCAAGTCCTTTGTGGTGCTGCGGCCCGGCCACAGCCTCGACGCCGAGACCCTCCAGGCCTACCTCGGCGGCCAGCTGGCGAAGTACAAGCTCCCCAGGGACATCGAGTTCATCGACGCCCTGCCGCGCAGCTCCATGATGAAGATCCTGCGGCGGGAGCTGCGGGACCGGGAGCTGCAGCGGATGAAGGAGGCCGGGAGCACCTAGCCGCCGTGACCGGCCCGCCGGTTGCTCAGTGGCAGGGTGCCAAGGCCACCGCCGCCACCTTGGGTGTCTGCTGGTCCAGGCGCTGGCTCTCCGCCTCCAGGAAGGCCATGAGGGCCTGGGCCTCCTCGGTGTTGAGGCTCAGGTTCGGCATGACCAGGTTGGTGTAGCGAGCCTGCAGGGCCAGGGCCTGGGGATCCCGCTCCGCCAGCATCTTGTCGGGCTCGGTCAGCCAGCGGGCGAGCCAGACCGGATCCCGGTGGCGGGTCACATCCCGCAGGTCGGGAGCGATGGCCTGCTTGACCTTGGCGGCTTCGCCCTCTTCGCCCACGGTGTGGCAGGCGCCGCAGCGGGTGCGGAAGAGGTCTTCCCCCCGGGCCAGGTTCCGCACCTTGGGGGCGCTGGCGTAGTCGAGCCCAGGCTTGGAAGGCTGCTGCCAGTTGGACAGCCAGCTGCCCATCTGGGTGGCCAGGACGTGGGCGTTCTCGTAGGGCGACCGCTTCATCCACTGCCCCGTGCTCTGGTTGCCGATGATCAGGCTCATGCTGTGCCCCTTCAGGTTCGCTGGGTCCGAGCCCGCACTGAGCAGGCCCAGCTTGTGGCGCAGCAGGGTGATGTCATCGACATTGCCGGTGAGAAACATCCAGCCAGGACCGGTCTGGTAGCGCTTCGCATAGGCCTTGAGCACCGCCGGCTTGTCGCGCTCGGGATCGATGCTGATGGAGAGGAAGAAGATGTCCTTGCCCACCCGGTCCCCCAGGATCTCCTGGACCTCCCGCATGCGGGCGGTCTCCAGCGGACACACATCCTTGCAGTGGGTGAACATGAAGTTCACCGCCACCACCTTGCCCTTGATCAGGTCATCAAAGAAGCGCACGGACTGGCCATCCTGGTTGACCAGGGTGACATTGGGGAAGTAGTCGGCCCCCCAGACTGTCGTCCCGGCTCGGGCCGCGACACCACCTGAACCCAGGGCACCCAGGGCACCCAGGGCAAGGAGAAAGGCCATAAAGGCTGAGACGAAGGGGTTCCGGTGCTGGTGGCGCATGGGCGCTCCTGTTGATGGATTGGGGTCAGCAGAGGTCAAGACAGGGGCTGAGGTCAGGGCTTGGGACCAAACCCGTCGCCGGTCCGGAAGGTGGGCAGGGCCGTGGTATCGACGAACTGGACGCCCTCCCAGGTGGGCAGGGGCGCTGGCATCAGCTGCAGCTGACCTGGCTTACTGATGTCCCAGCGGAGCAGCATGGAGTGGTCCTCGTGCTGGGTGTTGTGGCAGTGCTCCATGTAGGTGCCGGCAAACTCCCGGAACCGGATGGCGAGCTCCACGGTGCTGCTGGAGTCGGCCCCAGGGCCCACCCGGTAGACATCCTTGCGGGCCCACTTCTCCCACAGGGGCGGCGCCTTCCCGCCCCGGCTCAGGATGATGCCCTCCTCGAAGTGGACATGCACGGGATGGCTCCAGTCGCCACTGGTGCTGGTGATCTTCCAGACCTCGAGGGTCCCCGCACCGCTGCTGCCGGCGGCGGTGGCATCGGTGGAGAGCTCCGTGGCCACGGAGGTCCGGCGGGGATCCATGCCCATGCCGGCGCTGCCGTCGGTCTTGATGGTCCAGGGCGCCTCGTCGGTGCCATCAGCCTTGCCGAACTCGAAGGTGTGGTGCCGGGCCTTGGCCAGGAGGGCCTTGTCGGCCACCGAGTCGCGGTTGATGGTCAGGGGGATCATGGGCTTCTTCCCGGCCACGTAGTTGGCGGGATCCATGCTCTTGTCGATGCCGGCGTAGGCCTGGACCCGGAGCTCCAGGAACTTGCCCACGGCAGGGTCCCCCTTGTCCCAGCGGTCTGCGACCCCGTTGGTGAAGTGCAGGGTGGGCTTGTACTTCTCGGACAGCACATCGGCCAGGGCGATGACGCGGTTGGGCTTCTTGCCGTCCACGTGCTCCAGGATGTTCACCAGGTAGAGCTTGTCGCCGACCTTTACGCCGTTCTTGCTGAAGTCCACCACGATGTCGTAGCGCTCAGCGATGCCCTGCTCCGGCAGGACCCCTTTGCGCTCCTTGGGCTTGCCGTCACCGGCCACGTCCACGATGCCGTCGAAGGGCACCGCATACTCCATCAGGTTGCCGTCGTTGGCCACCAGGTGGAACGGCACCCGGTTGTAGGAGATCCCCGAGCCGGAAGGGCCCTGCAGCTCGCCGCTCGTGCCCGCCACCTGGCGCACCAGAGCCAGGGTGAGGTAGCGGGAGACCGAACCATTCAGGATGCGGAACCGGTACCTCCGCGCCCGGACATTGAAGTAGGGGTTGTAGAGCCAGTTGGTCAGGAGGCGGTCACCGAGGAAGCCATCGGTGTTGAAGATGTTGAACCAGAGCTGGCCATCCTTGTCCCAGGCCTTGTCGGCGATGAGCAGGTTGACGTCGTAGTCGCGGTTGCCCCAGGGCAGCGCCGTGCCGCTGGGCAGACGGAGGTTGACGCCGTCCTCCAGGTCCTCCTTGCCGCGATCCAGGGCGCTGTAGTAGTTCATCATTGCGGCGTTGCCCTTGTAGACGTTCTGGGCCGTGAAGTCGAGCATGTGGTCGTGGAACCAGTGGGTGCTCATGGTCTCGCGCCAGTCGCCCCGGATGGGGATGGTGTAGCCCGAGGTGGTCTTCAGGCCGGGGGTGCGATCGTTCACATAGAGGCTCTCGCCCGGTGCCGCAGGGAAGGCCGCCCGCGGGTCGGTGGCGGTGGTGTTGAGGGTGTCGTAGCCCCCCAGCTGCATGGGCCAGCGGTAGTCGTAGAACTGCCCGGGGAAGAAGAAGGCGTTGGTGAAGCCATCGCTCTCGGCAGGGTTGTGGCCGTTGTGCTCATGGGTGCTGATGGTGTGCAGCCCGAAGCCCCGGTTGGCGGCTGGATCGATGGGCAGGGCGTTGTAGTGGCGCATGAGGACCGGCTGGCCATAGCGGGCCATGAGCAGCTTGGGTGGCACCGTCCCATCGAAGGTCCAGACCGACTCGTGCTCCTGGATGGGCATGCTGGGATGGATGCGCACCGCAATGCCCTTGGTGGTGCCTTCCGTGGCCGCGAGGCCAGCGGTGTTGTGGTAGAGGCCACCGAGGCCGAACTCGCCGGTCTGATAGCGGTGCATCTGGTGGGTGTCCCGGAAGCCACCATTGACCCGTGCGCCGGCCTGGGCGGTCTTGAAGTAGACCGTGGGCTGGAACTCGTTCCAGCGCTGGTGGGCCCAGCCCGGTCCTGCTGGCCGACCCTCCGCAGGGGGGGCGTTCAGCGGCCGCCCGAGGAAGGTCTCGATCTGCGCCTTCCAGGGGTTTAAGTCTTGGGTGTTCGCATACTCCCTGGGCCAGGGGGCGATGCCCGGCTGGGCCAGAAAGCCTTCCAGGGTGGCGCCGGCCGGGACGCTGGCAGCGACGCTGCTTGGGTTCTGCTCGGGCAGGGG
>CAIRQL010000260.1 GCA_903880675.1 uncultured Holophagaceae bacterium | reverse complement strand
GGGGATGGGCACATAGAAGGCGTAGGGCCGGCCCTGGGTGGTGAGGGGCACCAGGATCGTGGTGCGAGCCCCCTCCGCGTGGTTGCCCAGGTCCGACTGAATGATGAGCCCCGGCCGGAAGCCCCCCTGCTCCGAGCCCCGCCCGGGGCTCCAGTCCAGCAGCCAAAGCTCCCCTCGACTGCAGCGAGGCACCGCGCCGCTCACTTGGGCTTCCGGGCCCGGTAGGTGCGTCGCCTCGGTTCCGCCGCGGCCGCCGCCACCTCCGCCTGGGCAGCGAAGGCATAGCCCATGTCCTGGGCTTCCGCATCCTGGCCATAGGCCGCCCAGTCCGCCGCCAGCTTCCGCCGCGCCGCCAAGGCCTGCTCCCGCCGCAGCAGCGCCACCAGCCAGCCATTCGCGCTCAGGGCCTGCGCTGCCGCCGCCGTGTGTAGAAAGGCCGCCAGGTCGTCATCGAGTCGGAGCGTGGTGCTGAACATGGTGGTTGGTCCTCGTCCATGGGTGGTGGCTTGCTTTGAAATCATTTTATGATTTCAAAGATGGAATGCAAGGGCTGGGGGAAGCTCCGCTTCCCAGGCCTGACCCTCCCCATGCTTTTCCCACATCCGGATCGCGCAGCGATCTGGATCAGCCACAATGATCCCCATGGACCAAAACGACTTCCGCCGCCTCGGTTATCAGCTCG
This sequence comes from uncultured Holophagaceae bacterium, assembly GCA_903880675.1. Taxonomy (GTDB): domain Bacteria; phylum Acidobacteriota; class Holophagae; order Holophagales; family Holophagaceae; genus Geothrix. The sequence goes on along the minus strand of CAIRQL010000260.1, from coordinate 1,098 downwards.
TGGACTGGATCGCGGACTACCGCGAAGGCCTCGAGCGCCTGCCCGTCATGAGTCAGGTGCAGCCCGGAGAAATCCGGGCGGCCTTCCCGGACCACCCGCCGCAGAAGGGCGGCCGCATGGACCAGGCCCTGGCGGCGCTGGACCGGGATGTGCTGCCGGGCATCACCCACTGGAACCATCCGTCCTTCTTCGCCTACTTCCCCAGCAACACCAGCTACAGCTCCATCCTCGCGGACCTGGCCACGGCGGGCCTCGGCGCCCAGGGCATGAGCTGGCAGACCAGCCCCGCGGCCACCGAAGTCGAAGAGGTGGTCATGGACTGGCTGCGGCAGATGGTGGGCCTCAGCCCCGCCTTCACCGGCGTCATCCACGACACCGCCAGCACTGCCACCTTCACGGCCCTGCTCTGCGCCCGGGAGCGCACCTCGGACTTCGCCCAGAACGGCGAGGGCCTGCAGGGCGGCGAAGCGCCCCTGGTGGTCTACGCCTCGGACCAGGGCCACAGCAGCATCGAGAAGGCCGCCCTGCTGGCGGGCTTCGGCCGGGACTTCCTGCGCCTCATCCCCACGGACGACAACCACGCCCTGCGGGTGGACCTGCTGCGGGCCGAAATCGAGAAGGACCTGGCCTGCGGCTTCCGGCCCTGCGCCATCGTCGCCGCCGTGGGCACCACGGGCACCACGGCCCTGGATCCCGTGGCGGACCTCGCCGCCCTGGCCCAGGAGCACAGCCTCTGGCTGCATGTGGATGCGGCCCTGGCGGGCACGGCCATGGTGCTGCCCGAGTGCCGCTGGATGTGGGCGGGCATCGAGGGCGCCGACAGCCTGGTCTTCAACCCCCACAAGTGGATGGGCGTGGGCTTCGACTTCAGCGCCTACTTCGTGCGAGACCCCCAGCACCTCATCCGCGTCATGAGCACCAACCCGGTCTACCTGCGCACCGCCCAGGACGGCCAGGTGAGCAACTTCCGGGACTGGCACATCCAGCTGGGCCGCCGCTTCCGGGCCCTCAAGCTGTGGTTCTACCTCATGGATGTGGGCGTGGAAGGCCTGCAGGCCCGCCTGCGCCGGGACCTGGAGCACACCCGGTGGCTGCAGG
>CAIRQL010000259.1 GCA_903880675.1 uncultured Holophagaceae bacterium | reverse complement strand
GGTGACGCGGTTCAGATCGATGAGGCAAAAGAGCAGCCCCCGGGGAATGCCTTGCAGGCCATCCTCGCCGCCGGTGAAGGGCAGCGTGAGGGCCACGAAGTAGACGATCTGGGCCAGGGCCAGGGTGACCATGGCGAAGTAGATGCCCTGGCGCCGGATGGCGAGGCTGCCCACGGCCCAGCCCAGCAGTCCGGCGAACAGCGTGCCCGCGAGGACCCCCACCTCGGGGGTCAGGCCGACGTTCTTCACCAGGTGACCGGTGACATAGGCGGCGCCCCCGAAGAAGGCGGCGTGGCCGAAGGAGAGCAGGCCCGTGTAGCCCAGCAGCAGGTTGAAGGCCGCCGCAAACAGGCCGAAGCAGAGCAGCTTCATCATGAAGACCGGGTAGACGACGAAGGGCGCCAGCAGGCCGAGCAGGGCGAGGGCGATCCAGGCGTACCGGTTCACCTAGGCTTCCTTCCCGAACAGCCCCGCCGGCTTCACCAGCAGGACCAGCACCATGATGAGGAAGATCACGGTGCTGGAAGCCGGGGCGTAGACCACCTTGGTGAAGCCCTCCACCATGCCCAGCAACAGGCCCGTGAGGATGGAGCCCATGATCGAGCCCATGCCGCCGATGACCACCACCGCAAACACCGTGATGATCATCTCCGAGCCCATGACGGGACTGACGGAGTAGATGGGCGCCGCCAGCACGCCGGCGAAGGCCGCCAGGCCCACGCCGAAGCCGTAGGTGAGGGTGATCATGAGGGGCACGTTGATGCCGAAGGCCTTCACCAGCTCAGGGTTCTCGGTGCCGGCCCGCAGGTAGGAGCCCAGCTTGGTGCGCTCGATGACGAACCAGGTGCCGAAGCAGACGGCCAGGGAGATGCCGATGACCCACACCCGGTACTTGGGGAACAGCATGAAGCCCAGGTCCACCACGCCGCTCAGGGACTCGGGCTTGCCGTCGTAGGCATCGCCGGAGACGTTGAAGTAGTTGGTGAAGACCCCCTGGATGATGAGGGCCAGGCCAAAGGTGAGCAGCAGGCCGTAGAGGTGGTCGAACTTGCGGAGGCGGCGGAGCATGGTCTTCTCGATGAGGACACCCAGCGCCCCCACCACCAGCGGGGCCACGATGAGCGCCGCCCAGTAGTTGAGGTGGAAGTCCGGCTTGCCCAGCAGCGGGCCGAGCATCGTGAAGCCCAGCAGGGCCACGTAGGCACCCAGCATGTAGAGGGCGCCGTGGACAAAGTTGACGATGTTCAGCAGGCCGAAGATCACCGCCAGGCCGAGGCTCAGGATGGCGTAGAAGACGCCATTGTTGAGCCCCAGCATGACCTGTGACAGGACCGTCTGGACTGACATTCCCATGGGGCAGTGCCTCCGGGTCCCGGCGGGACTACTTCTTCACCGCCGGGCAGGTGCTCTCAGAGAGGGGCATGAAGGCCTCGTCGCCGGGCACCGTCTTGACGATCTTCAGCAGGTCCCACTCGCCCTTGGAGTCGGAGGGCTTCTTCACCTCCATGAGGTACATGTCGTGGACCATGCGGCCGTCGATGCGGATCTTGCCGTTGACGGCGAAGAAGTCGCTGATGTCCATGGACTTCAGCTTGGCCATGACGGCGTCCGGCTCGTCGGTGCCCGCGGCCTTGATGGCCTTCAGGTAGTTCATGGTGGCAGAGTAGGCCCCGGCCTGATCCATGGTGGGCATGGCCTTGTGGATGTCGAAGAAGCGCTTGGAGAAGGCGCGGGTGGCATTGTCCCGATCCCAGTAGAAGCCGGAGGTGAACTGCATCCCCTGGGCGACATTCAGGCCCAGGCTCTTGATGTCCGTGTCGAAGATCAGGAGGCCCACCAGCTTCTGGCCCTTCTGGCCGATGCCAAACTCCCGGGCCTGCTTGATGGCGTTGATGGTGTCGCCGCCAGCGTTGGCCAGACCGATGATCTGGGCACCGGAGGCCTGGGCCTGCAGCAGGTAGGAGGAGAAGTCAGCCGAGGACAGCGGGTGGCGCACGGAGCCCACCACCTTGCCGCCCAGCTTCTTCACGAAGAGGCTGGTGTTGCCTTCCAGGGACTGGCCGAAGGCGTAGTCCGCGGTGATGAAGAACCAGCTCTTGCCGCCAGTCTGCACCACGGCCTGGCCCGTCACCTTGCCCAGGGCGTAGGTGTCGTAGACGTAGTGGATGCTGTAGGGCGTCCAGGCCCCGTTGGTGAGGTCGGTGCTGGCGGCGCCGGTGTTCATGGTGATGCGGTGCTTGTCCCCGCCCAGCTTCTGCACCGCCAGGGCGCAGCCCGAGTTGAGCAGCCCGGTGATCATGTCCACCTTCTCGTTGTCGAACCACTCCCGGGCCTTGGCGGAGGCGATGTCAGCCTTGTTCTGGTGATCCGCACCGATGACCACGATGGGTTTGCCCAGCACCTTGCCGCCGAAGTCCTTGACCGCCATCTCCACGCCCACCTGGGTGCCCTTGCCCCCGAGGGTGGAGTAGACGCCGGACATGTCCGTGAGGACGCCGATCTTCACGACGCCGTCGGAGACCACTTCCTTGGGGGGAGCAGCCATGACGGGGGTGGTCGCCACCAGGGTGGCGGCGAGGGCTGCGAGGGTGAGGAGGCTCTTCATGAGAATTCCTTTCCATGCAACGGCCGGGGGAGCCCAGGCGCGGGTGGGGAATGACGGGTTGAGGTTGGAAGGCTGGCCAAGCATACAGACATTCCCCCGGGTCGGGTACGGGGATCAGACGCCCAGGTACTGGTTGAGCTTCCCGGTGCTGGCAGACAGCTGGTCCCGGGTGATCATGTCGGCGATGGTGCCGCGGTCGATGACGTAGTGGCGGTCTGCCAGATCCGCAGCAAAGTGGAAGTTCTGCTCCACCAGGATGATGGTGAAGCCCCGCTCCTTCAGCTGGCCCATGAGCTGGCGCAGGGTCTGTACGATGACCGGGGCCAGGCCCTCGGTGATCTCGTCCAGCAGCAGGAGGTTGGCCCCCGTGCGCAGGATGCGGGCCATGGCCAGCATCTGCTGCTCCCCACCGGACAGGCGGGTGCCCATGCTGGTGCGTCGCTCCAGCAGGTTGGGGAACATGTCGTAGATCTCCGGCAGGGACAGGCCCCCCTTGCGGACCACCACCGGCAGCATCAGGTTTTCCTCCACGGTGAGGCTGGAGAAGATGCCCCGCTCCTCGGGGCAGTAGCCGATCCCCAGGTGGGCGATCTTGTGGGTGGGCAGGTTGATGGTCTCGGTGCCGTGCACCGTGATGGAGCCGCTGCGACTGCCCACCAGACCAATAATAGACTTCAGGATGGTGGTGCGGCCGGCGCCGTTGCGCCCCAGCAGGGTCACCAGCTCCCCTTCGCCCACCACCAGGTCGATGCCGTGGAGGATGTGGGACTCACCATAGAAGGCATGGAGCCCGCTGATGCGGAGCATCTCCTTGGGTGCAGCCTCAGGCATGGGCACTCCCCATGTAGGCTTCGAGCACCTGGGGATCCTGGGACACCTCGGCGTAGGTGCCCTCGGCGAGGATGGAGCCTCGCTGCAGCACCGTGATGCGGTCCGCCAGGGTCTCCACCACCTTCAGGTTGTGCTCGACCATGAGGATTGTGCGCCCGGCGGAGGCCTGCTTCACCAGGGCGGTGATCTTCTCCACATCCTCGGCTCCCATGCCCTGGGTGGGCTCATCCAGCAGCATCAGCTCCGGCTCCAGGGCCAGGGTGGTGGCGATCTCCAAGGCGCGCTTGCGACCGTAGGCCAGCTCACTGGTGAGGCCCCCGCTGTGCTCCGCCAGGCCCACGGCGTCCAGCAGCTCCATGGCCCGGGCATCCAGCCGATCCAGGCAGCGGTCACTCCGCCAGAAGTGGTAGGAGGTCTTTGTCGCCCGCTGCAGGGCCAGCCGGACATTCTCCAGCGGCGTCAGGCCGGGGAACACCGCCGAGATCTGGAAGGACCGGATCACACCGCGCAGGGCGATGTCCGCCGGCTGCTCCCGGGTGATGTCCACGCCGTTGAGCAGGATGGTGCCCGCGGTGGGCGTCAGGAACTTCGTGAGCAGGTTGAAGACGGTGGTCTTCCCGGCCCCATTCGGCCCGATCAGCGCGTGGATGTGGCCCCGCTCGACC
>CAIRQL010000258.1 GCA_903880675.1 uncultured Holophagaceae bacterium | reverse complement strand
CAGCAGCCCGCCCCGCACCTGCAGGGGGATGCCTTCCGCCGCCAGGAGCGGTGCCAGGAAGGGGGCCACCTTCTGGGGCTCGGGATGAATGACCGTGATCTCTGCGGGCGTGAAGCCTTCGTCCAGCCAGCTGCAGATCTGCTCCACGGCATGGCGCAGGAGGTCCACGGGGCCCTCCACCAGGCTGCGCTGGAAGGTCTCGCCGTGGGCCTCGAGGGCCAGGGCGCCCTCGAAGAGCCCGGCCAGCTCGGGGCTCCAGGGGGCATCGCCCCAGCCTGCAGGTTCCGTGAGGTCCAGCTCGTTGGGGAAGCTCTGGCCGTGCTGCTCCAGACCGTCCAGGAACCACTCCACCAGGGGCTGGGAGCTGCCGAAGAGCCCCGAGCTGCCATCGCCCTTGCGGGTGGCGAGGGCGAAGGTGGCGCCGCCCAGCTCGGGCACGCAAGCCAGGGCCCGTAGGCGGGCCGGGCTTAGGTCGCGCAGGCCAGCAAGGATGGGGCCGTCCTCCGGGGTGCGCTCGATCCAGAGGCCCCGCCCGCCCTGCAGCTGCAGGTCTACGGCCCGCCAGAGAGCCTGGTCGGGTTCCAGGTACCCCGCCCGGTCCACCTCGGCGAGGTAGGCCTCCAGGTGGGCCAGCACGGCGGCCAGGCTGTGGGGGGACCGGGGGTTGCCCAGCTCCAGGCCGTGGCCCTGGAGGGCCCGGAGGGTGGCGGGGAGGAGACCCTGGGCCAGAAGCTCCTGGCAGGCCCCGGCCCTGGCCTTCAGAGCATCCAGGCTCGGCGCCGGCCACCCATTGGTCTTGGCCAGACGGCGGGCCACCCGCAGGTGCAGCAGCAGGCCGAAGGCGCCGGGCACCGGTGGCCTGGCATCGTCCAACAGCACACCGTCAAAGGGGTCGTAGCTCATGCCTGCCTTCTCGCGCTTCAGTCTGCCAGACCATCCTGGCAGATGGCTGAGGGTTTCAGATTCCAGGGGAGAGGCCAAAGACCCCAGATGGTTCTATCCCATAGTAGGCGATCGGAGTTGACACTCGCTGTCGTATCGGCGGGTGGGCACCTGGACGACGGGAGTGCCAACGGCGCCGGTGCCGGCCCAAGCATTTCGCAGTGACTCAATCCCCCGTCTCGAACCTAGCGTTACATAACACCTGGTATTGAACTCAGTGCGGTCTTGGCTGGCGTTTGGCCGGGAACCGGTTATGGAACGCCTTCTGTTTGCCCGCCATCACAGCTCGCTAACCGCCGGCTTACCCCCTGCCAAATACGAACCGCTGCCGCCAGAGGTCGACCTCGTGGCGGAGCCCAGCCTCCGTCTGCTGGAGCTGATTCTGGCTGTAGCTGGGTGAAGCAGCAGGCTTCTGCCGCCGGATCGCCAGGGTTTGGATGGCCCTCTGCTCAAGGTCATCAGCCAATCCGTTGGCCCAAGCCAGCCAGGCCCCCACCTCCGTGTCTGGCTCCAGCGGCAGATCCCGGGCCTCCGCATCGGCACGCACCGCCCTGGCGAAGGAGCGAATGGCCCGCGCCTCCTGTACCTCATAGAGGCGGCACTCCAAGTCATACATCCGGGAGGCGAGCTCAGCCCGACGGTCCGCTTCCGCCTTCTTGCGGAGCTGGGCGGCCTCTTCCTCCCTCCTCCGTTGATCTCGCACCACTGCTTCCTGGTGCTCATGCTCAGCAATGGCCATGACCGCTCGGAAGAAAGCATCCAGGACCTTATCCAGGGTGCGCGTACCCCCCTCGTGCCACCGCCTGCGCATCCCACGGGGTGTCGGGTCCGTGATCTCGAGGGTCAACTCGCCCGAAGCCACCTGGCGGTAGGTCGGTCTCTGATCGCTCTCGGGCTGGAGGCCTCTTCCGCTTCGGCGAGCCTGTGGAGGGGGCGGGACCTCCACCGTGTAGGTGGCCTCCTTGATCTCAAAGGCCACGAAGATCCCCTTGATCCGAACCCCCGTGCGGCTTGGCTCGGCAAGCACATAGCCATACGCGTTCGTGACCCGGGACTTGGGCGCTAGCACCTCCGGCACATAGCCCTGAGCTTCAAACCCTGCAAAGATCTGCTGGAGAATCCTTAAGCCCCGGTCAAGCTCTGCCTGCGTGACCGCTACGGCGAGGCACGCCTTCGACGCAAGAAGCCCGCTAACCCCCAGACCTGTCTCTTCCAGCAGCCCCCGGTACGTCGCGATGAGGGGATGGGGTTGCCCCTCCTGGGTTTGTTTGGCAGCCGTCGGCACGGCAACGCCTTCCTCCGCGAGCTGCTTGAGGGCCTCCCGGGACCAGCCCGGCCCTCCCTTGGTGGCGCTCTGGGTGATCCGGTAGCTGGCTACCTGGTTGGCTTCCAGGGGAGGCAGGGGCTTCTTCAATAGCTTTCGAGACGCCCTGGACTTGGCCCAATAGCCCAAGCCTGGCCTAGGGACATTGAGCTTCTTACAGATCTTGGCTAGGCCGACATCCGAGATCCCAAGCGCCTGGGCCAAGCGCTGAACAGACTCGGACCAGACAGCCTCGTAGAGCTCTTCTCGGGTAATCAGGTCGGGGTTGAGCATGAATGCCTCCTGTGCCAGTTCTGCAAGGCCGTACAGGACACCCCAGGGCACGTCTCCTTGCTGCGGCGCTCTGGGGCGACACGCGACGTCTCGCAACACATTGCGACATATTGCGACGACAGCTACAACTTAGGCGACTGAGATGACCCGCCGTGATCAGGACGGCTCCAATGACAGGGCCTGGGTGTAGCAAAGTGTTGCAATGTGTCCCAAAGCGTTGCGAAGAAACCCAAACCCTAGCGACCATCACCACGCCTGCCCGCCCAGGGTGAGACTCGGCAATCCAGGCGGGGCCTAAGTGGGTGGAAGGATTGTTCCCTGGCAAGAACGAACTGACTTCAAGCACCAAAACTGCGCATGGCCTCATAGGAAACGAGATCAATGAAGGGTGAGAGGAATGCGGGTTTCACAGGTTCTTTCCTCATGAGGTCCGTGCTGAGGTACTTCTTGTTGTCGTCGGGGAAGAGGGTCACCACGACGGCGTCCCCGCCCATCTGCTCCTGGAGTTTGATGGCCGCCAGCAGGTTGGCGCCGCTGGAGATGCCGACTCCCAGGCCGAGCCGGGCGGCCAACTTCTGGGCCATAAGGATGGCGTCACCGTCATCCACGGACACCACCTCATCCAGTTGATCGAGTTTCACGATGTCAGGGATGAACTCATCCGAGATGCCCTGGATGCGGTGCTTGCCCACCTTGTGCCCGGTACTGAGGGTGGGCGAGTTGGCGGGTTCAAGCGGGTGGATGCGGACTGCGGGGAAGTGCTCTCTGAGGCTGGAACCTACGCCCATCACCGTTCCACCGGTGCCGACGCCCGCCACGAACACATCGGGCCTGAGCCCCATCCGGACCAGTTGAGCGCGGATCTCCGGGCCCGTGGATTCGCGGTGGGCCGCCACGTTGTCCGTGTTGGAGAACTGGCTGGGCAAAAAACAGAGCGGATCTTGCTCCTGAAGCTCACGGGTGAGCCGGACACTCCCAATGAAACCGCCCTCCTCCTTGCTCACCAAGCGGATGGTGGACCCCAGACTATGGATGAGGTCCTTGCGCTCTTGGCTCATCCAGTCCGGCATGAAGATCGTGACGGGGTGTCCCAGAGCCCGACCCAGGGCTGCGAAGGAGATTCCCGTATTACCGCTGGTGGCTTCGACGATAGGTGCACCAGGTTTGAGGGTCCCCCGCTCATACCCCTTGCGCAGGATGTGGAGCGCCATGCGGTCCTTTACGCTGCCGGTGAGGTTGAAGTTCTCGGCCTTCACAAAGACACGACGAAGTCGGCCCAGATACCGGTAGTGGACCGTGAGCAGAGGCGTCCTCCCCACCAGGGCTTCGGCGGCCTGCTCCAGAAAAGGGTGTTGAATGGCCAGATCCGCCATTACATAGGTTTCTGCAAGAAGGTCAGAAAATCGGCCTCATCGCGAGTGAAGGATCCCGTCGTAATCACCTTTTCATCTGGCGTCGTGAGCACATACAGCGGGAGTTCGATGGAATCAAAGCGTTGTTCCTGCATCTTCTTGTTGGCGAGGCAGATCTCCGTCTTGCGATCGGTGTAGAGCCGAACCTTGACGAAGCGATCCAGAACGGTCTGGACAGCCGCTTTCAAGAACATGTTCTGCTCCATCCAGCGACAGTTGGTGCAGGTGTACCCTGTGAAATCGATGAACAGGGGCTTCCCGGTGCGCTTGGATTCAGCAAGGGCGGCTGGGTAATCATCGACATACCATCCATCCTCCAGGTTCCTGGAAGAGGGAGGAACACTGGCTGCGACAGCTTTGACAGCAGGAGCCTTGGATAGTTCCGCGGGCGGCAGGAAGGCGTCCATCTCACCCAGGGGCTTGCCGAACAACCCGGACAACAGGAAGAAAATGAGTGCCGCAAAGCAGGTCGCGAACAAAGCCCGGATACCTCCGATGCTTTCCGAGACAACATCGGAGGTCAGGCGGAAGACCCCAAGAAGATAGAGGGTGATGAGCGTCGCACAGGCAATCCAGATCGACAGGAAGAGATCCCTCGTGATGAATCCCCAGTTCCAGACCAGGTCCGCATTGCTGATGAACTTGATGGCCGCCGCGATCTCCAGGAAGCCCATGACGACCTTCATGCTGACCATCCACCCGCCGGCCTTGGGCAGCTTCTTCATGGCTGAAGGAAACAACGCCAGGAAGAAGAAAGGCAGGGCAAACATCGAGGAGAATCCGAGCATTCCGAGGATCGGGTAGAACCACTCACCGCGAGAGGCCGAGATGAGCGCCGAACCCACGAAGGGAACGGTGCAGGTGAAGGAGGTCAGCGAGAAAGCCAACCCCATGAGGAGGATCCCGATGACGCCATTCCCCTGGCCGCCGCTGTTGAGCTTGTTGAGGATCGAGGAGGGCACCTGGATTTCGAAAACACCGAACAGATTCAGGGCGAAGGCGATGAAGATCCCTGCGATCAGGAGGTTGATCCAGGGATTGGTGGCGAAGGTCTGGATGCCCGAGGCCCCGAAGACGAGCGCGAGGATGATCCCCAGGGCCGTGAAGGTACTGATGATGCCGACCGCGTACACGAAGGCATCGCGGAGACCGTGGGCACGAGCATTCTCCGAGCGCTTCGTGAAGAAGGAGACTGTGATCGGAACCATCGGGAAGACGCAGGGTGTCAAGAGGGCCGCTAGGCCCGCGAGCATGGCAAACCAAAGGAAAGACCACACCCCCTGCTTCTTCTTGTCGTTGATCTGGGTGGCGGAAGCAGTGGTTCCCTGCTTGGACTGGCTAGTGGCCTCGGCTGCAGGTGCACTGGGTGTCTCGAGTCCCTGGACAGCCGCGACGATCTCCTTGGTCCCCTGTTCGCCACCCGCAACGACCGGTGCCTGGCTGCCGGTGACGGCCAGTTTGAAGGCAATCTCAATCTCCTCTGGTGGGAGGCAATTCTTGTTGTTACATGACATAAAGCCGACCACAAGCACCGCATCATAGGTCTTCCCGGGCTTCAGATCAGGATTGACCTTTATGGGCACCTCAATCCAGGCCTTGTCTTCCAGCGAGCGGATGTCAAACCGGAATCCTTCATCGAAGTATTTGGCAGGCGTGGAGGTCTTCAGCGCCCCTGCGAGCGAGAAAAGCCCCTTCGTTTTGGCGGACACCGTTGTCGGCTCCGGGCCATTCCCCTGGGCGTCATGCTGGGTCTGCACATCGTAGATATGCCAACCCGCCTGGGCGGCGATCTCGATGCGCACCTTTGCTGTTCCGCCCGCCCCCGCAGAGACCTTGGCGGGCGCGGTCAGCTTGATCGGCTGGGGCGATCCGGCCCAGGACCCTACCGAGAACAGGGCCAGGACGGCCAGTTTCAGGACTAGGTGCTTCATGTCGACCTCAATGAATGAAAGAAATTCGCGGGGATCTTCACGGTGCCGCGGTAGATTTCCTCGCCGAGCTCATCCTGGGCCGAGGCCGGAGGCAGGGTTGCCACCTTCAGCATTCCAGGCTTCGAGGCGAGGGTGATGCCCATGAAGCCCTTTTTGAGGTGGATGCCGGAGGGGGCCGTGACAAGCACCTGGCCCTGCTCGAAAGAGACGCAGATGCCCCGCGCCGGATCGAAAACCCGCGGCGCCTGAGCGTTGGCGGTGGCCACTCCCAGGGGGGCGAGCAGGCCTGTCAGCACGACTTTGAGGTTCAGTTTCGGCATCGACATTGAAGCTCCTGGAAGGGTCCTGGTCGTGCGGTATCGCCCGGAGGCCGGCAGAGGCACCTCCGGTATTCATTCTGGAAAGACGGTTGCCCGAGGCTTGGTCCGGTTCGGACATTGGGCACCGGTCCGGTCCGCACGGGTCCGGGCCCCGAATGGCGAATCGAGCTCCCCTCCCGAACCTTGGACAGGGGAGATCCCTTGAAGGACCAGGAGGTTCCTGGGCTGAAGGGATCAGCCCGGGAACCCCCTGGTCAAGCAGCTTGCGCGGTGCTCAGAAACGCATCGCCACGCCCACCGTGATGGCGCGGCCGTCCTTCCAGAAGCGCTCCATCCCGAAGTTGGGATTCGGGCTGGCCACGCTCTTGACAGTGCCCTGCACGGCCTGGGTGTAGTAACCCACGATGGTTCGGGCGTTGAAGACGTTCGTGATGGCGCATGTGGGTGTCACGGTCATCCGGCCCACCTTGATGATCATGCTCACGTTCAGATCCAGGTTCAGGGTCGAGGGCGTGTGGCCCATGTCGCCGCGCTGGTTGTCCGGTTGCACCAAATCGCCGGTCATCCCACTGTACGGCCTGTCCGCGGGGCTGTTGTTGTAAAGGGCGCCCACGGGCACGCCCGCCGAGAGGCCGATCCCCGACCGCCAGGTGAGTACGGGACTCAAGTCCAGCTTCTGGCCCCACAGGGGCAGGGTATACGTCCCCAAGATCTTCAGCTCGTGGACTGGGTCGCCTTCGACGTTTCCCGAGGAGATGGTCCGGTGGAAGTCGAATTCCTGCGTGGCATTCATCGAGCCCTGGCTGACGGAGCTACCGCTGTTTGCGGCTACCAGGTTTCCGCTCCCCCCCCGGTAGTTGCCGTAGTGGTGGACCCAGGTGTAGTCCACGGCCAGGAAGTGGTTCTCCCCCTGGTGCCGGGCGTGGAGGTTTAGGGAGATGTATTTGTCCACGGGATCCGGGAAGGGGCTGTTCCAGGTCTTGACCTGGCCACTGGAATCAACAAAGGTGACGGGCCCAGAATGGGGATTCCAGACCACCTTTTGGGTCATCCCGGAGAAGGCCGCGGATCCGTTGTCATTCAGGAAGTAGCTGTCTTCCAGCACGTCCTTCATGGTCCAGTACTGCCAGAAGCCTCCGGCGCTCCAGCCCTTCGGCAAGATCCAGTCTCCGCCCAGGGTGAGGGTGTCCTTGTGGGGGAGCCGGAGATCCGTGGCGTGGGGCGAAGCCTTGCCCACACGCCCGAAATTCAAGGCATAGTTAGGCGCGTAGGGCTGGCCGGTGGCGGGATTTGTCAGGATTGTGAAGGGACTTTGCCCATTGAGGTAGTCCGGGTTATAGGTAAATCTGCTCTGCATCCAGTAGTTGATGTAGGAGGCCGTGGTGTTGGCCCAGCTGACGCTCTCCAGGGGCATGGTTTCGAAGAAACGCCCCCAGTGGGCGTAGAGCTTGGTCTTGCCATCATTGTTCAGATCCCAGGTGACGCCCAGGCGGGGTTGAATCTGACGACCGAAGTTGGCGAACTTTCCTAGCTCCACGCCATCGAACTCCCCGGATCCGCCCACGAAGCGGAAGGGCTCGTAGCGCACCCCCGCATCAAGCCGCACTCCCGGGACGACCTCCCACACATCCTTCAGGTAATAGCTCCGGAGATAGCCCTTGAAAACGCGATTCGACGGGCCATTCCAAATCTCTTCCAAGCCATTGGGATCGCCGAAAAGGCTGTAACTGCGGCCCGTGGTGCTGTTTAAGAGGCTATATTTTGCGCTTGTGCTGGCGGAGTCCTCCATCCGGCTGTCCTGCTGGAGGAAGCCCGCCTTCACCTGATGGTTGCCCCGGGACCAGGAGAGATCGATGCGGAACTGCTGGTTGGGGTTGTCGCTGGAGGCGGGGCCGTAGACACTGCTCCCTGTGTTGTAACTCCAGTATGCAAAATTCTGGGGCTTGTTCGTAGCGTCCCTGCCCGGTCCCGTGATCCAGTAGCGCATGTCCGTGACAGAGGAGTAGGTGCCGTCCGGACTGGGCGTACTGGGGGTCCTGTGGCTGGGATTGCTGAATTTCCCGAGGCTTGTGACCACGAACAGGTCGGAGGAGACGAGCCAGTTCCAGGTGAGGTTCACCGTCTGACTTTTAGCCGTCCACAGGAACCCCGAGTCCAGGGTCCCAGCGGCCAGATTGTAGGCGGCTGGGTACTGGTGCCCGCCGCGTTGCTCCGTGCTAGCGCGGGTGGTCGAGAGCACCAATTGGTGCTCCGGCGTGGCGAACCAGTTCAGCTTGAGCGACAGGATGTTGGGGCCATCCACAGTGGGAGAATCTGAGGCCAGACCATTCCAGTTGGTGCCGGTGTTCGTGCTGGGGGGGAGCTTGTCCTTGAAACTCTGGTAACCCAGAAATAAGAAGAGCTTGTCGTTCACCAGGGGTCCGCTCACCGTGGCCCCGTAACGCTGGTACTTATCCTGTGGGAGGGGCTCCCTATCAGGAGGCGTGGCGTTGGCCTGCCATTTGGGCCGGGCGATGGAATTGGGGAAGTTGGTGGCGTAGAAGAGGTCCCCGGCCCAGGTGTTGGAGCCGGACTTGGTAAGGACGTTAATGACGCCGCCCAGCGCGTTGTACTCAGCTCCGAAGGCCCCCGTCACCACCTCCACGTTTTCTATGAACTCCCTAGGCGGCTGCACGGAAACGGCCAGGTCTCCAATGCGCGTACCCCTCATCGACGCGGTTCCGCTGCCGCCCTGGTTGTTGCGGGTCTGGTTGGTGATATTGCCATCCACCGTGAAGAGGTTCTGGTCGTGGGTGCCCCCCATGATGTTGTAGACGTTGATCCCGGCGGACTGGACGCCGGGGATGGCGGCCATGACACCATCTAGGCCATTGAGGCTGGTCATGTCTGAGGGGATCTTGGCGATGATTCCCGCATTGAAGTTGGTAGCGATCTGGGGCGTGGTGATATCCAGGGCATCTGCCTTAGCCGCTACCACCACCGTGGCCCCGGCCTCGGCCTGTGGCCTCAGCCTGAAGTGGGCGGTATGGGTTTCGTTGATACCAACGGTGGCCTTGACGGTGTAGACCTGGTAATCCTTGGAACCCACGGTCAGGATCCAGACCCCGGGGTTCATCAGGGACAGGCGGTATTCGCCCTTGGCGTTGGTGACGGCTGCGCGCTGGGTCTGGCCCGATTTGGCCTGGATCTGGATGCCCGCCATCAACTTGCCCTCGGCATCCTTAACGACGCCCGTGATGGCGCCGGTCTGGAGGCTCTGAGCCACGAGCGCGTGGCTGCCGATTAGCAGTAGGGCCACGCTGGCTAATATGGGAGAAGTTCGGCTCATAGAAGGGTTCCTTTAGAGCGGGAGGTCTCGGGAACGAAACCTCAGTGAAACAGGAGGGTGAAGGTTCTGGGGGATCCTTCGTGGGGTCGGGAATAGAAAGAGCGAGTGTGTTCGTCAAGTGTCCTTCGGCTTATCGCCCGCCCTGTGGTCCGGTTCCCAGAATCGGCAATGGTCCGGATAAGACAGGAAAGCGGCGCACGAAGGCGCCGCTTTCCTGGGGGAAATACAGAGGGCTACTTAAGGGCTGCCTGATATGTCTGCAGGTCCGCCTCGCCATCTTCGAGCATGTACTCGCCTTGAAACCCCCTTGCCTTGAGGAAGGCTACGAATTTTTCTTGGGCCCCCACGGCCTCCTTAATCCGACCTAGCTCGAAGTAACCCTGGGCCAGCGCGGAGGTGTAGAAGTCACCCATGGGACCTTTCACCTTCGCCTCCAGGACGACAATGGCCCGGTCCAGCCATGGCTTGCCAACTCCCTTCAGCGTTACGATAGCCCCGGCCAACCCCTTCTGCGTGTCCGTGTCGGCGGCCTCCCACAGGGCCAAGGCCTTGGCCGGTTCGGTGCTTAGGAGGAAAGGGAATCGCGCTCTTTCGCTCGTCCAAAAGGTCTTATTGGGTTCGAGGGCGTGGCCTTTGTCGTAGCAGCTCAACGCCAACTCGCTCCAGCGCTTGTCGAGTGAACGGATTTGCAACAGCGCGTTCGCCGCCACCTCATAGTCTCTAGCCTTGCCATCGACCGGCCCCGATTCAAGCATGAGTTGTACCTTGGCGGGATCCAGGTGGGCCTGGGCCTGGATTCTACTCGGCAGGAGCTTTTCGCGGAGCGGAGAGGAACTGGGAAGCTTAGCCTGGGTCTCGTCCGCCAGTTTCAACGCCCTGGCCCAGTCCTCGGCCCGGAGAGCATTGCCTATGGGCGATTCGGCGGTTCTCCAAACACGGTAGGCCTGGGTACGGGCTTCATTCCTTTCCTGCTCCTGCCTGGCCTCTGCCGCCGAGTCCTGGAGCTTGAAGGTGCCGGCAAGAATGGCTTCCAGCGTCTGTTCGAGTGCCTCGGGATGGCCCCGCCACAAGAAGCGTCCGTCCTTGCCCACAATGAAGCTCTGGGGGATGCCGTCGAGGCCCGCCGCCTTCATCCAGGCCTTGGCCATGAATTCGTCCCGGGTATCCTGGGCCACGTTGTAGCCGAGTTTCTCGCCCATGCCTTTCACGAACTTATCCAGCTTCTGGTCCAAGGCCGCCGGGCTCTTCTCTATCTCCCAAATATCCATGCCGATGAAGGTGACCTTGCCGGCGTATTTCTTGGCCAGCTCTGTGAGGTGGGGCATGACCGCCTTGCAGGGCCCGCACCAGGTGGCCCAGAACTCCAGGACATAGAGCTCGCCCTTCTTGAAGGCCTCCACCGGCTGGCCCTTCAGCCAACGGGCGGCCTTGATGGGGGGTGCGGGATCGCCCACGTTCAAGGTGATTCCAGCAGTCTTGGCGGGGGTAACAGCATTCGACTTGACCTCCTCGGCCTTGCCATCCGCATTCATCCTGATCACCGGGTTCTTGGCGGGAGTGTCCGTATTCGGCTTGACCTCCTCGGTTCTGCCGTCCGCATTCATCCGCATCACCTTGGGCTTGGCGGGAGTGTCCGCACTCGGCTTGACCTCCTCGGTTCT
Organism: uncultured Holophagaceae bacterium; assembly: GCA_903880675.1. Lineage (GTDB taxonomy): Bacteria > Acidobacteriota > Holophagae > Holophagales > Holophagaceae > Geothrix. Next base: position 11,537 of record CAIRQL010000258.1, on the reverse strand, counting down.
ACCGTCCGCATTCATCCGCATCACCTTGGGCTTGGCGGGAGTGTCCGCGTCCGGCTTGACCTCCTGGCCCTCGATCTGAGGGCTCTTGGGGGCGGCGGCTGGGAGCTGTGACGGAAGCAGGCCCATGATCACCAGTAAGCTGGCCAGTCGGCTGGTGGGAAGTCGAAAGTTCATACGTTTCTCCAGGCAAGGGAGACCCGAAAGGGGCTCCGACATCCCTACCATGCCCTGCTTCTGGCCGCGCCAATGGTCCGGTTGGAGCAACGGGGACTGGGCCGGAATGAAAACGGCGCCCGGAGGCGCCGCAATCACAAGCAGGAAATGAGAAGACTACTTGAGGTCCGCCTGGTAGGCCCTTAGCATCTCCCGGGCCTCTTCGCGCCTGACCTCGCCCAACTCCTTTTCCGCGTACGCCACAAACTTTTCTTGGGCCGCCACGGCCTCCTGGACCCGCCCCAATTCGAAGTAGGCCTTGGCTAGTTTATCGAGGTAGAAATTGCTATCGAGGTTGAGCATCTTCACCGCAGACTCTAGGATGACCACAGCCCTTTCCAGCCAAGTCTTGTTCACGCCCTTCAACGTCACGATATCCATGGCCCACCAGTTGCGCTCGGAAGGGGCGACTCCCTCGAATAAGGAGAGGGCCTTGGCCTCATCGGTGCAGAGGAGGAATGGGAAGCGGCCCACAGCACGCACCTTGGCATGAGTGGGGTCGAGAGCATCCGCTTTGTCCAAAAAGCTTAGGGCCAGTTCACTCCATCGCTTGTCGAGGGAGCGGACGTTTCGCAGCGCAGCAGCCGCGCTGCCGTAGTCGCTGGCCCGGGCCTCGCCCAGCTCCGCTTCGAGCAGGGGTTGGACCTTGGCGGGATCCGTGTTCGCCAGGGCCTGAACCCTGGCGGCCTTGAGGTAGATCTGGAGATTTACAGAATGGGGGAGCTTGGCCAGGGTCTCCTCCGCCAGCTTCAGCACCTGGGGCCAGTTCTTAGCCCGAATGGCCTTGTCGATGGCGGACTTGGCCGGCATGTAAAGAGCCATGGCCTCCTTTATGTCCTTTATTTCATCGGCTCCCTCCCTGACTTCCGCCTTGGAGTCCTGGAGATTGAAGGTGTCCGAGAAGATCTTTCCCAGTGTCTTGTCGATCGAACCGGGATGGCCCTGCCACATGATGCTTCCGTCTTTGCCCACAATGAAGCTCTGGGGGATGCCGCTGAGGCCCGCTGCCTTCATCCAAGCCGCGGACATGAAGCCATCCCGGGTGTCCTGGGCCACGGTGTAGCCCATCTTCTCGCCCATGCCCTTTACGAACTTGTCCAGGTTCTTATCGAGGGTCTTCTGATTCTTTTCCTTCTCCCATATATCCATGCCGATGAAGGTGACCTTGCCGGCGTATTTCTTGGCCAGCTCCGTAAGGTGGGGCATGACCTCAATGCAGGGCCCGCACCAGGTGGCCCAGAATTCCAACACGTAGAACTCGCCCTTCTTGAAAGCGGGGACCGGCTGGCCCTTCAGCCAGCGAGCGACCTTGATGGCCGGCGCGGGGTCGCCCACCTTCAAGGTGATTCCAGCGGTCTTGGCGGGGGTGCCCGCATCCAACTTGACCACATGGTTCTTGATCTGAGGGCTCTGGGGCGAGGCGGCCGGGAGCTGTGAGGGGAGCAGACTCGTGATCGCCAGCAGCATGGAAAGTCGGTGGGCGGAAAATCGAAAATTCATGCGTTTCTCCATGATAGGGAGGTCCAAAAGGGCTCCCAAGATCCCCACAATGCCCTGCTTCTGGCCGGGCGAATAGTCCGGTTGGAACAACGGGGACCGGGCCGGTATGAATACGGCGCCCTAAGGCTTGGCAGGAGCCGCCAACGGAGCCACCCACAAGCTGTTGAGTGCTTGAGAGGGCGCTCAATCGGCGGATTTCTGCCGCTTCCCGAGTGTCGACGACACGGCCCCAGGCGGTGCCGGGGCCGTTCTGCTCCTCCTTGGATGTCTACTGCAGTTCCGCCGTCATGGTGGCGTTGCCCATCTGGGGCAGGATCACCTGGGTCTTCAGGATGCGCCGACTTTCCTGGGAGATCCAGAGGGTCTGGGTGCCAGGCTCTCCTTCCGCGGAGGTGATCTCCACGCGCCAGGTCTTCTGTCCCTTCAACGTTTCGACCCCGGCCACCTTCACCCGCTTGAGGTTCCGTTTCTGCTTCTCTTCATCGAAGCCGCGCAGCACCACGGCGTAGCCCTCCGCCAGGGGCAGCCGGGCCAGTGCCTCCTCGTGATCGCTGTAGAGGTCCGCTTCAAGCGGCAGGCTGAGAGCCTTGGGCTCTCCCCCCATGGCCACGGTTCCGGCGGCAATTCCTTCGCCGAAGGCCAAGTCCAGCGTGAAGGGGCCCCGTTGGATGAAAATTTTCCGCAATTTTAGTGTGCCCTTTTCCAGGCTATAGACGTACTTACTCTGACCCATGGGGCCTAGGTCCATCACGTCCTGAATGCGCCACTGGCCGCCGGCTTCCGCCACCTCGCGGTTGATGGTAAAAGGGAACTCGCGTCCCTGGATGGACAAGGTGCCCTTGTAGTCGGCCGTAAAGGCCCCCAGGTCCGTGGCGGGGGCGGGAATTGCATTGACCTCCGCGGGCGCTGCCAGGGTCACGGTCCCTGGATCCACTGTGATTTCCTTCAGCCGCTGCATGACCTCCGTCGTTCCACCTTCCTGGAGGCGCCCACCCAGGTGCTTGGCAAGGAACTTCTCTGCCGAGGCGTACATCGCCATGTTGTTCACAGGGCGATGAAAACCGTGGCCTTCGTCTGGGGCGCAGAGGTACTCCACCGGGAAGTTGCGGTCCCGCAGCGCGATGACGATCTGGTCGCTCTCGGCCTTTTTCACCCGCGGATCGTTGGCCCCCTGCACCACCAACAAAGGCGTCTTGATCTTGTCCGCACTGAACAGCGGGGATTGGCGTCTCAACTGCTCTTTGCCCTCAGGGGTACTGGGGTCGCCCATGCGGGTGTGAAAGATCACACGGCCCGCCTCCCAATAGGGGGGAATGGTGTCCAGCAGGGTCAGAAGGTTCGAGGGGCCCACGATCGACACAGTGGCCTTAAAGAGGTCTGGCGTGAAGGCCGCGCCGGCCAAGGCGGCGTAGCCGCCGTAGCTGCCGCCCATAATGCCCACGCGCTTGGCGTCCACGATTCCTGACTTGACCAGGTGCTTGACGCCCCAGGTGAGATCGTCCTGCATCAGGGCGCCCCACTGCTTGTTGCCCGCGTTGAGGAACTTCTTTCCGTACCCGGTGGAGGCACGGAAGTTCGGCTGGAGGACGGCGTAGCCCCGGTTGGCAAGGAACTGGGTCTCGCCGTTGAAGCCCCAGGTGTCGCGCATCCATGGACCGCCGTGGGGAACCACCACCAGCGGGAGATTCTTCGCCGGTTGCCCCTTGGGCAGCGTGAGATAGGCCGGGATTTCCAAGCCGTCGCTGCTCTTGTAGCGGATGGGCCTCATGGGGGCCATAAAGCCACGGGGAATCGACTCACGGGAGACATATTCCAGGGAAAGGGTTTTCGTTTTGCGGTCGAAGAGATAAATGGTTCCCGGATCTTTGTCGCTAGAGGATTTCACGAGAAATTTGGACTCGTCGGCAGTGATGGAGCCGATGGTTATCTCCATGCCGGGAAGTTTCTTCTGGAGGAACGTGTAGTCCGCCCCCCAGGCCTTGTCGTGGAAGTAGACCCGCATTTTGTCGTCCATGTAAGAAGTCACCACCAGTTTGTCAGTCAACTCTGAGAAGAGCGCGCCGCCAAAGTCCACGCGACGGCGAGGGTCGGACTCCACTTTCTCCTCCCTGCCGGTCGCGGGATCGAAAAGCACCAGTTCGCTGAGGTTCCGGTTCCCCTTGTTGGTCTTCAGGTAGATGCGATTCCCGTCCCTGTGGAAATGCACGAAGCCAGCGCTCTCCAGGACCCCGCAGGTGTAGATGGTCGTCAACCGGTCCATGTCCGCCCGCAGAATCTCTGTTTCGCCCTTCTCTGTGAGGCGCTGCGCAAGGCGCAAACGTCCCTTTGAATCGAAGATCCAGCCAGCGACTCGGTCCGTGTTCTTGCGCACCAGGGTGCGTTCCCCCGTGCTTATCTTCACCTTGTAGAGGTCGTGCCAACTGGCGTCGCGGTCATTGAGGCCGACATAGATCGTGTCCGGATCGCTCAGGGGCAATGCGTAGATCTGGGCAGCCACCTTCTTGGCCTCGGTGAGGTTGCGGGGTGCTGGGACATCCTTCCCCTCCGCATTGGGGGCAGCCGGACCCACGGCATAGATATTCAGGTTCTCGTCTCCATCCTTGTCCTGGACGAACAGGATCCACTTGGAGTCGCGGCTCCAGAAGAAGCCTGGGATGGGACGCTTGGGATCGGCCGTGACAAGGCGGGCGGCGCTGTAAGGTTGTCCAGTTTTCTTCACCCAAATGTTGCGAACATCCTTGAAGGGCTTGATAAAGGCGATGTATTGGCCGTCGGGGCTGAGCTGGGCCCCGCCGACCTCCGGGTTGCTGAAGAACAGCTCTCGGTCCAGAAGGGGGGGGGCCTTCCCAGTGGCCTGTGGGACGATCGCCGGGCCCTTGGCGGCCAGGGCGAGACCTAGGCACGCGCAAAGCATGAAGTGAAGGGAACGGGACATGTCAGTCTCCTGATGGCTGCGCGGGGGCAAGCCGATATCCGAAAAAATGAAGTCATTCGAAGGACCGCCCTACCGGCAGCCCTTCTAGGGCAGGGGGTGCTACAGCGTCACGGCTTGAGATCCATCTGGTAGGTTGCCCTCGTACTTCTTCGCCAATTCGGTGATGCGAGGGACCGCGAAGGGACCTCGAACTCCCACCATGCCGCTACTTCGCCGGGCAGCACTGGTCCGGTCCCAGCAATGAGCACCGGTCCGGCCATCCCCTGTGGATCACCCCTCACACCGCCTGGATCTTGGCCAAGGCCTGCGCCAGTCGCACGACGGCCAGATCCAACTCGGCTTCGTTGGCCTGGGCGAAGCCCATGCGGAAGGCGGGCTCGGGGTTCTCCAGGAAGAAGTGCGACGGCGCATTCAGCACCAGTCCGCAACCCCGGGCCGAGCGAATCCAGGCATCTGCATCCACGCAGCCTTTGTTCTTGACCCACAGCCCCATGCCGCCACCGGGAAGGGCAACCTCCAGGTGTTCCCCCAGCCTGTCACTGAGCAGGGCCACTAGATAGTCTCGTCGTGCCTGGTACACCTTCCGCGCCTTGCGCAAGTGGCGGGATAGTTCCCCATCCCGAATGAGGTCCGCCACCGCCCATTCCAGGGCGGCATCTCCAGCCTCCTCGATGTTGCGCTTCACCCGTGCCAGGAGGGGCACCAGGGGGGCGGGTAGCACCAGATAGCCCAGGCGCAGTCCCGGAGCTAGCAGACGCGAGAGGGAGCCGATATGGATGACCTGGCCGCTGACATCCTGGGCCAGGAGGGGTTCCGCGCGGCGCTCGGAGTAGGTGAACTCGCCGTCGTAGTCGTCTTCCAGCACCGCCATGCGATGCTCGGCCGCCAATCGAAGGAGCTCCGCTCCCCGCTGCCGTGACATGCTAACCCCCGTCGGGAACTGTCGGCGGGGCGTAAGGTAGAGCATGCGGATCCGCTCCTTCTTCAGGAGGGCTTCCAGGGCGGCGGGATCCATTCCTTCTGGGTCTACGGGCACGGCCCGTAAACCCAGCCGAGCACCCTGCTGGAATATTTCCCAAGCACCGCGGTTCCCGGGGTTCTCCACCGCCGCGAGATCGCCGGGGCGTGACAGGGCGTTGACCAAAAGAGCCAGGGCCCCCCGACTGCCCCGGGTGAGGAGGATGCGCTCGGGCCCTACCTGGATCCCGTGGCGCTCCGAGATCCACGCGGCCAGGGTCTCGCGCAGGAGGGAGTTCCCGAGGGGATCCCGGTCCTGGAGCAGCCTGGAACCATGGCGGAGCAAGGCCCGCTGGTAGGCCCGGGACAGCTCCACGGCCGGGGCCAGGCGAGGGTCCGCAGCTCCGTCGGCCAGCAACAGGGCCCCAGTAGGCGTCGTGGAAACGGGCTGGAACAGGCTGGGCAGGTCGAACCCGAGTTCGGTGGGGGGCTGCGCGGGCTCCGGCGATTTGGGTCTGTCCTGGGAGGGTAGTTCCTGCGCCACGTAGGTCCCGCTATTGGCCACGGTGACTACCCACCCCTGGGCTTCCAGATCCTGGAGGGCGGAGACGACCGTCTGGCGATGGACCCCCAGCATCTCCGAGAGCACGCGAGAGCCTGGCAGTGGCGTCCCTGGGGCCAGGCGCCCCTCCAGGATGGCCCGCTGCAGCGTGCGCACGACACGCTGCCCCAACGCCACATTTGGGGAATCATCGAGGATGAGGAGCAAATCTCGTGTGCGCATGGGAGCCTGAAAACCTGGGACCGACTAGACCCGTCATTCTCTATTGAAGCTTGGATTTCCATTGGTCCGGCACCGGGATCTGTGCCTGGTCCGGTTCGCCCTGGCTGGTGAGCCGACGCGCCTCGTCCTGGAGCGGGGCCAGGATGCGCTTGAGGTTTACGTTATAGCGGAGGGCCTCCAAGAAGGACTGTTGGGCCCGATGGGCCCACCGGCGGCTTGCGGGTCTGTCAGTCTGGGCCAGTGCCAAAAGCAGTTCCCCGCGAATCAAATGGGTCCTCCCTACGCAGGGGGAAGGGGCATTGAAGATGAATGTCGTTCCGAGAGAGGACTTCGGGCCGAAAGTCCGGGACGCAGCATAATCCTCTCCGTATTGGGTGGCCTGGAGGATTGGTTCGGTTTCCTGCAATCCCCGGCGGAGCGTAGCGGACGCATTCCCTCCTGACTTGGCCTCGAGCAGGCAGAACTCTGCCAGTCGGTCAGCAAGAACCAATTTATTGGACCTCCTATTCGCCATCTCCGCATCCAGGGCCTCACGGGTGATTCCGAGCAGGGGGCCGGCATCCCTGGCCTGATCCAGAAGATACCGCGCCAGGCAGATCCGGGCCTTTGCAAGTAGGTCGGCCCCCGGCGCGAAGGGCCCCTCCTGCTTCGTCTTCAGGCGGTTCAGGCAGGCCTCCAATTCGGCCCAGGCTTCCGAACCGCCAAGGTACTGGGCCTGGAGAAGACGAAGCTGGAGGTCGAACTGTGTTCCCAGGGCGGTGTCCCTGTAGCGAAGAAGGCGCTGCTCTGCATCCCGGAGAAGCGGCGCGGCATCACCACCCCTGAGGCCCAGATACTCGGCCTGAAGCAGCCTCGCCTCGAAGGCGCTCCATCCAGCATTCACGGTGGGACCTGGGTCCTCCTGCCGGAGGATAGGCTGCATGAAGATCGCGGGTTCACCTCCCGACTCCAGGGCGGACTTCCCTACGGTCAACGAGAAGCCAATGAAGGAGTCAGACATCTTCGTGAAGCCTGCTCCAGGAAGGGGATGGCTATCCATGAACCGGCAGGCTTCATCCGCGAGCCCAAGGAAGGAATGGCCGCTCCACCCGCAGGTTCGAATGTAGTTGTTCATCCCTTGGAAACCGATGTTCACCAGCCTTTCGTCCTTGTCGGCCCAGGCTTGCTGCAGGAGACCCAAAAGCTCTCTTCCTATGGGCTCCGGACTCTGGCCTCGGCTTAGCCGCGAGCGAAGGCCATCCGATCCCAGGAACATGGATAAAGTCGAGGTGAGCGACAGGTCCTTGGCGGAGACGCGCCGCCCTCTTCTCAGCCAATCCTGCACCTGTTCGAGGTGGGCTCCCCGATCCAAAATGGGCTCGGTAGGGTAACGGACCTGTTCCTGGCAGGCCCGAGCCAGTCGAAGGTAGATCCCAGGGTGGCTGGGAGCGATCAGAAGGGCTTCCTGCAGAAGCCTCCAAGCCTCATCCCGCAAGAGACCCACTTCCTTTCCAGAGGACGGGGGCCAGGTCTGAGACGCCTTGATGGAGGTCCACCAGAGCCTGGCAGCCTTGTTATTGAGGGCATCCGCCTCCTCCAGTAGGCCGTCCAAATCATCCGGGAAACGGGATCGGTAGGTTCTCGCCACGGCCAGGGCCCTATCAGTGGCGTGATCCTCCTGGGCCCAGACTTCGAGTTGTTCCGCCATGTGGGCGAGTCGGGCCTGATCAGGATTGCCGCGCCCCTGGAGCATCCGCCGCGCGGGCTCGAAGTAGCGCTGGCGGGCTACGCCCCTCATGTTTTCAGCCGTCTCCCCATCTTGTGCCGCCCAGGACGCGTAGAGCACCCCCCGGAAGGATCCAATTAGGGTATAGGCCAGCCAGGTGCGGGCGCCTTCCGTCCGAAAACCCAGGTCCCAGGCTTTCTGGAAGTGCACGCCGGCCATGCGGTCGTTCGGATCCAGGAGCAGCAACATCTGCCCCAAAGCCAGGTGTCCGGGCCCCTGCACCGCGCGGCCCTGTCCGCTCATCTCGCCTTCGATGGCCTTGAGGATCCCGCGCACCTGCCCCAGCTCCGGCTCGATATCGTGCGCCGGGAGTCGGTAGGAATGATCAACCCGTTTGCGGGTTTCCTCCACGAGTTTTTGGAAGTGGTGGTCCCACTCCGCCCGTTGGTAGACATAGCGGCTGTATTGGATGCCGAGCCCCGAGCTGACCAGGAGCGCGGTCAATCCCAACCCAACGACCCAAGCCATGCGTCGGTTGCGGCGGGACCATTTGCTCATCCGGTACCACCAGGATCGCCCCATGGCCTTCAAGGGTTCGCTGGCCAGGAAACGGTCCAGTTCCTCGGCCAGTTCCTGGGCGCTGGCATAGCGCGCGCCGGGAGCCTTTTCCATGCAGCGATGGACGAGGGCTGCCAAATCCTTGGCCACGCCAGGAAGCCGTTGCCGCAGGGGCACCGGTGACTCCTTGGCCATGCACTCCAGAAGGCCTTGGAAATCCTGGGCCTGAAAAGGGATGACCCCAGCCAGCAGGACGTACAGCATCACCCCCAGGGAATAGACGTCGGTGCGGGGGCCCAGGCGCGACGGATCCCCTGCGAGCTGCTCGGGGCTCGTGTAGGGGGGCGTGCCTAGAGGGCAGCCACCGGTGGTCTCCGAGGACTGCGTCCGCATCATGCCAAAGTCGCCGACCATGGCCAGAAGCGAGCCGTCCTCCGCCTCCTGGACCAGGATGTTGTTGAGCTTCAGGTCCAGATGGATCAGGTCCCGCTGATGGGCGGCGTGCACCCCCAGGGCAATGTCCCGGATGAGTTTTATTTTCTGCGTCTGGCTCAGGGAGGATGCCAGGCGGGCCAGGGTGGGACCTTCCACCAGCTGCATGACGATGAACCCTTGGCCCACCTCGTAGATGCGGCAGACATTGGGATGCTCCAGCTGGGCCTGGGCCCGGGCTTCGGCCAGGGTGGGCCCCGCTTCGTCCTTGAGCACCTTGAGGGCTACGTGGCGCTGGAGCAGTGTGTCCATGGCCTTGAAGACCTTGGCCGTGGCACCCTCTCCCAGAAGCACCAAATCGCGATAGCGATCTCCCAGCCCAGGCAAGCTTCCGATGGGCGCTGGGCCCTGGAAAAGGGGATCCGCCCAGGACCCCGCCTCGCCGCCGATGGCCTCCCAGGCGAGGGAATTTAGCAAAGCTTCGGACACCCTCCCGGTCTTGAGGAGCGAGGCCAGCTGCTTCCCCCAGAGACTCGTTCCCTCCGCAAAAGCCTGCGGGGCCCCAGAGACTTCTTCATCAGCCCCTTCGCCCTGCACCAGGCCCCGAGTCTGGGCCTCGCGCAGGATGCGGGATTCAAGGTTGGAAGAGAACATGGGGTGGAGGGCTCATGGTTTGATCCATCAAGGATAGCGACAGATGCAAACCTACTGCGAACAGCTGCAACAGCAACTTCCCACCCACCCCTTGGTAACCGAGTCCCACTCACCACTTCCACTACCAGCGATCTTCTGAATGGCTGCGCTGGGCGCCCCAAGTCACATCCGACATGGCCGGTGGCACAGAGAGCCCGTAGGCCCGGCAGGCCTCGCGGAAGGTGTTCAGGTGGAGCGCCAGGACGGGATCGATGCCGGTGGCACCGCCCCTTTGATATCCGCCCGCCAGATTCCAGGCCAGCGGAAAGCCACCGTCTCGCGCGAACTCAAAGACCATCCGGTCCCGCTGTGCCATTTCCTCGGTGGTGATGACCCCGCCGAGGGGATCGCTGATGTGAGGGTCCGCCCCAGCCTGGTAGAGAATGATGTCCGGGTTGAAGCTCCGAATGTCGGCCAGGAACACTCGCAACTTGGAGAGGTAGCGTGATCCTTGGGAGCGGGATCCACCCATGGTCCGGTGAATGATCCTCGGCGCCAGGTCCAGTCGATGGTGGAGGATGTCATCGGTCCCATTGCCGTAATGGGCATCGCAATCGAGGATGGCCACCCGGTCAGCCTTGCCAGTAGCCAGTAGGGCGGCCGCAGTGATCATGAGGCCGTTAAAGGTGCAGAAGCCGCCGCCTTGGGACCAGCAGGCGTGATGGAAGCCGCTGGTGAGGGAAGCGGCAGGCATCCCAGGGGTGGCAGCCAAGGCAGCTCCCAGCATCGAGCCTGAGGTGTAGGGGAGGCTCCTGGCCACATCTGGGTCCTGGTTCCCGAAGCCATTGGGTTCCTGGCAGGACAGGACTCTCTGCACATAGGCGGGATCGTGGGCTCGACATAGCTCCGAGAAGAGCAGGGGGCGTGGCCGTTGGAAGGCTACGGGGTAGCCCTGCTCCAGCAGGGCGGCCGCCACAATGCTTGGTTTCGCTGCGCTCGGGCTGAAACTGCTGGGGTTCTGGGCGGTCTGATGATGAGAGTATAGAACAGGTATGGTCATAAATAGCAATTATAGCATATATAATTGAATAGGTAAAATAAGATATTAATATTGAAGCCAGGCACTTTGAAAATGAAGCATATAGGCAGCTCCAAGCTAGGCCCTCCCCTGAAAGCGATACATGTCCTGCCAGACATCCATGTAGGCGTCGTGGCGATCCTGCTCCGTCACACTGCCCTTGAAGTTGGGGTAGGTGATCTGGCGCACCGATTCGGCAAGGGCCTGGGCCACCAGCTCCCTCTCTAGGCGGGCCCTGAACCGGTAGTCGTTCTTGGGGGAGACCTCTACCTTGGTGCCGGGGAATACTCGCTGGATGTCACCGGCCTTGCGGGCCCGGACCAGGAGGGTCGTGCCGTCACCACCTTTGTCCACGATGGAGAGGAAGGCATTGTTCAGGAAGATCCACATGGTTGCTCCTTATGGAGGAGGGCAGGGGACTGCGCCGACCTCAGGTATTCAGGGGAGGGAAGGGGGGAGACCAGGAAGCGTGCCCAGCCCACCTTTCCAGGAGTGCCTGCAGCACCAGGTGATCGGTGGCCAGGTTAAGGAGGCCTGGTAAGGCAGCCAGCGGGGCCAGTAGCACGGCCTGGGTTTCCCAATCCAGGTCCGCGGGATTCCCCCCCAACCGACGGGCAAGGTAGTAGCGGCATCGGGAGGTAGAGCGGGACACATCCACTAGGTGGCTGAAGAGTTCCACCTGCAGGCCGGACTCCTCAAAGACCTCCTTGATGGCGGTGTCTTGGAGGCCCAATCCCTGGGT
>CAIRQL010000257.1 GCA_903880675.1 uncultured Holophagaceae bacterium | reverse complement strand
GAGAGGCCCCCGTGGCCCTCCCAGCCATGCCGCCGGGCCAGCTCCCGGCGGATGCGCTCGGCGGTGTCCGGCAGGGGCCCGAAGAGGCCCTGGGTGCCCTGCAGCTCCACCAGGGCCTCCCCCAGCCGTAGCAGCTGCCCCTGGGGGGTCCACTGCTGCAGGAAGTCCCCCAGGGAGACCTGGGCCTCCCACCAGACCTGGGGCGCCGGGTCCAGCACCCGCAGGCCCGGCAGAGTGCGCAGGGCTTGGTCCAGCGGCAGGCCCGGTGCCAGGCCCTCGGCACGGCCCAGGCGGTTCACGAACCAGAGGCTGGGGGTGCGGGGCGTCTCCGGGTTCAGAAACGCCAGGGGCCGCTCCCGCAGGGCCCCGTCCCGGCCACAGGCCAGCTGGAACGGCAGCTCAGGAACCCACATCGCCAGCACCAGAACCTCCAGAGGGGATCCAAGTATGGCGAAAATTTAGCGAACAACAAGTCAGAACCTTGATCCCGGACGAATGCCCAGGCCTTGACAGTGTGTATTGGGTGTGTATTTTATGGCTATGGACAGCCGCTCCCTGATCAAGCTGCTTGAGGCCGATGGCTGGACCTTGGTGGCTGTTCGCGGCTCCCATCACCAGTACAAGCATCCCTCTAAGCCCGGCCGAGTCACTGTGCCTCATCCCAAGAAGGATCTCGCCAAGGGCACCGAAAACAGCATCCTCAAACAAGCAGGCCTCAAAGGCCCGCAGGAGTAGCAGCCATGCGCAATTACCTCGCCTTCATCCACAAAGACACCGACAGCGACTACACCGTGACCTTCCCGGATTTCCCCGGATGCATCACCGCTGGCAGCACCCTTGATGAAGCCCGCGCCATGGCGCAGGAGGCCCTCCCCTTCCACCTTGAAGGACTGCTTGAGGATGGGGAGACCCTCGCCGACCCCATGCTCCTGGAAGAGGCCCTGGAGGCCGATCCGGCCAACCGGCGTGCGGTGGCCTTCCTGGTGGAGGTCCCCGTCGAAGAGCCCATGATCCGGATCAACATCACCGCACCCAAAGCCGCCCTGGCGAGGATCGACCGCTATGCCCAAGCCCACGGCATGAGCCGCAGCGCCTTCCTCATCCAGTCCGCCCGCCAGGCCATGCAGAGGGGGGCTTGAGGCAGCCCATCCAAGCCAACCACTGGGGTTTAGGATCTTTACGGCGTTGCCCCAGGGGGTACAGTTGGCCGATGTGGCTCGGGGTAGGTGAACGGGAAGTTTACCTGTTCAGTAATCCAGGCGTAGACCGACAAATGAACCGTTTTTTTCAACCTACTGAACCTTGGAGGATGAAATGAACCGCCGACTGCCGTTGGTCGTGGCTGCCCTAGTCCAACCCTGCGAGCAGAGGCTGTTATCACCGTTCATCACCGTGCATCACCGGTTCCAAAAGCTTTGGTTAACCAGTGATAAATGGTGATAAACGGTGATGCCAAGTTCGTACTTCACTGGCGAGGTAGTTCTTTTCAGGCTAGGGGTGCCTGATACCCGGGAAGGGCTAATTCCCCCCGCCTCACCCAGAGAACCCGCCTCCTCCAGCCAGCCCCGAATCTGCTCGTACACTTCCGGCCGGGTCAGCAGGTCCAGGTGGCCCAGGCCCTGGCCGATCCAGGTCTGCTCTGGGGGGAAGGCCAGGTCGTGCTGGGGGTCCGGGTGGCGCCCGAGGGCGCTGTCCACGGAGACGAGGCCATCCCCCCAGAGGCGGCCCTTCCAGGAGTCCGCGTCCTCTCCCGCCGTCCCAGCCACGGCGCAGCAGCGCACTCCTGCGGGAAGGGGCACTGGCTGGCGCCGGTCCTCGGCCTCCGTGTGCGGGTCCAGCCCCTGCCAATCCTCGTCCAGGAGGTTGCCGTAGCGCAGGTCGGTGATGCCGGCGCTGCGAACCTTCCCCAGCCGCGCCAAGGGGCTGGCAAAGGGGCTGGCCTCCAGGCCGCGCTCAAACCAGTGCCCCCACCGCTCCAGGGGTGAGCCGTGGTGGGGCGTGCCTAGGAAGATCAGGTGCCGCAGGGCCGCCGGCCAGGCCTGCCCACCCGCCTGGGCCTGGTGGCAGGCGCTGCGGGCCACCAGGCCACCCATGCTGTGGGCAAGGATGTCCAGGCGCGCCCCGGGCTCCGGCCACTGGGCGAGCAGGGTCTCCAGCAGCTCGGCCAGGGCCTTCCCGTTGGTGGAGATGTGCAGGCCCGTGTTGTAGCGCAGGTAAAGCACCGTGCAGCCCAGGTCCCGGGCCAGGGCCGCGCCGTGATCCTGCCCATTCTGGCTCCACTGCCGATCGTTCCGGCACAGCCCATGGATCAGGACCAGCAGGCGGGTGCCGGGCTTTGGAATGGCCGTGCGGAGGGCGGCGGTCTCCAGGACCAGGGGTTGGCCCTCGTGGTGCAGGCTCATGGGCGTGGCCAGGGGATTGGCGGTGGCAACCAGATGATCTCCCAGAACGCCGTTCAGGGCCGCCAGCAGGGCCTCACGCTGGGGTGACGGAATCGCCCCTCCCTCCGGCGGGTCCACAGGCGCCAAGGCGGCCTCCACGCCCAGGCCCACGGTCCGGGTCAGGGCGCGGATGGTCCCGTAGACCAGCCCGCTGATGCCCCGGCCACCCACCGCCTGGCGGGCCTTGCCCCCCGTCAGTGGATGCCGGATGCCCTGGTGCATGGACTCCACCAGGTCCGTGACGCCGACAGTCCCCTCCACAGCCAGTCGCGCCAGCCCACGCAGGTCCGAGGAAACAGCCCGAAGGTAGGGAATCATCTGGGTGGATCATCCACTGGTTCCTGCGAGGGACGAAGCCCTTTCGGGTTCCGGAACCGCAGCCTCAGCTACATCTGAAACCGATGGGTGCACTCGACCCAGCTCTCGGACCCATCCCGGTACTTCTCCCGCTTCCAGATGGGCACGCGCTGCTTGATCTCGTCCATGACCCAGGCGGCGGCCTGAAAGCTCTCAGCACGGTGGGCGCTGCTGGTGGCCACGATGACGGCGGCCTCGGTGAGGGGCACCACGCCGATGCGGTGGTGGATGGCGCAGCGGGTGAGGCCATAGCGCTCGATGGCCTTCTCGCGCAGGAGGCCCAACTCCTTCTCGGCCATGGGGACATAGGCCTCATAGGCCAGTTCCAGCACGGCCCTGCCTTCGTGGTGATCCCGGGCCCGACCTTCGAAGAGGACCAGGGCGCCCGCGTGGGGATCTTCCATGACACTTCGTAAAGCCATCGCGTCAAGAGGCGCTTCCTGAACCGCTATCCAGGGAATCATGCGTGTCTCCGCTGCAGCCCCAACCATACACTGAACCGCTTGCAGAGGTCCGCCATGTCCAGCCCCCACATCGATCCCAATGCCGTTTTAGAGAGCCTTGGCCGCCACATGCTGATGGACGGCTTTCACCTGGTCATGGATCTCGACAGGTCCCATGGGTCCTGGATTGTGGACGCCAGGGACGGTCGAAAATACTTGGACTTCTACACCTTCTTCGCCACGGCGCCCCTGGGGCACAACCACCCCCGCCTGCGGGACGCCGCCTTCATTCAGCGCCTGGGCGAGATCGCGGTCCACAAGCCCGCCAACTCCGACATCTACACCACGGCCTATGCGGAGTGGGTGGAGGCCTTCGGCACCCACGCGGCGCCGGACTATCTGCCCCACCTGTTCTGGATCGACGGCGGCGCCCTGGCGGTGGAGAACGCCCTGAAGGCGGCCTTCGACTGGAAGGTGCGGAAGAACCTGGCGGCCGGGAAGGGCGAGAAGGGCTCCCAGGTCATCCACTTCCGCGAGGCCTTCCACGGCCGCTCCGGCTACACGCTGAGCCTCACCAACACAGCGGATCCCCGCAAGCACCAGTACTTCCCCAAGTTCCCCTGGCCCCGCGTGCCGAACCCCAAGCTGACCTTCCCCGTGGACCTCGCCAAGGTCGAAGCTGCCGAGGCTGCGTCCATCGCCGCCATCGAAGCCGCCGTGGCGCAGAACCCCGATGACATCGCCTGCCTCATTGTGGAGCCCATCCAGGGTGAGGGCGGCGACAACCACTTCCGCGCCGAGTTCCTGCAGAAGCTCCGCATCCTGGCAGACCGTCACGAGTTCCTGCTGATCTTCGACGAAGTGCAAACGGGCTTCGGCGCCACCGGCAAGTGGTGGGCGCACCAGTGGTTCGACGTGCAGCCCGACATCCTCGCCTTCGGCAAGAAGACCCAGACCTGCGGCATCGCTGCGGGCCGTCGCCTGGACGAGGTGGACGGGGTCTTCAAGGTCCCCAGCCGCATCAATAGCACCTGGGGCGGCAACCTGGTGGACATGGTGCGCGGCACGCGCATCATCGACGTCATCCTCGAGGAGGACCTGCTGGACCATGGCGTACGGCAGGGCGAGCGCCTGCTCAAGGGCCTCCAGGAAATCCATCAGGACTTCCCTGAGCTCACCTCGAACCCCCGGGGCCGCGGTCTCTTCTGCGCCTTGGACATGGCCACCCCCGACCTGCGCAACACCGTGGTGGCCAAGGCCCGCGACCTGGGCATGATGGTCCTCTCCACCGGCGCCACGGGCCTCCGGTTCCGGCCGGCCATGAACCTCCGCACGGAGGACCTGGACCTGGGTGTGGAGCTGCTCCGCAAGGCCGTGGCCACGGTGACCGCCACATCGCCTACCCTGGTGGGATGAAGGTCGAGCTGTACTGCGATGGTGCCTGCCTGGGGAATCCAGGACCGGGCGGTTGGGGCTACCTCCTGCGGGTGCGCCTGGCTTCCGGCGTCCAGGAGAAGGAGGGCTCGGGCCCTGCGCCCGACACCACCAACAATCGCATGGAGCTCATGGCGGCTATCCGCGGCCTCGAGGCCCTCACGAAGCCCTGCCAGGTGCTCATCCAGAGCGACAGCCAGTATGTGGTGAAGGGCATCCAGACCTGGCTGCGGGACTGGAAGCGCCGGGGGTGGAAGAAGGCGGATGGCAAGCCCGTGATGAATGCCGACCTCTGGCAGGCCCTGGATGTAGAGCTGGCGCGGCATCAGGTGGAGGCCCGCTGGGTGAAGGGGCACGCCGGCCACGCCGAGAACGAGCGGGTGGACCGCCTCGCCAACGAGGCGGCGCAGACCCTGGGAGCTTCCTAGGTCAGCGCTTCTTCTGGAACCGGTAGACAATATCTGCGGTCCACCCGCGCACGGCTTTCCCGTCCCGCTGGGCGGGGGTGTAGGTGGACTTGCCCGCGGCCTCCACGGCGGCCTCGTCGAACCCGAGCCCCCCGGGTGCGCCCTCTACCACCGTGACTCTCAGGGGCTGTCCCTGCTCACCCACGAAGACCTTCACCCGAACCAGGGTGTCAGCCCCGCCCTCCCGCCGCCGCAGAGCCCGGGGTGGGAAGACAGGCGGAACCCGATTCAGGATTTCGGCTGGTTCGGTGAGCGGCGCCCCCGTGGCCTGGGCAGGTAGGGTCGGCCCGGCCCCGGAGGGCGGGGCTGCCGCCGGGGCCTCGGCGGATGGCGCAGCCTTGACGGGTTCGGCAGTGGTCGAAGTCGGCGTCGGCGTCGGGGGGACCCGGACCTCAGCCGCCAGTTTCTGCGCCGCCACCCGCTGGTCTTCCAGGCGCTCATCCACCAGCTTCCGCTGCCGCTCGACCTCGGCCCGGCGCTGGGTAGCCTCGTCCAGCTGCTTCTGGATGCGGGCCTTGTCTTCGGTGGATCGGCTCTCCGTGAGCTGCTTCTTGAGCTGGACGGTCTTGTCGGCCTCCAGGCGGGACTTGGCCTCGAGGTCAGCTTTCTGCTGCTCGATCTGGGCCTTCAGGAGCTGAATCTCCGCCAAGTTTCGCTGCACGACGGCATCGTTTCTGCCCCGACCCGAGAGGAGGTAGATGAGGCCGAGAAACCCCGCTACAACCACGCCCCCCGCCAGGAGTAGGAGCCGGCGGTTCGGAAGAACGTGGGTCCCGGTCGGCCCTTCCCTCTGGGCGACTGGGGCCGCCACCTGGATGGGACCCGTGCGCAGGCTCTCCCCCTCAGGGGTGTAGATCAGGTAGTTTCCGGAGCGCTCAGTCCGCTCGGCGGCGGCCCCCTCGTCCTGCTCCTCCCGGAACAGGCTCTGCAGGAGCAGGGCCAGGCCGAAGGCCGAGGGCGTGTGACCTTCGGCGTAGAGCACCCGCTCCAGGTCTGTCCGGAAGGCCTCCACGGACAGGAAGGGCTCCTCCCCCAACAGCAGGCGACGGAAGAATGCGTGCAGTCCCGCCGGCAGAGACTCCCCCTGGAGACTCACCGCAGAGAGAGCCTCCGCCACGTCGGCAGGCGGGGGCAGCGGGTGAAGGGTGAGCAACTCGTAGAGGATGGCCCCCAGGGCCTGGAGGTCCTTCTGGAGGGGGCTCTCGGCAGGCCCCTGCTGGTACGGGGCCAGGGCCGCCTGGAGGGCCGGGGCCTGGGGCAGAAGACCGGCGGCCAGGGCGGCGAAGGGGGCGTCCAGGAGCAGGACCGCACCTTCGAAGGTGATCCACAGGCTGTGGGGACTGACCAGGCCGTGAGCGAGGCCCCGGCCGTGCATCTGGAGGAGCCCCAGGGCCAGGCCCTGCACCACCGTCAGGGCCTGGTCAGGCCCGATGGCCAGCTTGTCTCTTCGGGCCCTATCCAGAATCTCTGCGAGGGTGCGACCCGGTGAGTGGGCCCAGAGGGCGTGGGGGGTCGCCCCCCCTTCGCAGCGAAACTCCGCCCCGAAGACCCGCGACCCGCCCAGCAAAGACACCACCCGGTTGGCCTGGGCCAAGCGGGCACCGAGGCCCGCCGCCGTCAGCTCCGGAGAGAAGGTGCGCACCAGCGCATGTCGACCGAAGGCGGGGCCATCATGGATGACCGCCCGGTGCAGAGTGCCCAGAGGATCGCTGGCCAGCTCGGAAACCAGCAGGCAGGGCCCAATGCGTGGGTAGTTGGCCATGTCCATACTCCAGAGGGAACGAAGGGTGGGCCCGGGACCTCACCTGGGAGCCGGGGTTGATGGATCAGGGGCCGGTGGGGATGTCCCACCGGTCCCCGGCAGCGCGCCAGGCCAGGATCCACAGGTTGGCTGTGGCCTGCACGCCGCTGGAGAAGGAGAGCTGCAGCTGGGCAAAGGGCAGAGAGAGGTCATCCCAGGGGCCGATGCGCTTGGCGGTCCCTTCATCGAAGTGTTCCTGCAGGCGGCGGTGGCGGGCCTGCTTGAGGACCAGGAGACGGCGCAGGGCCGGTGCAGGGTCCAGGGCCCCCGTGACCGCCCAGTAGGGTTCCTGGGTGACCAGGAGGTGGGCCAGGCACTCCTCTGCATAGACCTCGAAGGCCTCCCGCAGGGGGCTGATGCCCGTCACAGCGGAAGGATCCGCCAGCAGCTGCACCTGATGAGCCAGGACTCCCAGATCCCGGACGATGTCCTCCGGACGCCGCCGCTCTTCGCTGAGGCGCAGGACAGTGCGGAACTGGGCCTCCACCATCTCCACCGTGGGCGGCTGGTCGTTGGCTACCCCGCGGGCGCCCTCCAGGAGGGCCTGGGGATGGGCCCTGAGCAGGGCGGCCATGCTCCTGGGGATCAGACGAAGGGCCTTGGCGGTCTGGGCCTCGTGGAGTCGGGGCGACCAGGCGGCGAGCGCCCCACAGGTCAGAAAGGCCCCCAGGACCAGGGGAGACAGCGGGAACCTCACGGCGCCTCCCCAGCCAGGGAGGCCCGGGCCTCCGCCATGGGATCCAGGGGGATGCCAAGGGCCCGGAGCCGGTGCAGCAGGGTCGTGCGCCGCAGGCCCAGGCGCCGGGCGGTCTCGCTCTTGTTCCAGCCGGTCTCTTGGAGGGACTCGAGGATGAGGTGGCGCTCCAGATCTTCGAGGAAGCGCCCCAGGTCCTGGTCCTGGGCCAGCCTGGGGAAGGTCACGGTGGGCAGCACGCCCGCCACTGAGGCCGGCAGGTCCTGGAGGAGCAACCGCTCCGGGTCAGAGCCGAGGGCCATGGCCCGCTCCACCGCATTCTCCAGCTCCCGCACATTCCCCGGCCAGGCATAGGCCTCCAGGGCCTGAAGGGCAGCGGGCTCCACCTGCTTGAGGGGCAAGTCCAGCTCCCGGGCAAACTTCTTGAGGAAGTGCGCCACCAGCACCGGGATGTCCTGGGGGTGCTCTCGTAGCGGCTGCAGGTGGACCGGGATCACGTTCAGCCGGTAGAAGAGGTCCTCCCGGAACCGCTTCTGCTCCACCAGGTCCTCGAGGTTTTCGTTGGTGGCAGCGAGGAGCCGGAAGTCGGCCTTCTGGGTGCGAGTCGAGCCCAGGGGCGTGAACTCCCGCTCCTGGATGACCCGCAGCAGCTTCACCTGGAGGTTCATGGGCATGGTGCCTATTTCGTCCAGGAAGAGCGTCCCGCCGTCGGCCTGCTGGAACCGCCCGGGACGGTCCGTGCGGGCATCCGTGTAGGCCCCGCGGACGTGGCCGAAGAGCTCGTCCTCCAGCAGGTTTTCCGGGATGGCGCCGCAGTGGATGGGCACGAAGGGCCCCTCGGCCCGCAGGCTCCACTGGTGGATGGTCCGGGCCGCCAGTTCCTTGCCGGTGCCGGACGGGCCCGTGATGAGCACTGTGGAAGGGGACGGGGCGACCCGCCGGAGCAAGGTCTGCAGGTTCTGCCACACATCCGAGCGGCCCACCATGTGCGGTCCTGGCCGCTGGCCCTGGATCTGCTCCCGGAGTCGCTTGTTCTCCTGGTTGAGCTGGGACTTCTCGATGGCCCGCAGCAGGGTGGCCTCCAGCGCCTCCGCCCGGAAGGGTTTCGGAACATAGTCGTAAATGCCCATCTTCACCGCCTGGAGGGCAGTCTCTACCGAGGTAGAACCAGACAGGACAACCACCACAGTGTCGGGTTTTGCCACGCCCTGGCGGGCCAGCTCCAGGCCGCTCAGGTCCGGCAGCATGAGGTCCACCACCGCCAGGTCGAAGTGCTCGGAACGCAGGAACTGCGCCCCTTTCAGCCCCGATCCCGTGCCCACCACCTCGTGCCCGTGGCGAGATAAGAGGGCCCCCACCACTTCAAGGATCGTGGGGTCGTCGTCCACCAGTAGGGCCCTAGCTGGATTCATGCAATCAGGGTGGCTCCCCCTCACCTTCCCTGTCAAGGTTTGGACAGTCTGGACAAACCCGGAGCGCCGATAGACTCGTCCCATGCTGTCGCGGGGAGCACTCTGGGGACGCCTGGCCGGAGCCTCGGTCTGGCCGCTGGCCTGGGCCATGGTTGGGGCCTGTGCCCTCCCCTGGATGTTCCCGGAGACCTGGAGCGGTCAGATCTCTCCGGGGGCCCTGCTTGCCGGGTGCCTCCTCTGGCTCGCCAGCCTGGCCCTGCTCCGCTTCCGGCGCTGGGTCCTCGTCCCCCTGGCTCTGGGCCTAATGGGGCTCACCACCCTGGGGCTGGCCCGGCGGGCCCGGTGGGAGGAGGCCCTGCCCCGGGGCTTCCAGGCCCTGGAAGGCCAGATCGGCGCCCCCTGGACCCGCCAGGGCGAGCGCCTGCGCAGCAGCCTCGCCGTGGCGAAACCCGAGGCCCTCGCTGGGCTTGCCCTGCCCATCAGCGTGCCCGCAAACGGCGAGCAGGCCCCCCCGGAGCCCGGCACCCCCGTGCGCCTGCGGGCTGAGCTCCGGTCCGTTCAGCCGGCCCCGGTGTTCCTGGCGGAGCGCCCCCTCTGGCGGGCCCGCAGCGATGAAGCCCCCCGCCGGCTCCAGCTGACCTCAGCCCAGCAGCTGGAGGCCACCGGACCGCCCGCCCCCGGCCTGCTGCTCCGCCTCCAGGCCTTCGCTCGGCGGCGCTTCGAGACCCTGCCCCTGGGGCCCACCGCCCGGGACCTCTGGGGGGCGCTGGCCCTGGGCATCCCCCCGGCGGACGAGGCCCACTTCAGCGTTTTTGCCGAGAGCGGGACGATCCACATTCTCGTGGTCTCGGGCCTGCAAGTGACCCTGGTGATGGCAGCCCTGGAGGCCCTGCTGCGGCGCCTGCGCCTGCGGGGTAGCGCCGCCGGGGCCATGGCGGGAGGCCTGCTCTACTCGGCCCTGGTGGGCTTCAGTGCTCCTGTGTGGCGGGGCCTGTTCATGGGCGTGGCCTGGGTTCTGGGGCGCCACACGGGCTGGAAGCTGCCCCCGGCGGCGGGCCTCCATCTGGCCCTGGGCCTCTGGCTGCTGGGCCATCCTGCCGCCGGGGCCGAACCGGGCTTCCTGCTGGCCTGGTGGGCCCTCCTGGGCCTCCTCTGGGGGGCCGAGCCCGTGGCAGGGCTGGTGGCCCCCCTGCTGGGCCGCCTGGCCCTGCCCCTGGGGCAGCTGGCCGCCCCCTGGCTCTCCACCCTGCCCCTCCTGGCCCTGCTCCACGGAGGCGCCCCCTGGTGGGGCATCGTGGCCAACCTGCTGGTGCTGCCCCTGGTGGCCTTCCTGACCCCCCTCTGCCTGGCCCTCATCCTCCTCCCGGTGCCGGGGCTCACCGAGGGGGCCGGGGCCGTCCTGACCTGGATGGGGGACCGCCTGGTGCCCGCCCTCACGGGCATCGCCCCCCTGGCCACCGGGGTGCTCTGGCCCTGGCTGCTCCTGGCCCTGGGCTGGCCGGCCCTGGCCCACCTGCAGGGGCGCCTGCGCCGCACCCGGGCCCTCACCCTGGGCCTGGTGGCCCTGACGCTGACTCTCCTAGCCACTCGGGGCACGGGCCGAGCCCCGGACACCCTCTCGCTGGAGGCCGTGGACATCGGCCAGGGCGATGCCCTGCTGGTGCGCCAGCCCGGTGGCCCCGCCACCCTCGTGGACACGGGACCATCACCCTGGAGCGGACGCCGTCTGGCCCGGGTGCTCAGCCGACGGGGCGTGCGAGAGCCCGTCCACCTGATCTTGACCCACCCCCACGGCGACCACGCAGGCGGTTGGGCCACCCTCTCCCGCATCTGGCCCATGAGCAGCACCACGGTGCCCGTCACCGCCGGCGAGGGGGACCCCTGGGAGCTTTACCGCCCCGCCGCCGCTCCGGAGCTGGAGGGCTTGCTGCGTGGGGACACCTGGCGCCGGGGCGAGGCCATCTTCGACGTGCGCTGGCCCCCCACGCCACTCTGGCTGCCCGATCCCAACATGGTGTCCGTGGTGCTGCGGGTGGACTGGCGGGATCGAGAGCTCTGGCTCATGGCGGATGCCCTGTCCCCCCAGGAGGCTGACCTGTTGGACCTGGGGGAGCCGGGCCCCCGCATCCGCCACCGCTTACTCAAGGCCGGACACCACGGCAGCCGCAACACCTCCTCGCCCGAGTGGCTCGACGCCCTGCAGCCGGAGCTGGCCCTCATCTCAGCGGGACGGCGGAACCGCTTCGATCACCCGGACCCAGGCACGGTGCAGGCCCTTCGGGAAGCGGGTATTCCCCTCTGGGTCACCGGGGCCTCCCTGGGGGTACGCACCACCGCGGTCCCCGGCGGGTGGCGCATCGACACGGGGGACGGTGACGAGGGCTTCACGCCCCTTGGAACCATCCCGACGCCACCAGGGCCGCCACCAGGCGGCGGCTCCCTTCGGCATGGTTGGCCTGCCACTGGAACGCAGCCTCCGGTCCCACCTCGTTGACCACCACCAGGGCCGCTCCGCAGGGCACGCCAGCCTGCTGGCAGGCGGCGAACACGCCCGTAAGCTCCAGGTGCTCCGCCGGGGCCACCGTGGCCAGGAGGGCCGCCCCCTCGGCGGTGGCGGTGATGGCTGGCGGCACGGCCACGGGGTGGCCCGGCCAGGGTCCCGGCAGCGTGGCGGGCCAGCGGGTTGCCTCGATCCCCGGTCGGTAGGCGGCACCCCGGACTTCCTCCACAGAGGTGGCGATGGCCTCGCCGGCCCAGAGGCACTCCAGGTGGTCCAGGCGGGTGTCGTAGCGGCCACAGGTCCCCAGGAACAGCACGGCCTCCGGACGGCGCTCCGCCAGCAGGCGGGCCGTGGCGGCGGCGGCGGTAACGGCTCCGACGCCCACCGTCGCCGTCTCCCACCCGGCGGGCGCCTGCCCAGCCAGGGGACCGAACTCAGGGAGGAAGGCGGAGAGGATCAGGCGCATGGAGCCATTCTATGCGAGGTGGGCCAACGCCCAGGCGGCCACCGGCTGGGAGAGGCCATTGCCCAGCAGGCGGTAGCGGGCCTCCAGGGACAGACCCTCGGGAAAGCGTAGGTCCCCCGGCAGGCCCAGCAGGCGGGCCACCTCGGCGGGAGAGAAGCGCCGCACGCCCTGCGGGGTCCGGAGGAAGGAGCCGCTGCCCACATAGCGCCGGCCATAGCCGCCGATGAAGCAGGTGCTGCGTCGGTTCTGGGCTTCCACCACATCCAGGCCATGGCGGTGGCGGGCGAACACCTCGGGACGGAGGTAGAGGGACGGATCTTCCACAGCGTCCAGGAAGGCCGCCAGGGGCTGCGGCTCCCGCTGGGGCAGGGGACGGGGCACCAGGGGCTGCCGAGAGGCCACCACATAGGCCCGGGGCCGCTGGTTGGGCAAACCATAGCTGCTGGGACAGGCCTCCAGGTCCAGCCACATCAGGCCCTGGGCCCGGAGGCGTTCGGTGAGCAGCTGATGGGCGTCCGAGCCAAGAAAGCCCAGGACATTTTCCAGCACGAGGCGCTCAGGGGGAGCCTCCTGCAGGACCTCCATGAGGTGGCGGAAGGCCCGGCAGCGGGCATCTGCCAGGCCCTCGCGGTTGCCCATGCGGCAGAAGGGCTGGCAGGGAGGACTCAGCAGCCAGGTATCGGCCCCGTGGGCGGCCAGCGTCTCGGCCGACACCGCGGCCAGCTCTCGGGGGTGGGGCTGGTCGCCGTGGTTCAGCACGTAGGTAGCGTTGGCGGGCTCGCTCACATCGTAGGCCGCCACCACCCTGCCCCGATCCCCGAGGGCGAACCGCCAGCCCCCCAGCCCCGAGAACAGCTCGAGCACGCGCATCAGCCGCAGCCGCAGCCGCTGCCACACCCTCCGCAGGCAGCCTCGAGGGTGGTGGCCTTGGCCAGCCCATGGCCTGCAACAAAGATCCGGATGGCCAGGGCCAGGGCCGTCACGGCGTCAGCCCAGGGCAGTCGCAGTCCAAGCAGGCTGCCCACCGCCAGCAGCATGGCCAGCTCCAGCAGGATCTGGGATCGGGCCGCATCCAACTCCAGCACAGGATGCAGGCCCGCCAGCCGGCGCTTGGCACCCCAGAGGCAGACGATCAAGAGCAGCGCCACCGGGGGCAGCCCCCAGCTGGTGAGATTCGGGGTGGGCAGCCACTCGCCCCGCAGCGCCAGCAGCCCCATGCCAGCCAGGCCCAGGGCCAGGAGGCGCAGCAGGTGGGCGGTGGTGCGCAGGGTCAGCCGATCCCGCTCCAGGCCCTCGTTGCCCAGGCCACCCCGGAGGCGGAAGCCCAGGCTGAGGGCCGGGGGAACCTGCAGGAGGCAGAGCACGCCAAACCCACCCAGGGCGATGGCACCCTGGGTCCAACCCAGCCATAGCGCGGCAGGCCCGAGGTGCAGACAGACCAGTACGGTGAGGCGCGTGAGCCAGAGGGACCGACTGAGGTCCGCCGTCATCGGGTCAGCTTGCGGTACTTGATGCGGTGGGGATCGAAGGGCTTGAGGCCCAGCACGTCCTTGCGGTACGCCTCGTACTGGCTGTAGTTCCCATCGAAGAACTGGACCTGGGAGTCGCCCTCGAAGGCCAGGATGTGGGTGGCCAGGCGATCCAGGAACCAGCGGTCGTGGCTCACCAGCACGGCACTGCCGGCGAAGGATTCGATGGCCTCTTCCAGGGCGCGCATGGTGTTCACATCCAGGTCGTTGGTGGGCTCATCGAAGAAGAGCAAGTTGGCTTCGCTCTTCAGGGTGAGGGCCAGGTTCAAGCGGTTCTGCTGGCCGCCGCTGAGCTCACCCACCTTCTTCTGCTGGGAGTCCCCGGAGAAGCCGAAGCGGCTGAGCCAGGCCCGGGCATTGATGAGCTTGCCCCCCAGTTCGATCTGCTCGTAGCCGCCGGAGACGGCCTCAAAGACAGTCTTTTCGAGGTTCAGCCCAGAGCGCAGCTGATCCACGTAGGCCATGCGCACCGTGTCGCCCAGACGGATGCTCCCGGCATCCGGGGCCTCCTGGCCTGTGATGAGGCGCAGCAGGGTGGACTTGCCGGCGCCGTTGGGCCCGATGACGCCCAGGATGCCGCCCCGGGGAATGGCGAAGGTCAGGTTCTCAAACAACACGCGGTCGCCGTAGACCTTGGAGACGCCGTCCACCTCGGCCACCAGGTCACCCAGGCGTGGACCGCTGGGGATGTAGATCTCTAGCTCCTGCTCCTTCTGACGACCCTCTTCACCGGCCAGGCTCTCGTAGTTGGCGATGCGGGCCTTGCTCTTCGCATGCTGGCCCTTGGGCGACATGCGGATCCACTCCAGCTCCCGCTCCAGGGTCTTCTGGCGCCGCTGGTCGGACTTCTCCTCCTTG
>CAIRQL010000256.1 GCA_903880675.1 uncultured Holophagaceae bacterium | reverse complement strand
GGTCCGCGTGCTGTTGTCACGGAAGATCGAAATCGCCAGGCCCGTCTCAAAGCTCCGGTAGCTCTGACCCTTCTTATGCACCTGCTTCAGCGCATCGGCCACCGCCAGGATCGCCTTCAGCTCCTCCTCCGGGTGTTCCCATGTCAGCAGGAAATCCTTCTGGTAGAGGTTGGTCTTCAGGGCCTGGAAGGCCTTCAGGTTCTCGGTGAGCGTTGCCATGAAAAACTCCTGGAAAGAGAGGGTGGGGAATCTTGGGCAGGGTTGGGATTGCGGATGCCACGGGTAAGAATTTAGTGAAGAATTGAATTATGCGCAATAATTTTTTTTCGTGGGTGGAAAATTATCCACCATCCACCGTTCTGGGCTTCCTGAGCGGGCCTTGGCCCGTCCCCGTCTTCGGACCAATCAACAATAGGGGTCGATTTTTTCAAACTCCAGTCGACTGAAACTAAGGCCTCCCCTACCTTGGGTCGAAGGGCACTCCGTGGAATGTCTTTCCCCCGGGGGGTCGCATGACCGACGCCATGCTCGACGAGATCCGAAAATTTGTGGCGCCCGAGTTCATCTTTGGAGCGGACGCTCGCCTCCTGGCGGGCCGCTATGCCCGGAGGCTGGGGGGCCAGCGGATCCTGCTCATCTCGGATCCCGGCGTGCAAGCCGCAGGCTGGACCGAGGATGTGGGCAGCGGCCTAGAGCAGGAGGGCCTGGCGGTGACCCGCTTCCTTGGCGTCTCCCCCAACCCCCGGGACACCGAGGTGATGGAAGGGGCTGCCTTGTTCCGGGAGGCCGGGTGCAACCTCATCGTGGCCGTGGGTGGTGGCAGCGTCATGGACTGCGCCAAGGGCGTGGGCATCGTGGCGGCCAACGGCGGTTCCATCCTGGCGTTCGAGGGCGTGGACCAGGTGCCGGCGCCCATGGCGCCCCTCATCTGCATCCCCACCACCGGCGGCACCTCCGCCGACGTGAGCCAATTCGCCATCATCACGGACACCCAGGAGCGGGTGAAGATCGCCATCATCAGCAAGGCTGTGGTGCCGGATGTGGCCCTCATTGATCCCCGCACCCTGCTGACCATGGACGCCTACCTGACGGCGTGCACCGGCATGGACGCCATGGTCCACGCCATCGAGGCCTTCGTCTCCAATGCCCACTCCCCCATCACGGACCTCCACGCCCTGGAGGCCATCCGTCTGGTCTCCACCCACCTGCGGGCGAGCACGGCCGCCCCAGCTGACCTGGAGCTCCGCACCCAGATCATGCTGGCCAGCCTCCAGGCCGGCCTGGCGTTTTCCAACGCCAGCCTGGGCTCCGTCCATGCCATGGCCCACAGCCTGGGCGGGTACATGGATCTGGCCCACGGCGAGTGCAACGCCCTGCTGCTGCCCCATGTCATGGACTTCAACTTCAACACGGCACCAGAGCGCTACCGTCGCATCGGCGAGGCCATGGGCTGCGATCTGCGGGGCCTGAACGAGCGGGAAAGCCGAAGCCGGATCCTCCGCCATGTCCTGGACCTGCGGCGGGACTGCGGCATCGATGACGGCCTGGCCGCCCGGGGTGTGCGCCTGGACGACCTGCCCCGCCTGGCTGGCAAGGCCATCCTGGATCCCTGCAATGCCACCAACCCGCGGCCCCCCAGCCGGGACGATCTGCGGGCGCTCTACGCCGAGGCCATGTAGATGAACGAACCGCAAGACTGGCGCCAGCTGCGCGACAGCATCATCGGCCTGGGTACGGACTCCTCGCGGAGGACCTACTACCCGGAGCTGCTGGCGCGCGTGGCCCAGCTGGAGGAGACCCGGGAGAGCTTGCGCCGCTCCGAGGAGAACCTCCTCACCCTCTTCAACGGCCTCAACGATGCCATCTTCATCCACGACTGGGCGGGCCACGTCCTCGAGGCCAACGACGCCATGCTGGCCATGTACGAGGTGACCCGGGAGACCTTCCGGGACCACACCATCCAGGATTACTCCGAAGGTCCGCTCACCCCCGCCCACATCGAGACCATGCGCCACCAGCTGGACCGGGACGGCTCCCTGGTCTTCGAGTGGCAGGCCCGCCGGCCCACCCGCCCAGACGCCCCCCTTGACGTGGAGGTCGCCGTGCGGCGCGTGTGTTGGTACGGGCAGAACGCCCTGGTGTCGGTGGTGCGCGACATCTCGGGGCGCAAGCGCCTGGAGGCCATGCTGAACCAGTCCCAGCGGCTGGACTCCCTGGGCCAGCTGGCCGGGGGCGTGGCCCACGACACCAACAACATGCTGGGCGTCATCATCGGCTATGCGGACCTGCTGCTGGAGCGCACTGAGGCGATGCCAGGCCTGCGCCGGGACCTGGAGCAGATCCGCAAGGCCGCCCTGCACTCCGCCGACCTGAACCGCCAGCTGCTGGCCTTCGCCCGCCAGCAGGCCATCCAACCCACCCTGCTGGACCTGAACGACAAGGTCGAGGACACCCAGAAGATGCTGCGCCGCCTCATCAGCGAGCAGCACACCTTGACCTGGCACCCTGCGCCTGACTTATGGAATGTGTGGATGGACCCCAGCCAGATCGAGCAGATCCTCACCAACCTGGTGGTCAACGCCAGGGATGCCCTCGGAGCCAGCGGCACCATCACGGTGGAGACCGCCAACGCCACCCTGGGGGCAGACGCCAGCCGCCTGCCGGATGCCGAGCCCGGCGACTACGTGGTGCTACGGGTGCGGGACACGGGCCGGGGCATTCCCGCCGAGATCCTGCCCCACATCTTCGAGCCCTTCTTCACCACCAAGGCGCCGGGACAAGGCACAGGCCTGGGGCTGGCCACGGTCTACGGCATCGTCCGCCAGAATGGGGGCTTCATCCAGGTGGACACCGCACCGGGACGGGGCACCACCTTCTCCATCCACCTGCCGCGCCTTCCCGGCGGCACCCCGGCGGCCAGCGCTGGCCCTGCGACAGGCGTCGCGGGAGGGCACGAGTCCGTGCTGCTGGTGGAGGACGAGGAGATCCTGCTGGAGACCGCCGCCCGCATCCTGGAGGACGCCGGCTATCAGGTGGTGTACACCCCCTCTCCCATAGAGGCCCTTCGCTGGGTGGAGGAGGGCCTGGCGCCCGCCCTCCTGGCCACGGATGTGGTCATGCCCGGCCTGGACGGACCAGGCCTCTGGGAGCGCGTCCGCACCCTGCGGCCCAACATGAAAGCACTCTTTCTTTCAGGCTATCCCGCCTCCAACCTGGGCCTGGCTGCCCCCCGTCTGGACAGCCTCGGCTTTCTGCAGAAGCCCTTCACCCGCAACGAGCTGCTCCAGGCCGTCCGGGACGCGCTGGAAGCCTGAGCTCAGCTCGCAATGAAATGAAGACAAAAAAGCTTCCGGGCTATCGGCCTGAAGCACTCAGTGCGCACGCCCCAGAACGGCCCTACGGTAGAGGGCGGTCATGATCTGCTCTTCGTGGCGGGGGAAGCCCGAGTACTGACCGGGGGTGGTCTCGGGATCGAAGGCCGAACCACCAATGAGGAAGACGAACCCGCTGCGGGTCTTGCGGTCCAGCACCAGGCCCGAGGTCAGGCCCCAGGCACTGCCCATGTGCCCCACGGCCCGCAGGCCACCGCCCGCCACCAGACGATCTCCACCACCGGGGCCCGGCAGGTCGAGGAAGTGCTGCGCCCCCAGACCCCAGGCATTCATGAGGCGCCGGGGCTTCCCCTGCGGGTTCTCGCCGCCACTGTTGCCATTGCTCCCCGTGGCGTCGGCCTGCCACTGGGTGCTCAGCATGAGGTCCACACTGGACCGCTTGAGGAGGCGGCGGCCCCGGCTCACGCCCCCATCCGCCAGCAGCATCAGGATCCGGCCCAGACCCTCCGCCGACAGGCGGCAGTTCCCCTGGGGCCCAAAGAGGGTGCCGTTGGTGCCCGGCACATAGTCGGGGAGGGCCCGCTGCGGGGGTGGCGCCGAGACGTAGTCATCCACCTGGACGAGCCAGGGGCCCCGGGGCTCCCAGACCTCCTTCCCCGCCACCTCCCGCCGCTTGCGGTAGAGGGTGGCCACGCTGGCCAGCTCCGCCGGGGAGAAGTCTGCGGGGTGGAAGCCCCCGGGCAGGCCCAGGGGATCCAGCACCAGGCGCCGCATGAGGCGGTCGAAGCGCTCGCCGGTCACCCGCTCCATCACGGTGCCAACCACCCCCCAAGGCAGGTTGGCGTACTGGAAGTAGGCCCCGGGGGGCGCCTGGCGTGACCACATCTGGCCCTCGCCGTAGGCCTTCCCGCCGGGGACCAGCACCTCCTTGAGATGAGTGCGGCTGGCGGCGTCCCAGTAGTAGCCGGCGTCGTCCCGCAGCGATGAGGTGTGGGTCAGCAGGTGGCGCAGGGTCACGGGCACGGTGGGGAAGTGCGGGTTGCGCAGGGGGAACCCCAGGTAGTCCCCCAGGTCCCGGTCCAGGTCCAGGCGGCCCTGCTCCACCAGCCGCAACACCCCCAGGGTGGTCACCAGCTTAGAAATCGAGGCCATGCGGTAGAGGGTGCGGGCATCCGCCAGGTGTCGTTTGGCGGGGTCCGCAGGATCCACCCAGGCCGCACCGAACTGCCGGTGGTAGACCACCCGCCCCTGCCGCACCGCCAGCACCGACAGGCTCATGAGCTCCTGACCGGGCGCGCTCACCACCGCCGCTAACTCGGAATCCAGCTGGCGGGTGAGGGCGGGGGGCTGGGGGCGGGGTGGGGCAGCGGAAAGGGTCAGGGCGCCTAGGAAAAGTGTCACCAGGGTGCTGCGGAAGCTCGTCCTGAGGATCATGGGCGCTCCAACGGGAGGTGGGGGCTTTGGACCCCAGGCCTTTATCGTGGCAGGGAGAGCGCAGAGGTTCGCCGTTCCCCGTATTTGGCGCCGACCCACCAGGGCAGAGGATTCGAACGCACCCGGCTGCGCCGTGTGCCGGTCCCGCTTCGGCGTCCTCCCTCAGAGGTTCGCCGTTCCCCGTATTTGGC
>CAIRQL010000255.1 GCA_903880675.1 uncultured Holophagaceae bacterium | reverse complement strand
GGCTAGGTAGCCCAGGTGTTGTCGCTGGGGCGCCGCTCGGACTTCTTGCGCTCGTTGGTGTCGAGCACCCGCTTCCGCATGCGGATGAAGTTGGGGGTGACCTCCACCAGCTCGTCGAGCTCGATGTACTCCAAGGCCTGCTCCAGGGTGTGCTCCCGGGGCGGGGTGAGCCGGGTGGCCTCGTCGCTGCCGCTGGCCCGCATGTTGGACAGCTTCTTGCCCTTGGCCACATTCACCACCAGGTCGTTCTCGCGGGCGTGCTCGCCCACGATCATGCCCTCGTAGCAGCGGACGCCCGGGTGCAGGAAGATGACGCCGCGCTCTTCGAGGTTCATGAGCGCGAAGCCCACGGTCTCGCACTGCTCCATGCTGATGAGGACGCCGTTCTTGCGGCCCGGCAGGTCGCCCTTGTGGGGACCGTAGTGGCTGAAGAGGCTGTGGATGATGCCCTCACCGCGGGTGTCGGTCATGAACTCGCTGCGGAACCCGATGAGGCCCCGGCTGGGGATCTTGAAGTGGAGGCGCAGGCGGCCACCCTCATTGCCCATGTCCTGCATCTCGGCCTTGCGGTTGCCCATGTGCTCCATGGTCACCCCCATGAAGGCCTCGGGGATGTCGATGGTCACGTCCTCGTAGGGTTCCATCTTTTCGCCGGTGACGGGGTCGATGTGCAGGATCACCTCGGGGCGGCTCACGCAGAGCTCGAAGCCCTCGCGGCGCATGGTCTCGATGAGCACCGAGAGGTGGAGCTCCCCACGGCCGCTCACCTTGAAGGCGTCCGGGGTGTCCGTGTCCTCCACGCGCAGGGCCACATTGTGCTGCAGCTCCTTGGTGAGGCGCTCGCGGATGCGACGGCTCTGGACATGCTTGCCGTCCTGCCCGGCAAAGGGACCCGCGTTGACCATGAACATCATGGAGATGGTGGGCTCGTCGATGTCCACGTATTCCAGGGCAACCGGGCTGTTCGGGTCGGCGATGGTCTCGCCCACCCGGATGTCGGCGATGCCGGCGATGGCGACGAT
The DNA here is from genome assembly GCA_903880675.1 of uncultured Holophagaceae bacterium. Lineage (GTDB taxonomy): Bacteria > Acidobacteriota > Holophagae > Holophagales > Holophagaceae > Geothrix. The sequence continues at coordinate 807 of CAIRQL010000255.1, read as the reverse complement.
CTCGCCGGCGCTGGCCTCCTGCAGCTGAACCCGGGTCAGGCCCTCAAAGCCATAGAGCTGAGAGATCTTCTGGGGCTGGACGGTGCCGTCCCGCTTGACCAGGCCCACCTGGTCGCCCACCCGGATGCGGCCATTCACGATGCGACCGATGCCGATCTGGCCGACAAAGTCGCTCCAGTCCATGAGGGTGACCAACATCTGCAGGGGGGCCTCAGGGCTCCCCGTGGGGTGGGGGCAGTGCTTGACGATGGTGTCGAAGAGGGGGTCCAGGGTCTCGCTGGCATCGTTGATGTCCAGCATGGCGTAGCCCAGCTTGGCGCTGGCGAACACGCAGGGGAAGTCGAGCTGCTCCTCGGTGGCCCCCAGCTCGATGAGCAGGTCGAAGACCTGATCCTGGGACCAGACGGGGCGCGCGCCGGGGCGATCCACCTTGTTGATCACGACGATGGGCCGCAGACCCAGGGCCAGGGCCTTCCGGGTCACGAACTTGGTCTGGGGCATGGGGCCGTCGAAGGCGTCCACCACCAGCAGGACGGAGTCCACCATGCTCAGCACCCGCTCGACCTCGCCGCCGAAATCGGCGTGGCCGGGGGTGTCCACGATGTTGAAGCGGTAGCCGCCCCAGTGCAGGGAGGTCGTCTTGGCCAGGATGGTGATGCCGCGCTCGCGCTCCTGGTCATTGCTGTCCATGGCCCGTTCCTGGACGCGCTGGTTGTCCCGGAACATGTGGGCGCCCTTGAACAGGGCATCCACCAGGGTGGTCTTGCCGTGATCAACGTGGGCAATGATGGCGAGGTTGCGGATCTT